>MNVD01000028.1 GCA_001871445.1 Candidatus Magasanikbacteria bacterium CG1_02_41_34
TTGTGACTTTTTTTGATGTGCTCGGACATATGTTCGATTGTACCATATATCCTCGGACAGCCGAGCAAGCTCCCCTGTCTTCTTTAAGAATAAAAAAGACTCTGAAGAGTCTTTTTTGTTAGTCTGACATTTGCAAATCTTGACCTTGTCGTGGATCAGTAGCCTTACCTATCTCAGTAATTTTTCCTAAAACACCTATTTGAAATGTAACATCTTGGCCATGTGGATAAAATTTCTGCTGCACCTTGCGGAGTAGTGTATCTCCAGTGAGAAGTTTGCAAATTCACTTTCCCATCACTGCAAGCTCTACCACATACAACTGTCCATCTGTGAAAAATTGATCTCCTGTAAAGTTTTTTCCCAAAACTGGATCCACTGTCTTTTCTTTGATATACGTCACTACTACACTAGAAGACTGTAAATCATGAAATAATGTTTCTCGTTCGGTATCAATATCAGGACTAATTTGGTGAGTAATCCCCCACTTGATCTGATTATCATAACTTGCCGTACCCACATAGACACGAAGTCCTTCAGCAGTGACATACCCAGAGTCCCAAAACCTTGCATGATGACGTTCACCCACTGTATCAGTGTCTGTGGGTTTTTCAAATCCAAATACGTGCGTCTTTGCATTCCAAAAAGATGGTGTCATAGGAGCTCTCTGATATGATGTCTTGTATAATGCAGCAGAAGCAATTTTTACCAAAGACGCCAAATCCACCCTATCCGCCAACAACCACCCAGAGCGTTCAAAATCTTGTACAAGTGTTTCATTGTCTTGCGCAAGAACAAGAAAAGAAATAGGCTCTTGTTGGCGTCCAGTCAGTGTCTCTGTATATCGCAGTTGATCTGATGAAAAAACATCGGTTGGATGTACGAACACATTGCTTGCTCTCGGCGCTGCGACGAGAATGTGCATCGTCGGCTGTGTTGCTATGGCAAAAAATCCGTAACAACACAATACAGCAGCCATAATGAGACTCACATATACCTTTACTTTTTTTGGTATGGCGATAGAATCCTGTGTTTTCTGACGGGAAAATAAATATACCGTGATACTAATACCGACAATGAGCCACAAAAATCCCAATAAATACCCTCCCAAAATATCACTCACATAGTGAACACCTAGATACAAACGACTTATCCCGATGAGCACTGCGAGGAGTATAGCTCCAAAAAAAGTATTTACCTTTTTCTTCCACGAAGTTACCTCTCGAATGAGAATGTACGCAAGAAAACCATACAGTGCAATCGCAATTGTTGCATGTCCACTGGGAAATGAAAATGATGTTTCAAGATAGACAGGAAACTCTGGTCTAGGGCGATGAAACACAATTTTGCCTAAATAACTCGACGCAATACTTCCAAACACAGTGACCCAAAATGGAATAAGATATATTCTTTTTTTCAATACCCAAAGAATTGCTGACACAGCACAGATAACGACAAGAACCATATGCGCTTTTCCAAGTACTGTAATCCACCAAAATATCTGTACAGACTCATTGTCACGGAATAGCAATAATAAATGAGACACTCGAATATCAACAGAGGTAATCACCTCCGACTTGATAAGACTCTCAATAACACCACCGAACAAAAATGATACATACACAAAAATAAGAAACAAAAACGTAGCAGGTCTCCCCAACACGCTATGTGGGTTTAGTCTTTTTGCAATCCAAGAAAATACCCGGGGATGCTTCTTGGTATATGCAATGAGTTCCTTATTTTCGGAAAAGGATTGTTTGAAAGACGCCCAAAGGGAACGGAATAAAAGAAATATGGCCTGCCCCTTTCTCACAATAAACCATTTTATCAGTGCACCAAGCACCAAAAATGCTACAACATAGAGCAGTAAAAATCCTGTACGTGAAATCCACTCTGCTGCCGTATTGAGTGATGTTGCAAAAAAATATCCTGGGAGTATCCACACAAGACTCCACCCAATGCCACCCAAAATATTCCACACCATAAAACGAGCTCGACGCATACGTAAACTTCCTGCAATGAATGGTACGATTTCTTTCATACTTGGCACAAACCTGCCCAAAAACACACTTTTTGATCCATGGCGTTCAAAAAATGCATATGCTTTTTGTATATGATTCGGACGGATAAACCAAAACCCTTTTGTAGAGACAGAGGATCCAAGTTTTTTGCCAATAATATAATTGATATTATCTCCAATAATAGCGCCACATACCGCAAAAAAAATGAGGTCACCAATATCAAAACTCCCTCCCGCTGCCATGGCGCCCATGAGCAGTAACGCACTTGATCCAGGGATAAACAACCCAACTCCAATGACTGTTTCCGAAAAGGCAAACAAGAGAGCAATCCAATAACCAAGCATATGAACGTGCATCATAGAAGGCAACAGTGAGTCAAGAATATGTATCATATATATGTTATAGTATCATTCACAAAAATTGTTGTGTATCTAAGACAAAAAAAGGGGAAAACTAACACATCACGAATCTTTTCCCTTTCCGTATTGCGCGATATCGCCCAATGCTTCTTCCTCATCAGGAGAAATGTCACCATCATCTATAGTTGTTCGTGTTAGGTCCTCTTTGTTATTTGCAGTATTTTTCTTGTTTTTATCTTTTGATGTAGGTTGTTTTTTTGTAGCCGTGGACGAAGGCAATGATGAAAGCCGTTCATCGCGAGCAATCACACCACCAATACCCTCTGTTTTTTTTGAAGTAAAATTCAATAGTGGACTTTTCTTTTTGGTATACCCCGGTTTGTCGTATGTGACATAATACATACTTGGCCCAACGAGCGCACCGTATCTTCCCTTTCGATCAGTCACAGATGTCTCGACCAGTTTATTGTATGTCGCATCAAAAATACGAACTGCAACACGTCCCAATCTATGCTTCTTTTTTTCATCACGAATAATACCCACTTGTTTTGTCCTTCGGCGTTTTTGAAATACCGTAAACATAATTAAAAATATAATATGCATGGCAAGAAGCGCCAATATATATATATTTGGTGATATGTATAATGATAAGAGTGTGGCGCCTAAGCCCACCATACTCACAGCATACTGAATAGCATTTTTTGTGTACTCTCTAATAATGATCTTCGTTGAGACATTGTCATCAGTTGGATCAAGAGGAATATTTAGATTCAATTCCACCTTTTTGTCAGTCACAGTAATGGTTGTACCTACATGATATATATTGTCAAATACAACATCATGATCAACATGTTGCAACAAGGAACTTCCGACATCAAATCCATCGTGATGTACTTCTATGCGATACGTTCCAGGATTCAAAAGAATATAATACCGTCCGTGTATATCTGTCACTTGCGACGTTACAATAGTATTTGTCTTATCCCTGATAATACGAATCATGGCAAGATCAATCGGTTGCTTCGTATAGGCATTATATACAGTACCCCATTTTTTGTGCTTTCTGCGACGAAGTAATAAGAGAGGTTGGGTAAACAAATATCTGAAAAATAATAACATCTGAGGAAGATTAAATCCTACAGCCACATTGCTAGCGCCAACCACAACAGCCGTTGGTGCAACAATTTGTTGGTTTACTTTTTCTACGTCTGGATTATCGGCAACATGTTGTATAGTTTGTACAACTTGTTGCGTAACGTCCCGTACCGACACAGGAATAAGGTCTGTAATCTTTCCAATTTGTTGTCGTATTTGCTCTGCTACAGCCTTAGTGGAACTCACGACCGTGCGTACATTCTCTTGTGTTGTTTCAGTAAGAGACGTCGTTATATCCATGATTGTTTTGATAGAACTTGTAGAAAAAAATAATTCTGCTGCATGTTCAAAAACACTACCTCCTCCCCCACCAGTACTGTTCCCTCCCTGTGCATCATTGCCAGCATCTGTTTCTCCTCCTGTACCATCTACAGGAGGTTGAGCTGGTGGAATTGTTTCGTCAGGAGGTGGTGGAATACTGTCTGCAGGTATAACAAGATGTGTCACGGATGAAGAAATACTGATATTTCCAGCTTGATCCTGTGCCTGAGCAGACATGGCGTAGCTTCCTTGAGATAACATACCTCCAAACGTAAATGTCCAGTTCCCTTGACTATCAGCATCTACATAGTACGTTGTTACACCTGCAAGGGACAGTACATTCATAGCCTGTGATCCTTCTGTCGTTTTTGTGAGAATTACTTTTGCGAAGGGTTCAGTTTTACCAGAGATCTTGGGCGGTCGCACACGTATACCATGTTCAACTCCGTTATCAACACTCGTAATACTTGGTGCCGAAGGGGCAGTGGTATCTAGTATGATTGAATCAGTTGCATCATGAATTCCATATTTATTTTGAAAACGTACATACACATGTTTTGCCCCGTCACCAAGTGGAAGTGTCGTTTGAACCGAAAAAACAATGCTCAAAAATACAGCATTACTAAAATTAGTATTAAATGATAGTGCATAACTATCCACATAATCAGTAACAAATTGCAATGTCACCGTTCGATTGTTGGTATAAATTGCATCTGCATTTATAACAACAGCTCCAGTAGGAAGGGTGTCCTGTGGTACTTCAGGAGGTACATCCGGGGGTGTTTCTGGCGGAGATGGAGGTGGTGGAGTAGGAATACCACTTCCACTCGTTCCACCTGTTCCACTCGTCGCTGATGTCGCTCGCCAATCTGTCTGCACATCACATTGTGTACAACCAAAAGTAAGTGTGCCAACTAAATCTCCGCTAGCGGTACCAAAAAAAATTCCAGTTTCACCAATCGTTACACCAGCAAAATTGATCCATCCTAAACTTTCTCCCCATGCATATCCAGATATATTTCCAGCACCATCATTTGTCACACCTCCATTCGTGGGATTCATCTTTATCCATCCACTATTTTGCGACCACGCATAGCCCGTAAGCACAGAATCACTTACAATAGTATTACTAAAATTGATATATCCTACCTGATTGCTCCATGCATAGGAATGTCCAGAAAGGATAGTTCCAGATGTTGCAAATACACTTTTTGGAGACAAAAAGACAGCGAGTACAAAAATAAACATGACGTACCCCCATCTTTTCATAAAGACTATTTACCAGAAATAATAACAATATCTGCATCAGGAAGTTTTTCTCCTGTTGGCAATGGACCAACAGTCGCGCCAAGAAGTTTTGCCAATGCAATAACCTCTGGAGTATGCTGACCAGAAATATCCACAACAATAGTATTCGTATAATCTTGTGCACTCGCATTGGCTAATATTGCTGTCGTATAATCTGGAAAGGCACCTTGTACTACTTTTTCGGTCTGTGACGATACGTTTGGTACTCCGCTGCCGTTATAATACGCAATACGCAAAGTTGTAGTCGATACAGGAGATTCTTCTTCGACTACTGCAGGCACTACTGATTCTTCCTGTGTTGTCGCCCCAGACTGAGCTGTAGTGTCAGTATCAATGTAAATAGGAGCAACTTTTATAATTTTGTTTGTGCTTGGTCGATACAAAATTGCCTGCATAGACTTCGTAAATGCTAATAATTTGTCTCCATTTTCAGCATTCTGAAAAAATGATTGACCAGTCAACTTTGTGTTATCCAAAATAGTTGCGAGTGTCGGAACTTCATCTATTGGCAATACCATAAGTGCACTCACTTTCGTGAGTGTGTCTTCCAAATCTCTCTGAGAAACGATATTTCCGTTCTGTTGCAGTGCGTCATACTTAGTATAAAAATAGTACGTTCCTACTCCACCAAGTACGGTGCACACAATAAACACCCAAAGAAAAAAAGTTTTCACACCTTTTTTTTGTTTCCGCATTTGTGGAGGATGCTGAAATGATGAAAGAAAATCTTTTTCTTTTGTTTGTTCATGTACATCATGTTGTAATGCCATAGCAGATGTTCATTAGTGATAAAGAGATACACAAATATATTTTTATTGTTGTATATCTGATGTCCCCGCGGTACTCGTACTATCCAAATACACAGGTCCTACATTAATAAGTTTATTCAAATCTGGTCTATAAATGATTGCTTTATCTTCATAGATCAATACCTTGTCACCATTTTGAGCATTGGTAAAAAATTGCTGGTCCTTGGCAAGACTTGCGGCATCAAGTACCGTCCCAACGACTGGATCAAGCCCAGTTGGTAATTCTATCAACTTTGAAACCATCTGAATAAGCTTTTCATTTTCTTTTTTCGTAAGCGCTTCCTGTGCAGCAGGATCTTTGAGAAGTTGCAATTCCCTTTTTGTGTTTATATAACTAAACAACAAATATCCAAGAATCAAGACTATCACAAAAAGTATGATTCCTATAACAATATGTTTCTGTTGTATTTTTTTCCCTACGAAGATCTCTTGTGGATCTTGTTCATGGGTAAATTCATCTAATGGGTCCATATATGATACAAAATTAATATATATATATACTGAGAATATACTATGGACTACTCGTTGTCGAGCTCGGTGGGACTATCGGAATAACGTCTTCAGTCTGTGTAGGAGGAGGGTCGACCACAGGTGTGGATACAGGTTCAGGCGTACTCGTCGCATTATTTTCTACAGTACTCGATGTATTTGTAGTGGTATTCCCTATAGAAGCAGTTGATGATGTGGTTGTACCATCTACTGTCAACCCATGGTCCGTAAGGTAATTATTGGCTATATCAGTCAAACTGTCTTCTGTCCCAGTTTGTCCAGAAGCATTGATAACAGTGGGTGCACTCGAAGGAGCGACAGTGTCCATAGATACTTGTCCAAAAGCAGACCAATTGACCATAATATCTTGACTGACAGAAGGACGAATACGAATGGTGAAGCTCTCGGTATCAACACTATCCACAAAATATGTATCCAGGGTAGCATCACTAGCAAGCGTCAGATTGACAATAGGAGGTGTGTCGTATGGCTGATCAAAGGCAACTCTCACACCATCTTCTCCTGCCTGAATCAAAGTTGATCCTACAGTATCTTTGCCAAACGATACATGCTTGGTAAAGGAAACATCTTTTGCAAAGCTGAGGGTATTGTTCTGATTTGCTTGTGCAAGAAAATCATTGATATTTCCACTCAATATTAACGCATTATATGCATCGAGTTCTTGTTTCAATTCTTTGACACCTTCGAGAGCCAATGCGCCAAGTTTGGCATATTGGATACCCCAGGCACCTCTATTACCATCTCTCAATACATCACTACCGACTGTTACAGCCTCAGGAAAAATTTTATATAATTCTTGGGCAATGGCACCAATATCATGACTACCATTTGATTTCCAATCAAATGATACAGCCCTATAATTATCTATTCTATCTAAGACATTTAACTCCATAACATTTTCTTTCAATCTTTCATCAGAAAAAGTTGACCAACCACCAGCTGATCCTTGGGTCAAATACACACCAAAATTCGTGCTCGTATCAGCTATATATAAATTATTATCAGTTTTGTCGAGTGCCATAGTCCACATAGTTGTCGTATTATGATCGAACTTCAAGGAGACCAAAGCATCTTGGCCAATAGTGGAAGTAGTATTACTATGCAACGTTAGACCTCCTGCGATAGACATTGCACCGTTGAATAAGGATCTACCACCGACGACTAATCCATTACCTAAATAAGTATCGTTATCAACAGTAAAGCTATCAGACACCTCAAGATTATTTGTGAGAATATTACCTATATTAGCCGTTGGTGCTTCAATCCCTGTAAGATCCACAATTGCAAGTGAATCTGAAGTCAAACTAGCTACATAAGCATACTTACCCGATACAAAAATATCATTTATACCATTCATTAAGGTGGAATTTTGTAAACTTCCAACAACAGCATGTGTAGCGGCTAATGGATCGGAAACATCAATAATACGTAAGGTACTGCCCAAACTATTATTTACATAAGCATAGCCACCAGAGACATAAACTGATGTAGGGTATGCTAAGTACGTAGCATCTTTAATACCACCTACAATAAGAGGAAAAGTAGGATCTGAAATATCTATAATACGCATAGATGCATCATAATAATTCACAACATACGCATACTTTCCTGATATATAAATATTTTGAGCACCATTGAGTGTTGATGCATTTTTTACCCCACCCACGATACTTGGAGTAGTAGGATCTGAAACATCAATAACTCTCAATGAATCATCATCAAAACTCACCACATACGCATAATCCCCTGACACAGCAACAGCATATGCAAAACTTAAATTTACAGCATCTTGTATACCTCCTACAAGAAAAGGAGACGTAGGATTTGAAATATCAATGATGCGCATAGATGAATCAGTATCACTCACGACATACGCATACTTACCAGATAAATATATTGAGCGTACACCTGAAAGATTAGTATCATCTTTTATTCCACCCACAATGCTAGGAAGCCAAGGGTCTGAAACATCTATAACACGCAATGAATTATCATAACTATTGACAACATACGCATATTTACCTGATACAACGACATCATGGGCACCATTAAGTGTTGAAGAACTTTGTACTCCACCAATTATTAAAGGCGTCCCTGGACTAGTGATATCGATGATACGTAAAGAGTCATCATCTCTATTCACAACATACGCATAATCACCTGAAACATATACACCTTGAGCGCCATTCAAATTTGTATTATCAACATTACTACCAACAATAGTAGGATTACTTCCAATGGTTTGAGTAAAGCTTCCAGATGTAAGATGAATTGACGACGATGGTGCTGTCGTACCAATACCAATATTGCCCGCTTTATCAATAAAGAACCTTGCTGTGCTACTCGCTGTATCTTTTATATAAAAATTCTTTGTTCCATTCGAGCTGTAATCTTGACCCACCTCCCAATTGTCCAACGACAATGCTGCCCGTTCGGAAGTTCCATCGGTAGATGGATAGATGTAGAGCGAACTTGAAGCAACACTACTAATACCTGCAATAGACAATTTATAATTAGGTGTTGACGTATTAATCCCAACATTCCCATCTTTTCGTACCACAAATTGTGAGGTTCCACTTTTTTGTAAATCCATGATAAGAGACCCTGCCGCACTCGCAGTATCAATAAAATTGTATTGAAACCCTCTATATGTCACGGCTGCATTATTAAAGTCAGCCACACCATCCAGATGTATCGTGCCATAGCCAGAAGCCTGATCAAACTGTGTGGTACCCGCCTGAGTACGACCATCAAATACAATAGACCTGCCAGCTGTACCCATAAACAATCCCTGCGTACCTCCTTCTGCCAAATATCCAATTTTACCAGTCGTATTATTTTTTGCAATCACAGCACGTTCCGCACTAAATGCCCATACAGAATAGGCTGTCTGCCATCCTGCAGCGGTAATATCTCTACCGGCAATAACTCGACTTTGCAATTCAGACACACCTTTTACCTCCAACGTAGGATTAGTTGACTGAAATGTACTCGTACCAATTGCTAACCTTAAACCAGAAGAATCAAAATAAAAGTTTGAATTATTCTCACTTAATACTCCATTGGCATCCACAAATAACATAGACCCTGGTGTCAATGAAGACTTGAGAGAACCTGTGTACGTGATATTTGTTGAGGTAACATTGGTAAACTGTGCCGTAGACGAATTTGAAGAACCTATCATAATACCATCTAGAGTACCGCCTGTCAGCGCAACAGCACTTGCATCTTGTATCGCAAGGGTACCCAGCCCCAAATTTGTTCTTGCCGTACTTGAGTTACCAATGTCTGCCAAATTACTACTTGCAACAAGATACCCAGCGCTTGCGTGGTTTCCCCAATCAAAGGCACTTGTCCAACTTGTGGATGATGCTGTCACCGTATCATAGGCACTATTCCAATTTGTTGTGCTCGCCGTGAGTGGAATGTTGTAGCCTGCCGATGCTTGAATCGTATTACTACTCCACGTCAATCCAGTACCCAGAGCAATCGATGTGGACGGTGTGTCGTAAAAATTGTTCCAATTCGTTGTACTCGCATTGAGTGGAATATTATAGCCAGATGTCAAGGTAAATTGTCCTGTACTTGTTGTGTATGTCAGTCCCAATGCTCCACTCGAAATAGCATCGCGTGCTCCTGTGGTCGTCACAAATCCTAGATTGTTATTCAACAATGAAATATTCTCCCCTTCCAGCATCACATTCAAACCGAGATATCCACTCGCAATCGCAGTTCCTTGCCATGTCCCTGTCGCGATCGTACCTACTTGTGTCAATGATGAAGTGAGAATACTTGCAGGTAATGTTGAGGTTGTATTCCAATCTGCAAGAGACAAATACGTTGCAACTGCATTTACTTGTGACAAGTATGTCGATGCTGCCGTTGTTGTTGCGAGATAACTTGAACTTGCTGCCATCCAAATTGGATCTGTTTCTGTAGTAAGATACCCAGCACTGGCATGATTCCCCCAGTCAAATGCCGTTGTCCAACTTGTGGATGATGCTGTCACAGTGTTGTATGCACTATTCCAATTTGTGGTGCTTGCTGTCAGTGGAATGTTGTAGCCAGATCCCGCTTGAATCGTGTTATTATTCCATGCCAGTCCAGTTCCAAGGGCAATCGCTGTGGATGGTGTGTCGTAAAAATTGTTCCAATTGGTTGTACTCGCGGTGAGTGGAATGTTGTACCCAGAGGTGAGGGTAAATACACCTGTCGATGTCGCATAACTCAACCCAATCGCTGAACTCGACAATGCGTCTCGTGCTCCTGTGGTCGTCACAAAGCCAGTGTCGTTCGTAAGCAATGAAATATTTTCATTTTCTAGCATGACATTCAATCCAAGATACCCACTTGCAATCACTGTTCCTTGCCATGTTCCTGTGGCGATGGTACCAAGCGATGTAATACTTGTAGTGCCACCCCAAGTCGACAACGCTGTGTTTTCAACATTGCCCAGGCCGAGCGTTGTTTTTACGGTAGAACTTGATTGGACCATCCAGTTTGCGCCATCACTAACAATGAAATTTCCAGATGTGAGTGACAATCCTGCGATGTCAGAAAGTCCAGTATTATATGCCTGAACATTCGTTCCAATTACCAATCCCAAATTGGAACGAGCTGAAGATGTACTTGTCAGTTCAGACAAATTATTTGCAGCGAGCAAATCACCACCAGGAATACTATCCCAGACGATAGACGTACCATTTGATTTTAAAAATTTGCCCGTAGTTCCAATATGTAAAACACCCAATTCACTAGTGCTACTTGCAAAGAGAAGATCTCCTACAGCATATGTCGATGTTCCTGTTCCACCTTGCGCAGCCGACAAAGGTGTCGTCAATCCGTTGATCGACGTGATATCTGAGTTGCTTCCAGAGACGGCGGGTGCAGTCACGCCACAACTCGGGGTACCAGGTGCACAATCAGGATTGAGCGTCTCTCCCGGAGCATACATTGTTGCCAAAACAAAGATCGGATACAACAAAAAACTAGCGGTGATGAAACCGAATATGATGCGTCGTGGTTGTATTGTTTTTTTCTGTAATTTCCTACGGGCCATAATTGGCTATACTTCGCAGAAAAACATTGAAAATATCCATCAATGCAATGCAAATAAAAAGGTGTGATAAGTATACCATTTTTCCCCCTGTAAGACTATATAATATAGTGCATAACTCAGCAAAAAAATATCCACATTTTTTTTGACAAAAACACATGCACATGCCTTCACTTTTTTTGATCAAAAAGATACAAGAACAGAAGAAAAACTGTGAAAAAAAGAACGTATGAAACACAAAACATGCAAAACAGCAAGTTTTTTTCTGTTGATAAAAAAAGTAAAAAAAATTGCCTGTATCAAGCAATTTTTTTAGTATTTGACAAAAAAGCAAGAAACGTGCATATACAAAATCTGTGATACGCAACATTTTCTTCATTGCAATGGTGACGATGTCACAAACTCAAGGTATCTATCTGGTATCAATGTATTTCCAGAGATAGTGGGCTCTTCTGGTTCGGTCTCACCAGGCAACACGATCGTCGCATTGATATGAACGTCAGTACCAATATCACTGCCATCATCGCCCTCTGGCACTGCACGAGTAAATGGCACTTTTTGCAAAATCAGCTTTCTGCCGTCGCTATCTGAAAGGACAATTTTTGCTGTTTTGTGGCATAAAATCTGCAATGTATGGTCATTCACCTCAAAAGCGTTTTGTTCCTGACCGTGCAAAATTTCATTACCCTTTGTTTCCAGATGCTCTTTGATATCATGAAGTACAGACACAATCACGAGTTGTTCTGATTTGCAATACTCCTCTTCTTCAGGTGAAAACTGCTCACTCACGACGTTGGTAAACCTTCCTATTGTAAAATTCTGTCCAAAACTCTTGTCAAAATCCGACTGTTCCTCTGATCCATCGTTGTGTTCTGGTGGTTCTTTCCATTCACGAAACGAAAAAACCAGCATGATCAAAACCAAGAAACCAAGCAATACTGAAGCAATTTTTTCGTAGGTACTCATAGACAATTTCTATTTTGTGAGTATGTCATTCTTTCAAAAATTACACAAATCCAGGGAAAAAATCGCTCTTAATCTTAAACCGAGACACGCCCATATCTGTCAAGGTATCTTGAAATATATCAACCATAGTTTGGGGACCTGATATATAAAACGTGCGATCTCTGTAATCTGGAATTTCCAGCGCAATCAGCGTTGCATCGATCCGCCCATTCACCATACCAGGCACACTTCGCTTTTCGCCACTCAGTGTATACACAGTTTTGATTCCGAGTTCTTTTTGTGCGCGGTCAAACACGTCTTTGTATGCCACATCTGCCAATGTTTTATTTGCATACATCATGACAATGGAACGATCTTCTTTTGTATCGAGCAAATGCTGAATCATACTTCGAAACGGTGTCACGCCAATACCACCGGCAATAAACACCAATTTTTTGTCTGGATTTTTTGGCATCACAAATCCACCTGCAAGATGAGACGCTGAGATGGTATCCCCTTCTTTCATGAGTGCAAGGGCCCGCTTGAACGTGCTTGCTGGTTCATAAAATTTCACGCCAAGATGAATTTCTGGTTCATCAGGAGAAGAAGCAATGGTAAAGTACCGTCGATTGCCTCGATCATCAGCATAGCGATGTCCGAGGGTCCATTCCAAGTACTGTCCTGGACGAAACGACAATGCACGATTTGACGTAAAAATAAAATCATAAATCCCTTTTGCTACCGTATCAACGCGGACGAGTGTCAGCATGTGCCGTCCCTTTGGACTCACGATATATGAGTACACATTCCCGACCAGAAGGGCAATTTCAGGAGTAAGATACAACGATCCAATATGCACATTCGGAGCAAAAAAGAAACCTACAATCGCACCATACACGATGCGAAGTAACGCTGTTGGAGGCGTGGTCAGTGGCTCGGTAAGCATCACAAAGGCGAGGAAAAACAGTGACGAGTGAAGCACTGTTTGTGACAGAGACATGCCAATCATCCCTGGCGGAGAGGTAAGGCCGATGGTTATGAGCGCCACGACAAAAAAACTCATCACCAAGTCAAATCGTTGTATTTTTCGTACCATGAGTAGCCCACCAACAAGGACCAGTGGCAACAGTGCCAAATTGCCACCGATCCACCATGTCGCCGGCTGATTGAGGACGAATGATGTGAGTGCAACAGCAAATGCAACAGGGTTGAAGATATGTTTATTCCCAATTGCAAAAATATATTTCGATGCCATGGCCCACACAGATGCAAAGATCAAAAATCCAACACCAGCAACGTTTGTAGCGGCAACAGGAGTAATAATCAGAGCGAGAATGAGTGCAGTGATATATACAGACTCAACATTTGTCTGTGCCTTGTACACGCGTGCAAATATCCAGTTTGTCACCCAACACACGAGAGTAATCAAAAAAGTGGAAAATGCAAGCGTCGTTGGATCATTTGGCATGATCCCAAAAAAACCAAACACAAATGATACAAAGAGCAGTGCCACGAGATAATACAGCACGAGGCGGTACATGGTGATATGATCAAGAATGTTGTCAATAAAACGTATCATACGGTCATATGTTCAAACGTATGTGTCATGGTTGCAATGCCCTTCGCATCGATCTGATAGCCTGCAAAACCGGGAATCTGGTCGAGAAATAGGATACCATCCTTCCCCATGGCAAATGCTGCTGTGGCAAAGCGATCTGCTTCGTAAATATCTGGTCCGATGACAGTCGTACTCACGATATCATCTATCGTTGCTCCTGGAGTATGTGGATTGTAGATATGTTGTCCGCGAATAGATGTGCCCGAGGTGGCAACGCCCTGTCCATCTGGTCGTACCACTTTTACGATTTCGTGCTCGTTGAATGGATTGCGAATCCCGATGGTCCACGGCTTCCCTTCTTCATCAAGGCCGTACGACTGTATATCCCCGCCCGCATCAATAAAATAATGTGTATAGCCAAGTGTTTCTGCACGTCTTGCAGCATTTCGTATTGCCCACCCTTTCACAATACCTGCAGGATCTATTGTTCCATCATGTTTTTTCATGGAAAAAAACCCATTTGTTTCTTTGCGTGTTTGTTCTCCCAGCGCAAACACTTCTTTCATCTCGTCGCTATACGCATGTTCAGGAATCTCCCCCCTATTGATCTTCATAATCTCACTATCTAGTTTGTACGTACTAAACCGTATATCTACGGCATAAAAATAATCAAATATAGCATCGATCGAGGACTGTGTTCCACCGACAAGTTCCACAGTGATCGGCATGCCCATAATGTCATCTCGTGTCGTACGCATAGCACTATTAGATATTTTTTGCCTGAGAGAGCGCATCAGTAAGTGACTGACGAAATGCCTTACTCGTATACGTTGCACCTGATACACCACTGACACTCGCGCTTTGTGCCTGAATCGCTTCTTGTTTCAAGAGTGGCATTGCCTGATCGTTGATATACTGTGATGTTCTGCGATCATTTGGATATTGAAGAAAATCTACTGATGCCAATTTTCTACCCTGTACCCCTACTCGTACCTGCACTGTCCCATAGTACGCATTTGCAGCGCTCCCAGTATATGATCCGTCTAGGTATTGCCCTTGTGTTTTTTGTGTTGGGGTTGGAGTTGTTTTTGTCGGTGGTGTAGTAGATTTGTTTATAGGAGGGGCTGTAGATGGTGCAGGTGTTTTTCCAGGGATAACAGTAGTAGTTTGTGTTTGCGTTGGTTGTTGAGACGGGATATTCAAAACTACTGCAGGGGTTTTTACAAAATCGACTCCAGTATGTTGTGAGATGACGTAGCCTATGGAGGCTGCGAAGACAAAAAGAGAAAGAAGTGTTTTTTTTACATTACCCATAAAAAACGATAAAAAACTGCATACATCATTATGCGTCAATATTGTATACTATTTATTACGCAAAAAAAAGAGAAATATTACACAAATTTTGTATGATATAACAAAGATTGTGTTAACAAAAGGAATTTTTTACCTCAAACCGAAAACGGCACGTATGCACAATGAGCATTTTTGTATGTCTTTATCATTAATAAAACCAAAAGTAATACGTGACTTAAAGATAGACTAAGATGCAAATCTATTTTGTTTTCTAAAACTGCCTCTAACGTCTTTTGGGGGGGAATTTGTAAGTATATTTTTTAACAGCCCAACTGACAACCCAACCATATTGCTTCATGTGCATCTTCAGCCTTAGAGAAATCTGCTGTGCGTTTACTTCTCATTATTAGGTATAAAATAAGACCTGTGTTAGGTCTTATTTTATATATATTCGATTTGGTGAATTTATTTGGTGAATTTGAAAGTGGAAAGAAATTGGTCAAGATCTCCTTTTTTCTGTCCGCCAGCAATCATATATACATTACCGCTGTTTACAACTGAAACCATGGTACTTCCGACATCACCAAAGTTATCTATATATAATTCTTTTGCTTCTTTGCCGTCAACTTTGATATCTGAGATATACAAATCTTTCAACTTAAAATCAGCCCCTGACATGGCATCCGATTTCCATGTATTATAATTTTCATCAAACGCTTGTTGGAGAGTTTGATCAGAAGTATTTTCCTTGGCAGATACACTCCAAGCCCCTTTGTCACCCGCATGGCCTGCCCTGTATCCTACCCCGGTTCCCCACCTGTTTGAAGGTGTTTCTTTCGTTACCGCATCCCCTGCATATTTAAATTCAAATCCATACTGTTGATCTTGATATATATGTGAATCACTACTTGTTGTGGAAGTAGTAGGTTCTGGGTTTGCAGATGGTTGCACTTCCTGTTGTGTCAAAGGAGTTGATGTTGCTGGCTGAATTTTATTTGTTGCCTGTTGGCTACACCCAGCCAAAAAGACTACTCCAAATAGCGCTGAAATTGATACAATTATTTTTTTCATATTATATTATTTTTTGACCCTTGATCAATCGTATAAGGACGACAATAACAGCGATGCCAAGGAGAAGATGAATAAACGCTCCTAAAACGTGAAAGGCCACAAAGCCTAACAACCAAAGAATGAATAAGATAAGAGCGATAGTCCACAACATATATTTATGATTAAAAATAAATTAATTTTGTATCAATACATGGGCTGCGCCACCACCATCACAGGTAATGTTAAAGTCACCAGCCTTTTGAATAGTTACAATAGCAAAATCATATGCATCAAGCTTGTATATGTTGCTGGCTATAGCAATTTCATGACTTTCATTATCCCGATTATCAATCATAAACGTAACTCCAAGTTTCATAGTCATATACCCAGGATTTCCTGAACATCCAACGAATTGTAAACGATATCCACTTTTTTCATAGATATTAAAAGCTGCCCCATAATCTTCTGTCTCAACAGTTGTTGTATTTATCTCTGTTGAAACTTTTGTTGCATTTTTTGTTGCAACCGTTGTTGTAACAATTTTTACTCCAGGCATAACGACAACACTAACATACATCTGATTATTTCTTTCAGTAAAAGACAACGTATCTTCATCAAAATTATTGATATCAGTTTTTGTGCACCCAATACCAAGTGTTACAAGAGAAGCAACTACAGAGAGCAGAATTAAGGAATTTTTTTTCATAGTATGTTATGTATTCAATGTTACTGCCAATTGGATTGTTTTCACAATCGTGCGAACAAACGGATTGTTGTATTCAAGTTTTGGAAAAACTTTTTTTCCATCTCGTTCCTTTTTTATAAGATTTGCCTGTGTCAAAATTTTAATATGTTGTGATGCCAAGGGCAAAGAAATTTCCAAACTCTTCGCAATTTCACTGATTGAAATTTTTGGGTGCTCGGACAACATACGAAACATTCGATACCGATTTACATCACTTAATACCTTAAACACTGCCACCATTTTTTGATCAGTCTCACTAGAAAT
>MNVD01000034.1 GCA_001871445.1 Candidatus Magasanikbacteria bacterium CG1_02_41_34
CAAGAACTTCCAAATGGATTGCCTGCTCCTATCAAGACTTCTGTCTCACCTTCTGGAATCAGACTATACATTTCACCAAGTCGTTCTTCACAATGATCAAATATTTTTGAAATATGAACTGTATATGATGAATCTCGAAACTCTGGCTGTGCAAACAAGTGCGAAATCCCAGTGTAATACACAGATGTCTCACTAAATGCCACGATAATGGAACACGAAAGATGTTCTGCTGCAAACTTCGCAACCTGCTTTACCTTATCTCGTGCGTCCGTTCCAACAGCAACAGCGTCATCGATTGCTTTTTGGATCGTCTTGCACACCTCGCCAATCTCCATGATCGTATCCACATAGTATTGATATCCCTTTTCTGTCGGAATACGTCCTGCAGACGTGTGTGGATGGGTCAGATAGCCTTCTACTTCCAGATCTCGCATCTCATTGCGAACCGTCGCCGCACTGACGTCAAAATCACCTTTTTTCGTGACAAAAGAAGATCCTACAGGCTCTGCCGTAGCGATATATTCTTCTATCACGAATTTGAGCAGGGCTTGTTTTCGGGCGTCCATAGGATATGGCTTTCGAATACAAATTATCACTCGATTATAACGAGTGATAATATAGCACTCCTTTGGGAAGAGTGTCAACAGGGTGAGTTATCCACATAACACAACCTCCTTCGTCTAATATCTTATTGTTATTGTCGTACAATCTTCCAAGACTGTTGTAATATGCATCGTTTCACTATCATGAAAAGAAAAATCTCCCTGTTTTGATAAAACATTTTTTTTGTCTAATGAAGGAAAATATATTTCTACTTTGCCAGAGATAAGAATAGTGATAGTCCTCTTTGCATGTTTTTGTGGTTGTGTATGTTTCCATCCTCGTTTTTTTACATTCCATTTGACTTCCACATTTTCTGATTGCAACCAAGGTATTTCAATAAAAGAAGACGGGCCTAAAAACCAACCTCTATTTTTATCATGTTTGTCAACCCAATGAAAAAGATTTCCTGTTTCTTGTTCTGACATATATATTTTTCTAAAAATGAACCCGCGTACTTAGGTAAAGAGAACCCTTTACCTTAAGTACACATGAATTATTCGCTACCCTCTCTTCGATGTCCTCTACCATCGTGGTCACACGAAGCACAAAGTTCCAGACTTCTCCGCTCTCCTATTGAAAGAAGTGATCTGTACCGTGCAAAAACGGGATTAAACCAGATGGTATTGAGGTCATCATCATGAACATCACCTATAACAACATCCCCAAACAGATCCGCACAGCACAGCAAGACCTTTCCACGAGCATCTATGTACATTCCCGTAAAGGGACGTGCGCAGTTTCCTTCAACCGACTCGCCTCGAAGCTGAACGATATTTCCACCTCGATTTTCCCAATGGTAACCCGTGCTTGGACGCCGATCCTTGACATTGATATATCCACCTTTGATACTATGAGCGCGTTGCCAAGTCGCAGTATCGTAAGCAGAGACAGTCATGTGATCTAAGCCAGATGCGAAAAGTAAGTCGGCAATCTCCTGGTTAAGTAAATTGCCGTTCGTGATAATGGTATGGTGAGCATTCGGCAATGACTTTTTGGCGAAGCTCAGAATCTCTGGCAGACGTGCATCAAGCAGTGGCTCAGAGATCCCATAGTAGGAGACCCGCCCGGTGTATTTCAAACATACAAGGCTGTTGACAATCTGCGTGATGGTATTCATCGACATGACGACTACTTTTCCATCCCTACGTTCCTGCCATCTTCTCTGCCCATACCGACAGAAATAACAGGCATTGTCACACATTCCCATTGTCTCTATCATTATGGCGTTGAACAAGGTAACACCTGATGACTCCATCCTTTCACCTCTAATCAAATGGCTATTTTAGCTTATATCAAAGTAAAAAAAAGTCAAGCCTAAAAAAACGCGCGATCTCCATCGCACGTCTTTTATAGTTATCTTTAAAAACTTCAGTTACCTCAGCAACATTACAAACCTTATTTTTCTGCTGTCCTACTAAACTCCTGGACACTCGCAATCTCGCTCAGCAAAACGTTTTCTACGTAAATACCACGTGAGTAGAAAATACGCTCGAGTTCATTTTTTAATTCAGTTTCTACTGCGTCTCGCTTTGCACCAACGATACCCTCCATCTGGAATCTACTTGCCACCATGCGGATACGACTGCGGACAGTAGGACGAATAATCTTTGCAATGAAGTCTTCTCCAATAGTCTGCCAGATCGCTGGGATCTGATGAACATCAAGACGGAGCAAGATCGTTCCTTCTACCCCAAGACGCTTGCCATCTTCAGAGACAGCTGCAATAGGGATGTCTCCCATGGCACGTTCATTTTCTGGATTGAATTCTCTAGAAATGCTGTACTCGAGTGTCTGGGTATTAAACAGTTTTGCCTTTTGCCAAAATGGAATCTTGAAATGAAGCCCTGGTGTGAGTACCTTTTTCAACACACCACGACCAAGATCATACACACAGGCAACATAGCCAGGTGGTACATAAATAAAAAATCCCTTCAAGACGTCCTCCATGACGAAGGAATACATGAGTTTGTCGAGTGATTCTGCCATAAGATATATGGAATTTCTACAGGATGTAAACTACCATACTATAGATATTTTGTAAATGTAGCGCAATTATTTTTTTGACACTATAGGGGCTTCGTCCGGCTTCTTTTTTGACACAAAAAATGGATGAACCATCACATGTACAGCAAGAGAAAATGCCATAGACGTGAGGACAAACAATGACTTTACCATCGGCAGTACCCAAAGAAAGAAAAAGACACCAAGCGGAAAAAAGATAAAATAAAATAAATCACCACGATGAAGCCCTCTTCTTTTTCTAAACCCAACATAAATTTCTAACGCAAGCCAAATTCCCACAATGCCAGACCACATGACGTCATGTGTTGCTTTCAGATTGAATCCATAAAAGTATCTATTGATCTCTCCAGGAAAATCGACAAATGGATACAGCGTTCTCAACATGCGGACGCCTGTTATTCCGTTGATAAAGACTTGGTAAAGCAAAATAAAAACAAGTGCCTGAATAGCAAGACTGAGTGCTTTTGCCCATGGCTGTACGCGTCGCTGCTTCAATCGTTTTCGGATCTCTTGCTTTTGTTGCACTTTGTCATAATGAAATTCTTTTGCAAGCTTGAGAATTTCTGCCTCGACTTCTTCATTTTTTGCCGTGTTGCGTTCACCAATAATCGTGAGTGGCAAAATAAGCACACGTAGCGCGATCGTGAGATACACAACAGCCCAGCCCATATTGCCATGAGCCCAGTTATTGTAAATCCAAATCAAGAAGTTGAAAACTGGTTCGTAAAGATACGTCGTCCAAAAATCTGTAAACATAGTAATATAAGTATAGTACAGTTGTACGTTGTAAGCAATAAGCTGTACATTACAATTTTTCCCATTCTTCAAGATCTTTCAAATATTCATCTTTAATCGTTTCAAAATACGCTTTCACAGCATCATGTTCATTCTCTACGTCCCCATCCAAAATAGCTCGCTCAAGTTCTTTTTTTATTTTGCCAATCGTCGGTCCAGGTTTCAACCCACACATCTCCATAATCTCTTCACCACGAACGGGTGACTGGAATGCGCGCAATTTATCTTTTTCCAAAACCTCTGCAATGCGTACTTCAAGGTAATCATAATTTTTGAGACGATGTACTTTTTTCTTTTGATTTCCTGTTGTAATATCTGCTCGACATAGTATTAGAAGATCATCAAGTTCATCTTTCAAATTCACAATCAATCTACGAACAGGTGTATCAGTCACACCGTCGTCCATGAGTGAGATAGGTTGCAAATGCCAACGAACCAACTTTGACACATAACGAATATCGCGAGTACTCATTTTCAGACGCTTTCCAATAGTATGCACCATCTTTTTACCGAGGTGTTCATGCATGTCAAACGTCCATCCACGATCTGCGACGAATTTTTTCGTGTCAGGCTTTGCTATATCATGAAGTAAACCAGCAAATCGAAGAAGTGGCTTGTCAGATTGTTCTGCGATGTTATCGACGACTGCAAATGTATGGGACAAATTATCTTTGTGTGTGTATCCTTTGACTTCCTCAACACCAGCGAGGTCTGGCACTTCTGGCATGAACTGATCAAACAATTCTGACTTGTACAATGCCCACAGCCCAATCGATGGCTTTGCCGTCCCGAGCAACTTCATGAGTTCTTCTTGAATACGCTCTGCAGAAACGATAGACAATCGTGGAGCATATTTTTTCATCGCCAGATATGTTTTCTTTTCTATTTCAAAAAAAAGCTGTGCAGAAAAACGCGTTGCACGCATCATTCGAAGAGGATCTTCAGAAAATGTTTCTCCTGGCTCGAGTGGGGTTCGGAGCAATCGTTCTTTCAAATCTTTTTTTCCATCATAAGGATCAACAATCTCACCAAGTGTGCCATCAGGAAGAATCTGCTGTGCCATTGCATTGACCGTAAAATCACGACGTGACAGGTCTTCTTCCAATGTTGCAGGCACAACCACGGGTTTTCGAGAATCACTTCTATAAGCTTCTTTTCTTGCACCAGCAAACTCCACTTCAAGAAGTGTACGATATTGTTTTTCCTGCTCCCCATTTTCGGCAACACTGTTCGTTTCTTCCAAAAAAACATAACGTGCTGTGTCAAAATCAGGAAACTCAATCAACCGTCCATTTTCCTCTGAAAACTGTGCAGCGAATGTTTTTGCGAATGCAAGTCCACTTCCAAGTACCACAAAATCAAGATCCTTTTTTATATCTCGTTCCAGCAATTGATCACGCACAAAACCACCCACAACATACACCTGTATACCAGTCTGGTGACTCAATGTACCTATTGTCTTGAATACTTGCGATATATTCATATATGGACTCGACCTTAGCAGAAAATGAAGAAAAAATCAATATGCTAAACCAAAAATACCAAGATCAAAATAGCTATAACAATACGATACACGACAAACGGCATAAAGCTCCATTTCTTGATAATCTTCAGTAATCCCCAAATAGCGATATATCCACTCACAGCTGAGGCGAGGAAACCGATTGTGAGAGGCAATGCCGTAACACCCTCACCACCATGTGTAAGAAATTCCAATACTTTCAGTGCGCCAGCCATCGCAATAATCGGCACGATCATAAGAAATGAAAATTCAGCTGCTTCTTTTTTTGACAGTTTTGAAAACAGTCCTGCCGTCATCGTGATACCTGATCGAGAAGTTCCGGGGAATAATGCCAAGACTTGCGCTAGACCAATCACTACTGCATCTTTCCACGTAACATTCTCTCGGTGGACGACAAGTTTTCTATTATACCTATCTGCAATACCCAAAATGATCGCCCAAAAAATAAGTCCGTATGCAACCAATGCAACCGAACGAAATTCTATCTTAAATATATCAAATACCAATCCAACAATAATGGCTGGAATAACAGAAAGCAACAACATCCATCCAAGCATGCGATCTTGTTTGAGCACGTCAGTTTGCTGTTCAGGTTTCCACGAAAAAAATGCTTTGACAATACGCCATAATACCAAACGAAAATACATTACTACCGCGAACAATGTTCCTAAATGGACGATGACATCAAATGTTAAACCTTGATCAGGCCAGCCAAAGATATGCGGTACAAAAATAAGGTGTCCCGAAGAAGAGACTGGAAGAAATTCTGTCAGGCCTTGAATCAGGCCGAGGGTGAGTGCATGAAGAATGTTCATATCAATAGAAAAATGAATGGTCTGAGTATACCAAAAAAAAGCCTTGTGGGCTATATACAAAAAAAACACACCCGAAGGTGTGCTTTTTACAGAATCTTTCATTATTGTCCCAGTTTTGCCTTTAGCACATCCACCTTATTCACCTGTTCCCATGGAAATTCATTTCTCCCAAAGTGACCATATGCAGCCGTCGCGCGATAGATAGGACGCTTCAAATCAAGTTCTCGAATAATACCGGCAGGAGTGAGATCAAATACATCTCGAACAGCAACTTCTAGCTGTTCATTACTTACCGTTCCAGTGCCAAACGAATCTACCAGCACACTTACTGGTTCTGGATAACCAATCGCGTAAGAGAGTTGTATTTCACATCGATCCGCAAGTCCTGCAGCGACGATATTCTTTGCAACATAGCGAGCCATGTAGGCTCCTGATCTATCTTGCTTGTTTGGTACTTTTCCAGAAAAGGCACCCCCTCCGTGTCGTCCCATGCCACCGTAGGTATCAACAATAATTTTTCTACCAGTAAGTCCAGTGTCTCCGTGTGGCCCACCAATCACGAACTTGCCAGTTTCATTGATATAAAATTTTGTATTTTCATCAAGATACGCTCCGCACACTGGTTTGATGACATATTCTTTGATATCTTCACGAAGTTTTGCCAAATCCATATCATCGTGTTGTGCAGCGACAACGACAGCATCCACTCGTTTTGGTTTGCCATCTTCATATTCTACCGTCACCTGACTTTTTCCATCAGGACGCAAGTATGCAAGTGTGTTATTTTTTCTGACTTCAGCGAGTTTTCTCGTCAATCCATGCGCGAGCATGATTGGGAGTGGCATAAGTTCTGGTGTTTCGGTACACGCAAATCCAAACATCATCCCCTGATCCCCTGCTCCTTGTGCTTTGTGTGGATGCCCTTCGGTTTCTTTTTCTCCCATCGCAATTTCGGGACTTTGTTCATCCACTGCGACCATCACACCACAACTTTTTGCATCGATACCATAGGCATCATCAGTATAGCCAATATCAGTAAGGACCTGACGAACCGTACCAGGAATATCCACATACGTTTTTGTCGTGATTTCTCCACCAACAACCACAAGACCGGTAGTCGTAAACACTTCACAACAACATGCGCCATCTGGATCATCTTTCAACACGGCATCGAGCACGGCATCTGAAATTTGATCACAAATCTTGTCAGGATGTCCTTCTGTGACGGACTCTGACGTAAAAAAATGTTTTTCTGCCATAGCAAAAATAGCTAGGCTTGGAAGAAGATGGACCTGGCCAAGCCAGGTGCCCCGCCGCTCGCAAGCGGCGGGGCGAACATTGTTGAAGAGTAACCCCGATCTAATCGGGGTAAGACCCACCAACAACGTGCACCATACGTTCATTCCAAGTATGAATGAATATATATATGCTACTCAAAAATTTTGCATGTGTCAATACACATGAAGAAGGCCAGCGTCCCGAAGAACGCCGGCCTTGTTTGCTCCGATCCGTCGTCTGCGCTACGACGGGCAGGGAGACTGGAACGCGCACGGAGTACCGCGTGAGTGTAGGTGTGTCAGGAGTGGGTACCGGCCGTCACCATGAGATCTTAATAACTCGTGCGGAATCATCAGCATCATTCCACACTTCATAGGAGCGTTTGTATTTATAACCTCTAGCTTTTGCCCACTTCTTCACTTCTATGTCCCACATGCTTATGTCATTGAATATCCACGAGTCGGGAAAATCGCAGTCCTCCGAAAAAGTCAAACTCGTTCTTCCTTCATGTGCGGCCTGCTTGATGAGTGCCGGCAAAGACTGTAGGAAAGCAACGAGTTGCTTTCTATCTCTTTGAGCTTCTTCATTTGCCTTCTTCTCACGAAGTTCCCGTTCACGTTCTGCTCTCTCAGCATCCCTTTCGATCTTGGCTCCCATAGACCTCTGTCGCATCTCGTACGCTTCAGTCCCTGTGCGTGGATGATCCTCCATAACCGCTTTCACGACGAAGAAAATCACCAGCAACACTATGATTCCAATCACAACGTCCATCACGTGCCTCCAGTTTGTTTTGTGTCAAAGGGCAACGACTCCGTTCGCCACTCCGCAACACGGTAAAAGGAACAATCCCGACGGGATTTGATAAATGAAACATAGCAGATTTTATCAATTTGTCAACCGTGGAGGAGTTTCTAAAAAATAAAAACGTTCTCTCATGAAGAACGTTCTTCTTGTGGGCCGGGAGGGATTCGAACCCACGAAGGCATACGCCAGCAGATTTATCCCGCCAGTGCTTCGCCTGGACGGGATCCCGTCCTTTCAGGCGGGACAGTCTGCCCCGGTTGATCGCTTCATTTATACAATAAAAAAAACGTTCTCTCATGAAGAACGTTCTTCTTGTGGGCCGGGAGGGATTCGAACCCACGAAGGCATACGCCAGCAGATTTACAGTCTGCCCCGGTTGACCGCTTCGGTACCGACCCATATCTATTGTTCTGGAGCCAACTCGGGGACTCGAACCCCGGACCGATGGTTTACAAAACCATTGCTCTACCAGCTGAGCTAAGTTGGCATGATTGTTATAACAATTCTCGAAATGCATTTCCTCCTTTGTATGATTTGATTTGCATTTCACGTTTGTAGGCTTCTGCTTTTGTATCGAACATTTCTGTATACACAAGTTCCCAAGGTACCCCCGATTTCGTAGATCGAACACGTTTCTTATTGTGCCTATCTAACCGATTTTGGATATCCTGTGTATGTCCCACATAGTACCTATTTGTAACAGTACTTTGTAAGATATACACATAATACATATTATTCCTCCTTGACCGATGGTTTATCCCGCCAGTTTCACTGGACGGGACCCCGTCCTTTCAGGCGGGGCAAAACCATTGCTCTACCAGCTGCCCGCCCGCCATCGCAAGCCGAGCTTGCTCAGGCGTTGCGGGCGGGAGCTAAGTTGGCATGTGTTATCTTTAATTTTTGGTTTCCTTTTGGTCGCCCATATCAGCGATACGTTCTTTGAACGCTGCAAGACGTGGGTGTTCAGGATCAATCATTCGGATAGCCTGGGCAGCATCTTCTGCACGACTTTTGTCTCCGACCATTATACTGATTTCTGTGAGCATGTCAAGATAATGGATATTTTTTGGTAGAAGATCAACAGCTTGAGAGACTGCTTCATAAGCAGCATCTGGTTGACCAGCCTTCAAGAAAAGCTCTGCAAGGGTAGCAAAAAAGGTCGCATTTGTATCTTCTATAATCACTGCCTGCTCGTAATATTGAATTGCGGTATTCCATTCTTCTTTGCCTAGTGCGAGCTTTGCAAGTTTCTCCAAAATACTCACAGACTTTGGCGAGAGTTTGTGAGCAAACAGATACGTTTCTTCTGCTTCTAACAACTGCTCTTGACTATGATACACATCTCCAAGACCTTCATATGCACGTGCATCCTTTTTGTCTGTTTCTATAGCACGAATGAATGCTGCTTCAGCTGTTTGAGCATTTTCTTGTTCCAATGCTCGCATACCTTTCTTCAACATATCATCAATAGTTTCATCTTTAGACACACTTTCTATTGGTTGAAATACATGGGAAATTGCATTATCACCATGCGAACGATGCTGCCGACTTGGTAGAGACAGTGAAACTTGTTGTTTTTTTTCTTCCACTTCATCCTTCAATTTTTTTACATACTTGCGAAATGATATCTGAATGCTTGTAAACACCTTTCCAACAGGAGCAAAAACATCCTTCATGCGAGCATGTTGTTCTTTTGAACGTTGACTTGCTTTGCGAGAAAATATTTCCTTCTTTTTTTGTTTTTCTTTTCGTTCAGAAATAGTATCAAGATCCAAAATAGTCAACTCGGGATATTTTCGAGCAACAATTACCACGATAACACCGAGGGAAAATAAAATGAGGAAAAGAGGAATAATGCTAAACATAGTCTATGCTGCTACTACAGCATTCAAGAGTGAGATAAGATGTTCACGTTCAGCAGATGCACTTCCAACGAGAAACCCATCTATGCTTTGGTGTGGAAGATAGGATACCACATTTTCATGATTTACACTACCCCCGTATAACACCGGTATTGACTGAACTGTATATGTGTTCAGTTCCTGTTTTATGAAATCATGAATCTCTGCAGCCTGCAAATGATCGCACGCGTTCCCTGTCCCTATAGCCCACACAGGTTCATAGGCAACAAAAAATTCCACGTCTTTTGACACGCCTTCAAGTACGCTCATCAGTTGTTTTTTGAGTCGATACTCACGTTTGCCAGCATCCAAATCCTCTTTTGTTTCTCCGATACAAAGGACAGGAGTCAACCCAACATCTAAACACGCATCAAATTTTTTCTTTACATCTTCATTTGTTTCTCCAAAAATATGTCGTCGTTCTGAATGTCCAACAAGTGCATATGTGGCACCAGCATCTCGAAACATATGTGCAGAAACTGCACCTGTATACGCCCCTTTTGGTGTCCACGCTACATTTTGTGCACCAACGGTTACGGCAGAATCCCTATACAACTTTTCAACTTCTGTAAAGGCAAGCGCCGAAGGAAATAAACCTAGGTGAATTTTTTCTGTGTCATATGATATAGTCGCAATTTGATTTGCGAGTATCATGGATTCAGAAAAATTGAGATACATTTTCCAATTCGCAAATATGTGAGTCATAACAGATAATTAGGAGTTAGCATAGTATATTGAAAACATATTACTTTTTCAAAAGATCGTAATCAACTTCTATATCAGCCAACTTTGTCTTGAACCAATCCTTTGCTTCTGTGATAGCTGAATTATGAAGCGTTGGTCCAATGAGTTCGAGAAACATATCCAATACTTCTTCCGCGGCAATCATGCCAATGTCTTCATCACGCTCCTCAGAAAAAAACGTCATAATCTTATCAATTGCGTATCGTCGTTCATCTTTGGTGATCAGATCCCAAGGTTTTTTTTGAGTGGACATAACACCTAAAACTTAACATTCTTCGTCTCCACATTCCCAATAATTGCAATACGCACCTTCTTCCAATCAAAAACTTTCTTTGCAACTTTTTGAATCTGCTCAGCTGTCACCGCATCTACCTTGGCAAGTTTTTCCTCTGGTGTCAATATCTCATCAGAAAAAAGTGCCTGCTTTGCATACCAGCTCGCAACAGTACTAGAATCTTCAAGAGAAAGTTCCATTGCTCCACGAATATGTGTTTTGGCATCTGCGAGCTCTCGTTTGGTAACGCCCTTTGTTATGAGCTTTTCAAGTTCTTTTTTGACAACTGCAATCGTCTTGTTGATATTTTTTGGCTCGACACCAGCACGCACATAACCATAACCAACGTCACGGTACGTTTCAGTAGATGCAACAACAGTATACGCAAGTCCACGCTTTTCACGAATTTCAGTAAAAAGCCGGGAGCTCATTGATCCACCCAAAATTCCCATCAGTACGCGGAAAGGATTATTTTGTTCGTCACCATATTGGAATGCAGGAAAACCAAGCATCAATTGTGCCTGATCAGCTTTTTTATGCTCAACACGAATTCGCTTTGTCACAGCACTCGAGCCCAATGCTGCAGGTTCGAATATTCTTGTTGGCGTTCCACTATTTTTTTGAGCACCATACATATTCTTGATCCACTCACGAACTTCTTCACCGATATGTCCTGCAAGAAAAATATGCATGTTGTTTGGTCCATAAAACCGATCATGAAATTTCAAAACGTCTTCTCGTTTATACATCATGACATGCGTAGGTGTTCCACCAATATCACGACCAAGTGCACATCCATCATACAATAATTCTTCAAAGACATTGTCAATATTCATGATTGGATTGTCTTTGTACATACGCAATTCTTCGCACACAGGTCCTTTTTCTTTTTCCATCTCTTTTGCATCATACACAGAATTGAACAGCATGTCAGAGAGAATATCGAGAGAAATATGTGTGTACGCTGCACCAGCCTTGATGTAGTACCCTGTATATTCTTTGCTTGTGAATGCATTGTATTCTGCTCCAAGGCGATCTATTTCGCGTGTCAAAATCTGCGCACTCTTTCGTTTTTTTGTGCCTTTGAACATCATGTGTTCGATATAATGAGACACCCCAGAAAGTTTTTCTGGTTCATACCGAGACCCCACCGGATACATAATCAGTGTGGTTGTTGATAATGCGTTTTCTTGTGGGAGCAAGTACACGCGTGCTTTATTTGGAAGAGTATATTGTTCCAGCATAGATTAAGCGTTTGCAGGTGTTTGTTTTTTTCCTTTTTTCTTGAAGAAATAAAACACAACAGCTACTGCGATAATGACTGATACAACGAGTGCTACCACATTGTGAAAAATCATACTCACGAGGATTGTCACAACAGACAGGACAAATGAGATAAGACCTGTTGCGAGACTCACCG
This sequence comes from Candidatus Magasanikbacteria bacterium CG1_02_41_34, assembly GCA_001871445.1. Lineage (GTDB taxonomy): Bacteria > Patescibacteriota > Patescibacteriia > Magasanikbacterales > UBA922 > UBA12086. Next base: position 12,179 of record MNVD01000034.1, read on the forward strand.
CACCACGACTGAGTGATCCAAGGAATGGAAGCACATCGAGAAGAACGGAAAGTGGTGCAAGGACCATACCAAGACCAATCCACATCAAGAGAAAACCAACCAAACGCCAAATCCACAATGAACGTGAATGTTCTTGTTGCATAGCAACAACTGATTCTTCAAATCCTGTCATGCGCGCTTCGTACAGTGTCTTTCCATCTTTATTTACAAATGGTGAAATCTTGTCACCATCAAGCTTTCCAAACGCCGTCATTGTGTTGCCAGAAGGAATCACATTGTAAGAAATACGAACGTCACCTACAACTGGGCTGTCCATAGAAAATCCACCAACATAGATATATGTTCCATTTACGATTTCACCATCAGCAGGCAACGTGACAGTATCAGCAGTCAACGCAAGGGCTTCTGACCCTGGCATACTAAACCGATTTGGATCGACGCTATACACACCTACGTTTGCTGTAGGTGCAGTATTTGCCACACTTTCGTACTTTTTACTTGGATTACTGTGTCCTTCTGCTACTTTGAAATTTGAAGAATTTGGCACACTGTCTACCCATTTTTTTGTATAGGTATACGTCGTCTTTGTTTCTTGTGAACCACCGAGTTTTGTTTCTGTCGTACTGTTGCTTTCTTCTACCCACGCATACATTTCTACCGTTCGACGAACACTGAGATAACTTCCGGATTTCAAAAATTGTCCGTCACTGATCTTGTCGTCAGTTGTCAGTGGCCCTGACGCTGCCACCAGTTGTCCTTTTGGTGCGTTTTGCTGGAGGACAGTTGCGTCTATTGGCACGGCATCTTTTGCAGTTTCAAAAATACCAACACGACCTTCGTTCCAAAAAAGGACAGCAAAGGAAGCAAAGAACAGCAAAATCCCAAAAAAGATTCCACCAATAGATCCACCAAGACGAGAGCCCCAGCTTTTTTTTGTTACTTCGGTATATTGATCGCTCATAAATTTCTAATTAACAATTTTAAATTAAAAATAACATGCTTAATTACCTAATTTTCTTATTATTTCTGTTTGTTTTGCCTTACTAATAATGGTAGAAAATATAAGATTCAATTCATGTGCTTCCTTCCAAAGTTTTCTCGCATCATGTACATGATGTGGACACGCTTTGCCAATCATGCGAAGAAAGTGCTTGGTTTCTTTTATTTCTTTATTTGCAATCGCCATCTTATGAATAAAATCTTTATTACTTTCAGCACAATCTGCTTCACAATAATTAGCTCCGACAGCAGTCCCTGCAGCGACAAGTTGTGGAATGAGTCGTTGCGTGACCGCATCTTTTTCTATTTTCCGTGAGAACTCTATAATACGTTCACCAAAAATCGCAGTTCTTTCTTCAAGATCAAATGTCTTCCCCTCTTCAGACATATTTGAAATTTTATTTTGAATTAGAAATTAGAAATTAGAAATTTTGAATTTACTGTCGAGCAAATTTCTCATCAACCCACGCTTTCAACTCATCAATAGCAACACGCTCCTGTTCTCCACCCAAGGCGGACATATCAATACCTTATCGTCCAAACTTTTCATCAAAGTATGAACGTATCTCAAAGATATCGATTCTGTCTTGTTGCATCGTATCGCGATCACGCACCGTGACTTTCTTGTCCTCGAGTGAGTCAAAATCTACTGTCACACAATATGGCGTACCGATTTCATCTTGTCTTCGGTAGCGTTTTCCAATACTTCCTGTTTCATCGTACTGTGTCTGATAAGTATACCAGAGTTTTGATTGAATTTCTTGTGACAGTTTTTGCAGTGGTTCTTTCTTTGACAATGGCAAAATAGCAACCTTAATCGGCGCCAAATCCTTGTGAAGGCGCAACACGACTTCCTTTTCATGCTTACCATCATCTTCGCCACTGCGCGCTTCCATTTCTTCGTACGCATCGATGAGGAATGCGAGCGTTGCACGATCTGCTCCGTCTGATGTTTCGATAATATGTGGAATAAAACGTTCATTTTTTTCTTGATCAAAATATTCCAGCTTTTGTCCGCTAAATTCTTGATGACGAGAGAGATCCCAATCTCCACGATGATGGACACCAGCGAGCTCTTTGAACCCCATACCTGGGTACTTGTATTCCACATCAAACGCCACTTTTGCATAATGAGCGAGTTCATCTTTTTCATGTTCGCGCATCTGAAGATTTTCTTTTTTCATACCAAGATTGATATACCAATCGTATCGTGCTTTTTTCCACGTATTGAACCATTCCTTACTTTCGTCTGGATGCACGAAGTATTGTTGTTCCATTTGTTCAAATTCTCGCGTACGATAGGTAAAGTGTCCCGGAGTAATTTCATTGCGAAATGCTTTTCCAATCTGGGCAATACCAAACGGAATCTTCTTTCGCATAGACCCTTGGACATTCAAAAAATTCACATAGATGCCTTGTGCAGTTTCTGGACGCAAATAAATCTCACTTCCCTCTCCTTCGATCACACCCATCTGCGTTTTGAACATGAGGTTGAATTTTCGAATTTCGGTCAGATCTCCCCCACATTCGGGACATGGAATTTTTGCATCGAGCCATGACCCTGGTCGAAAATCTGGTTTGATTCCTTTTGCTTCGAGAAGATGATCTGCACGAAATCGTTTATGACATTTTTTGCAGTCAACGAGTGGATCGGTAAAGCCATCGATATGACCGCTGGCTTTCCAGACAGTTGGGTGCATCAAAATTGCAGAGTCGAGGCCAACAATATCATTGCGTGTCTGGACCATTGCTTTCCACCACGCTTTTTTCACATTATTTTTGAGTTCTACACCGAGAGGACCGTAGTCATAGCAAGACGACAATCCGCCATATATTTCGGAAGACTGAAAGATAAATCCTCGCTGTTTTGCAAAGGACACGATTGGGTCGAGTGAGTCTAGTGACATATGGGTAAAGGGTTAGGTGTTAGGTGTTAGGTGTTAGGTGTTAGGTGTTAGGTGTTAGGTGTTAGAGAGTTAGATTATAGAGCATTAGCCCCCTCCTTACCAAGGAGGGGTTAGGGGAGGTTTCGCATAGGCAACGTTCTTGCTTCTATGCAACCCCTGCCCGCAATGCTTTCCCGATTCAATCGGGATTGCAGGCGGGCCACCTCAATCCTCCCCTTAGTAAGGGGAGGAAGCTTTCTGCTTTTTATAATAAAAAAAGACAGCATATTTCACTGTCTCGGGCCCCGCTTTTCACGAAATGCGGGGGGTTCCACCCAAGTTCCTCCGCACATTGCGAAGACGCTCGTTCAGTTTGTACCAGCTCCACAGTTGCCACACTGCTTCATTGCTATGGTATTTCTATAGTACTCCTTGTGAGGGGGATGTCAAGTATCAAGTGGACTCACAATCAAAGACAAATTCTTATTCGCCACATGCGTATATATTTGCGTCGTTTCTAGTTTGGCATGTCCAAGTAATTCTTGAATATAGCGAATATCCGTGCCATTTTCTAGCAGATGAGTAGCGAAGCTATGACGAAGCGTATGCGGTGAGACTTTTTTCATTATACCCGCTTTTTTGGCTGAGTTGGATACAATCTTTTGCACACTAGCGGTAGTCAACCTACCACCACGCCCATTGGTAAACAGAAAATCAAAACTATTTTTCAAATGTGTCTGTATTTCCAAAACATCTTTCAATGTTTTTGGTAAAATTACATACCTATCCTTTTTTCCTTTGGCTTTACAGATATGGATCATCATACGATTCAAATCAATATCCTTCATTTTCATATTCACTACTTCACTTACTCTAAGACCACAACCGTAGAGTATACTTACCAAAGTATGATGTTTTTTATTTTTTACAACATCCAAGATTTTTACTACATCTTCTTTGGAAAGAACTGTGGGAAGGGACTTTTCTTTTTTAGGTCTCTTGGTATTTATAAAAAATGATCTTCCACAGACCACTTTGTAATAAAACTGCAAAGCACCGTAAGCCACAGAAACAGTACTTGAAGATTTACTATCTGCCAAATAATCCAGATAATTTTTTATATCTTCCATTGTAATATGATGTGAATCTTTTTGAAAAAATCTCAAAATTTCTTCATTATAGTATAAATAAGACTTAATGGTTGTACGACTATAATTTCTAATCCTGAGCTCTCTTTCCAGAGCCTGAAATGTCTTGCCATTTTCCATAATAATGTTATAATTATAAACAATTCACAGATAATCCCTCTGTGAGCAATATTTTAAAAAAATTATACCATAATTTAGCCAAATATTTAAGAAGTTATGATATAAGGAGTTATACGCAATAATAAAAAGCCTCTTTTATTGATTTGATAATAATTTTGGCAATTTATTGTGGTGGCGGTCGATATAACTTGATATAATTAATTCACTTAATAATTAAGCATAAATACTATGTCAGAAAGAATGGAAGGCAACGTGCCACCACAAGAGCACGAAAAAAAGGAAAGACACACAAAAGTTTGGGAGGATCTTGCCACTGCATTTGGTGGTTATTCTCAAGTACCGGATCGAGTTATTGGAATGGCTATCGCAGGCCAAATTAACAACAATGGTTTAGAGTTTGGTCCAAAGCAACTAGATGAGGTCATTGATCAAATCTGCGAACGCTGGGAAGATCAAGACCCAAATGCAGACGAAATTCGTGCAGAAATAGTTAAAGGCATGAAAGAAGCGTCTGAAGGCTGGAAAGATGATAAGCAAAATGCAATTTGGCCTGTTCTTGAAGCTATTGAACGAAAATAAATTGCCAAAATTATTGAAGAATAAGGAATCGGC
>MNVD01000025.1 GCA_001871445.1 Candidatus Magasanikbacteria bacterium CG1_02_41_34
AAGTTCGTTCTGCATACAAAAGCCTCAATACAAATCTTCCATATTTATTTACCTACCAAAAATATCCTGAACTCCATATCCCAAATACTACCAACCAACTCGAAGGATTCTTTACCTATGTGAAAGAATTACTCAATGTTCACAGAGGTCTTATTCGCAAAAAAAAAGTAAAACTTATTGATGAAATTTTGAAAGGAAAACCTAAATTCTAGCCGACCGTTTTGTCCATTAAGTCACTATTTTTCTAATCTTGTAATCTTATTCCGACGTAGTCGGAATATACTCTTTTCGTCTTTCGCGGTAGTAATGCGAACGTATCATCCAAAAAACACGTAACAAAAAATCCACCGATTTGGTGGATTTTTTGTCTGCATGCTATGTACCATATCTGATACACATGATGCAACGCCCCGGGTTCTCTTGAAAGAAAACCCGGGGGACGTTACATTCGAAAGACGCCGTTGGCGCTAGGCGACGAAAAGCGGAAGGTTGGTGAACTTCGGGCTGCCGTCCATCGCCTGGTAGGCCACGAGGACGCCCTCGCTGTGGTTGCCGAGCACAACCTTCAACACCTTGTGCTGGATCTTCTCGCCCGACAGGGCGGCGTGGCTCACGTTGAGCACCTTGGCGCGACCGTTGGGCTGGATCTCGAGGAGCGCGAAGCGGTTGTCGATGCTGCGGAGCAGGGCCTGATTGTGCTGACCGGTGTGCACCGAGATCTCCTCAGCCTTGAAGCCGTAGAGGGTGATCTCGCGGTCGTTAATCTCGACCGTGCCGTCGAGACTGATCTCGATGTTCACGTAGCAGTTCTTGATCATGATGCGCTTCTGGTCCGCGATGCGCTTGTTGACCTGGATCCAGGGCTCCTCTGGATTGGACTCGAAGACGTTCGAGTTGCGCCGGACGTAGCCCTGCTTGTCGATGACCAGCACGTCCAGATACCCGAAACGGTTCTGGATGAAGTCGAACTTGGACGACTCGATGCCGGCGCCGAGGTCCCGGGTCACGTCGATGATCATGCCGAAGCGCATGGCGTAGGCGTTGGTGGCACTATCGACGTAGTCGAAGATCTCGTCCGGCTTGCCCTTCTCGACCATATCGCGATAGTAGAAGACCTCGTCGAGCGGGAGCTTGCCCTTGGTCGCGTAGGCGATGTTGGCGCCACCGTAGTACTCACCGGTGATGAAGACCACCTTGGCGACGTTGCCCTCGTAGAGCTCGCCGCGATCGATCACGCTGTCGAAGATGATCAAAGGCAACGCTCCGGGCTGCAAGAGCAGACCGATGCGCTTGGCCCGGTGCCGATCCTCGCACGTGATCGGATTCTCCTTGGCCTCGATGTAGGTCAAGAAATGCAGGTTAATGTTCAAGGTTTTTACCTTTCGCAATCGTCAAAGTCGCGTAATGCGACTCCAAAAAGCACAGAAAAACCAACCTAGGCTCACTGTGTGACGGAGCACAATATCAACGGCTTGATATCATACTTCGCCACACAGGGAGTTGTTTCCGAATGTAACGTGTTGTAAAGATCGCCATACATATCCCGACGTGTCGGGACGTATAACATTGCTTTGTATAAAAGCGAATAGACAGCATTCTACATGAAAAATATTGCTATGTCAAGGCAAAAAAGCTAAATGACTACTCAAAAAATTTAACAAAAAAAACGCTACTCACTGAGCAACGTTTTTTCAAATAAAAAAGAGGCAATGTCTTGGCGGCGACCTACTCTCGCCTTGCGACTACCATCGGCGCTTCTGGGCTTAACTTCTGTGTTCGGGATGGGAACAGGTGTACCCCCAGCGCAAAAACCACCAAGACACTACCTCCTTTTGGAGTAGTGTACTCATGTAAAGCAATATTCAATTTTATATAACTGCGCGTGGTACTAAAAATTACAAACAGCACTGCTGTGTGTCTCCTTAGTACGCTTGACTATTAGTACGCCTCTGCTGCAGCTGTTGCCAGCCTTCTACATAGCGCCTATCAACGTCCTAGTCTAGAACGAGTCTAATAATGAATGTTAATCTTGGAAACGGCTTCGCGCTTAGATGCTTTCAGCGCTTATCCGTACCGAACTTCGCTACCCGGCAATGCTCTTGGCAGAACAACCGGTACACAAGAGGTTCGTCCATCCCGGTCCTCTCGTACTAGGGATGAGTTTCCTCAACATTCCACGCCCACAGCGGATAGGAGACCGAACTGTCTCACGACGTTCTGAACCCAGCTCGCGTACCGCTTTAATTGGCGAACAGCCAAACCCTTGGGACCTTCTTCAGCCCCAGGATGCGATGAGCCGACATCGAGGTGCCAAACCCCACCGTCGCTGTGGACGCTTGGGTGGGATCAGCCTGTTATCCCCGGAGTAACTTTTATCCGATGAGCTTCCGCCGTCCTATTTCGTACGGTCGGATCACTAACTTCCGCTTTCGCGACTGCGCGGGTGGTAGCCCTTGCAGTAAAGCTGACTTATGCGTTTGCACGTCCACTCCGATTTCCATCCGGAGCAAGTCAACCTTTGTAAACGCCTCCGTTACATTTTGGGAGGCAACCGCCCCAGTTAAACTACCCATCAGATACTGTCCCAGACTCCCGATTCATGGAGTCCGGTTAGACTTATCACAGCATAAGGGTGGTATCTCACTGGTGCCCGAAGGCTCCCACCTATGCTGAACATATGAAGAAATAAGTCAATATCAAACTGTAGTAAAGCTTCACGGGGTCTTTTCGTCCTGCTGCGGGAATGTCGCATCTTCACGACAATTGCATTTTCGCCGAGTACATGGTTAAGACAGTTATCACACCGTTGTGCCATTCGTGCGGGTCGGAACTTACCCGACAAGGAATTTCGCTACCTTAGGACGGTTATAGTTACCGCCGGCGTTCATCAGCGCTTCAGTTTAGAGCTACTTTCGATAAATCGAAATCACCCCGCCCTTTAACGTTCTGACACTGGCCAGGCATCGCCCCCTATACATCCACTTTCGTGTTAGCAGAGAGCTGTGTTTTTGGTAAACAGTCGCGTGATATCTTTAGCTGCGGCCCCCATAAATGAGGGCAGACCTTATCCCGAAGTTACGGTCGCTGTTTTGCCGAGTTCCTGAACCATGTTTCTCTCGTGCGCCTTAGTCTTCTCGACTTTCCCACCTGTGTCGGTTTGCGGTACGGATTGATGCACCCTAACGTATATATACTTTTCTAGGAACCTCTCTCCTATGAATTGGCTTTGGCCGAAGCCGCAGTCTTTCTCTTGCGAGACGTGTAGCCATACAACGCTCATAGCTTTGAGATCCACATATATATACAAAGTATACCAAGTGCAGGAATATTAACCTGCTGTCCATCGGTTACCCGCCCTTGCGAACGGCTGGCCTTAGGACCGACTAACCCAGGGACGATTCACGTTGCCCTGGAAACCTTGGGATTTCGGCGTGCGTGACTTTCACACGCATTTTTGCTACTCGTGCCTGCATTCTCTCTTCCCATCGCTCCACCGGTCCTCACGGATCCGACTTCAACGCTGATAGGAATGCTCCTCTACCACTGTATATTCTCGGAAGAATATACAATCCATAGTTTCGGTACAATACTTAGCCCCGGTACATTTTCCGCGCAGAGACTCTTGACCAGTGAGCTGTTACGCTATCTTTAAAGGATGGCTGCTTCTAAGCCAACCTCCTGGTTGTATAAGAATCTCCACCACGTTTTACACTTAGTATTGATTTAGGGACCTTAACTAATGATCTGGGCTGTTTCCCTTTTGGCTACGAAGCTTAGCCCCCGCAGCCTAACTTGCATGCTTTTAATCCTCAGTATTCGGAGTTTGATTGCAGTGGGTATCCCGAGGGACCCCAGCCGCATCCAGTGCTCTACCCCTGAGGGGAACGCATACAGCTAGCCCTAAAGCTATTTCGAGGAGAACCAGCTATTACCGAGTTCGATTGGAATTTCTCCGCTATCCACAACTCATCACCGCGTGTTGCACGGCGCGTGTGTTCGGTCCTTCAGGATGTTTTACCATCCCTTCAACCTGGTCATGGATTGCTCACCCGGTTTCGGGTTGTGTATATGCCACTTAAGCGCCGGTTAAGACTCGGTTTCCCTACGGCTTCGGACCAAAGGCCCTTAACCTTGCGACATATAGCACACTCGCAGGCTCATTCTTCAATAGGAATACTGTTGTCCCCTTTATACCCGAAGGTATAAAGTTAGGACTTCAGCTCTTTGTAGACATACGGTTTCAGAGACTATTTCATCGCCCTCTCCGGGCTGCTTTTCACCTTTCCCTCACGGTACTTGTTCACTATCGATCACTATTCATATTTAGCCTTACCAGATAGTCCTGGCGGATTCCGACGGAGTTTCACGTGCTCCGCCGTACTCAGGAAAAACCTATACAATTAAAGCCGTATTTCGTCTACGGGACTATCACCCGCTATGGTGCTCCGTTCCAGGAGTCTTCGACTATACAAGACATTAGTTATACTGATCCTACAAGAGATCAATTAGGTTATCCTACAACCCCGATACATTATGAAGGCTTGTACCCGTAGTAAGTACTACCCTCATCATGAATCTTTAAGGATTCATACTAAGGTAGTACTAAAATGTATTGGTTTGGGCTGTTCCCCTTTCGTTCGCCACTACTAAGGGAATCGCACTCATCGAATAAACGATGAGCTTTTTTTTGCTTTTTATTCCTCTGGCTACTGAGATGTTTCACTTCACCAGGTCTTCTCCATACAGCTATGTATTCACTGTACAGTAACTGTGTATTACCACAGATGGGTTCCCCCATTCGGAAATCCCCGGATCAAAGCTTGCTTGGGAGCTCCCCGAGGCTTATCGCACCCTGCGACGTCCTTCTTCGTTGAATAGTGTCTAGGCATCCACCGTACGCCCTTATATTGCGCACTAAGAAAACACACAATTGTGCTTTACCTCTTCTGTGTCTAACAGAGAGGATTTTGATGCAATTTTTTTCCCACATGTTTCTTTTGTCATTTTCATGACACCAAGAAACACATAATTTTGTTACATGGAATATGCTTTACATGAATTGTAAGGTGCTATCCGTAATCTGATCTTACAACTCTTGTCCATGTTTGATGATGGACAAGATGTGATGGATGAGATTTTTTGGAATAAGAAAGACCGCTTTCAAGCGGTCAACAAATATGTGATTGCTGACTGCTGGTTACCTCAGGTTGAAGACAAATGTATACATGATGTTTTGTTGTATAAGAAATTTGTCCCAGAGGTCCAAGCAGTGCAGGGACGTGGTGCCAAGAAGATGTGTTCCTTCTTGAATTGCCTTCGCATTCTACATGGGGATAAAAGGCTTGTCAAGTCCTCCTTGTGAACAGATGTGGAAAGAATGTGGATGATTAAAAAATAGAAGGGAAATTGACGAAATATGAGGGGACCGCTATAGTACGTACTCAGGCGATATGAAACTAATTCTTCCACATATTCAATACAAAATGAGCTTTCTCGAAGCACTCAAAGAATTCCATGCTGAAGGCATTGAACTCCAGTTTGATGAAAAAAAGATCAATGAGGATTTTGACGCATTTGCAGAGGAATATCAAGCACGCATGCGCGGGGTTGATCCGTCAAAGACAGTTCCGGATACATTATTTTGGCTGATAGATAATGATACATTTATTGGAAGATTCTCATTGCGTCATACATTAAATAAACGCTTAGAACAATATGGTGGACATATAGGTTACTACATTCGTCCGACAAAACGTGGGATGGGGTATGCAACAAAGGGCCTTGCACTAACACTAAAAGAAGCAAAAAAACTTGGCCTTGAGAAAGTCTTAATTACTTGTAACGAAGATAATCTCGGATCACAAAAAGTGGCAAAAAATAATGGCGGGGTACTTCAAGATGTCATTCCCTCTCTTGAAAACGGCAAGCCACTCATGCGCTGGTGGGTTACATTACACTAAACAAGTATGTTCAACATCCACATCATCGCCGTTGGAAAACTCAAAGAATCATACTGGAAAGAAGCTGAGGCTGAATATCTCAAGCGTCTTTCGCCTTATGCAAAAATACGTATCACCGAACTAAAAGAGGAATCATTCCAATCAACGAAAGAACGAACAGAGGTGCAAAAAAAAGAAGCAGCAAAAATAATAAAAGCAGTGGAAGATGGGAGTACACTCATCGTACTGCATGAACGTGGGAAAGAAATGACATCTGAACAGATGGCTACAATGTTGGAAAAAAAAAGTGAACAAGGAAGCACACTTACATTTGTCATCGGGGGTCCACTTGGCCTCGATGAAACAATAGTACAAAACGCAGACGTACAACTTTCTCTTTCAACATTAACATTTCCACACAACATGGTTCGGACCATTTTGATAGAGCAAGTCTATAGGAGTGTTATGATCGGAAAAGGAAAATATCATTATTGATTCGTCGCCTACTGTTTCTATGTGTCTATTCTGTGTCTTTTACAGATGATATCCAGTGTAGGGTCTCTCAAACAGAACCAAGCAACACAATGGTACTTCCCCCATCAGCAGATACTTGAAAATCCTCCACCAGGGGATTTTTTTCTACTATTTCATGTACCAATTCCTTCATCACACCACTCCCTATCCCATGTACGATCAGGCACGCTCCTTCGCCTGCTGTTGCATACGAAAAAAGAGCTTGTTCGAGCTCAATTTCAGCAGATGCCAAAGATGATGCCTCGTGCAAATCCTTTGTCGGGATATCATCACGAAGTGTTGCAGAAAAATATCGTGAATCTTGAATATTCATATGTACGCTACAATGTCACAAAAAAATATCCTTCACCTTGCAACGTCGTGATAATTATTTGCAGAGCGTGTATTGTTTCTTCTCTATCAATATCATTGTGAAGATTCAACCCATCGTGCAACACAATAATACCACCAGGCTGTACGTCCTCCAAAATTTCTTTTGCAATCCTGTCTGCCTTCGCACGTTTGAAATAATCAGTTGTCATATTATTCCACAATACCACCTGCATCCCTTGTGCCTTTGCTGCATGCAAAAGCTGCGGCGTCTTCCATCCATGCGGAGGACGAAAAAGTGTTGGCGTAATTCCTGTTTCATCAAAAATAATCTTGTTCGTATCTGCTAATTCCTGTTCTGCTTTTTTCTCCTGATGTAACGGAAGAAAAAAAGAATGAGAATAACTATGATTGCCTATTACATGTCCTTCTGCGGCAATTCTTTTTATAATGTCAGGATATGCCTCAGCATTTTTTCCTATCACAAAAAATGTTGCATGAATATGCGCCTCCGTCAATATATCAAGCACCTGTTTTGTATATTCCCCATTTGGACCATCGTCAAACGTGAGTGCTACTGTTTTTTCTTGCACTTCCACTCCAGGCAATCCACGTTCTGTCTTTCCAAATACTTGTGAGGCTGGACTAAAAAAACCATACAGAGATACCACGCCCGTTGCTACAGTAAAGGCAACGAGAACACGTCTGATAAGAAATGATTTGTTCGTAGATTTTATCGAATGTACTATGTCGGATAGAGAAAGCAGGGCATACACAGAAGCATAATGCCATACTGTTTTCCAAAATCCGAGTTCACGATACCGACGCGCTGATGTGCTGTTCCAGACATCTCGAATATACACAATACGTCCAGCACTCTGCATCCGTTTTGTCAGATCAGTATCCTCTCCATAAAAATGAATGTCAGTATTAAACCCACCCAGTTCTGTAAGTGTTTTTTTATGTACAGCAAAACTTCCACCAAAAATAAAACGGACAAATCTCAGACGTTCTAACAGTGAAAAATTAAAAAAGAATAAACGAATAAAAAAAGTGAGCAATTTCGTTCCATCATAAAACCCAGATGGATTGGTTACAGCGACAGCATCATCGCTCGCAGCAATAGCACGTTGCATCTGTGCCACATAGTCAGACGGCAATTGTGAATCAGCATCTACATAGAGTAGCCAGTCACCAGATGCTTTCTCGAGTCCTGCTTGTCGTGCTTGTGGCAAGCCTGGTCGAGATTCATATACATAGGTAACTCCCAGATATGACAACACAATATCTTTTGTCTTGTCTGTACTCGCATTATCCACCACAATCACTTCAACGGGAGGTACTGTCTGTTTTACAATAGAATCCAAACAAGCCTTGAGAAAGGCTTCTTCATTTTTTGCCGGAACAATCAATGATATATGTGACAGATGATTGTCTACTGACTGTGTGGACATGCAAATAAACAATGTTGAGAAGAACGCTATAAAAAGTATAGCATATATGTGCCGACGGAGAGACTCGAACTCTCACACCTTTCGGTACCTGCTCCTAAGGCAGGCGTGTATACCAATTTCACCACGTCGGCTTGTGTATATTGTAATGTAAGTTTATCCACCGAAGCCTTGGCGTAGGTGGAACATGGTGCACAGTAAACCATGATTGAAGAAAAAAATCAAGATACACAGACAACCCTCGCTTATATACCCTTTATCTTGTATCGTCATTGCGAGGAGCCCACAGGCGACGAGGCAATCTATATGGTGTGGTGACGCAGTATAGATTGCTTCGCTCCACTCGCAATGACGAATTCTACATTCTAAAATTTTCCTTCTGCAGTCATCATTCTCTCCACCGTCTCCACCACTGCGCGCGTTTGTTGATCCACTTCCACATTCACACGACCACCTATAGGCAAACTTCCAAATGTTGTCGCCCGAAGTGTCTCAGGAATAAACGCGACTGAAAATGTCCCAGATGCTATATCATAATCAACGACAGTGAGACTCGCGCCATCGAGTGCGATAAATCCTTTTTCAATCACAAACTTTTTCAGTTCTTCTGGCAGTTGAAATCTGTATACTCCATTCTCTTTTTTTTCGAGAAGAGTAGCAATACCGTGCACATGTCCAGAGACGAGATGTCCTCCTATTTCATCACCAACTTTTATCGAGCACTCAATGTTCAAGCTATCGTTTGTTTCCAAATCGTAAAGCGTTGTCAAATTCAGCGTTTCATTGGTCAAATCAAATGATACTGTGTCATCTTGAATGCTGACCACAGTCAAACACACACCAGCCACACACACGCTCGCTCCTATCTGAAGATTACGGAGAGATACATCACTAAAGAGAAGTGTGAGCATTGCCCCGTGTTCATGTTTTTTACATGATGCGACCGTCGCTGTTGATTGTATAATGCCGGAAAACATAAAGATAATTTTTAATTCCTCATTCTTTATTCATACCACCATACTACGTTTCTCATGCGCGTTCGTCAAATTGACAACGTATTTTTATGTATAGTATACTCGATATGTATTCAATAAGAAGTAATACTATGGAGGAAAATATTACTCTCAAAGATGTATTCACTGCGGTGCAAGGCGTCAAGGATGAAGTGCGGGGTCTGAAAAACGAGGTGCAAGGTGTGAAGGATGAGGTGCAAGGTGTGAAAGATGAAGTACAAGGTGTGAAGGATAAGGTGCAAAACCTCAAAGAACTTGTGCTTGCAAACCAAGAAAGTATTGAATTTATCAAAGACAACGCTGTTACCAAAGATGAAATGAAAGAAGAACTTACGAAGGTTCGAAACGAAATCACAGAACATGTTGACGGTTTTGTTGGATTATACAAAGATCACGATACAGAGCTCGCCACTGTTATCTTACGTCAGCAAAGACAAGAGAAAAAGATAAAGAAAATTATGGTGCATGTTGGTATGTAGCCAGACATGGCGTGATTGAAGAAGGGAGCAAAAAACCCACCGAATCAGTGGGTTTTTTGTTTTCATCAGCCAGCCATATCGTCGTGAAGAAACAGTACAGAGGAGAGAGACTTCCACGAATGGAAGGAATCTGTTCCGTGCCTTTACAGATGTGACTGACTTGTGAGAGAGTAAACGACCGAAGTGCCCATGAAGGGCGATTCGATCGCCTTTGAAACAATCATGAAAACATCATTGCTTTAAAGGATCGACGAGGAGTGCTGCTCGTCGTCGATCATGCAAAATTACAAAGAACAATTGAGTGCATTGTGTCAGCTCCTGGCAGAGCACTCAGCGAGGCCAGGAACTTTTTTGCGTGGGTCTATCAGCGGCTGACGCTGCCGTGCCCGTCGCACGCGGTGCACGAGAGATCGAGCGTGCCGCTGGCCAGGAAGGCCTTAGCGGTGCTCTTGTCCACGCGCACGGTGTTGCCGCAGCCACACCGGAAGCACCGCCCGCCGATGTCGGTGAATGTAGTGACCTTTCCGACGATGACCTGCGGCTCGGGCTCCGTGGGGGCTTTCACCACCTCCACGACTTGTGGAACCTCTTCCACGCGCTCCCGCCAGCGCATGTGGAGGTTCCACCCACCGTACTTCTGAAAGGCCAGAAGTTCGAGGGCCCCACCGGCACAAGCGACCCGGTAGATAACCTGCGCCTCCGCGTTATCACACCGCTCCCCGAAGGGCCGAGAATGATTCACGCGAGACACGTACCGGCGGTCGTCATAGGCCTGGTACATCTGGACGCCATTCCGACCGGCGATTCGGCCGTACGTCCACGACGCTGCGTCATACGACGAGACGCTTTTCAGGTCATCCGGCAGCTGGCTATGCGCCAGCATGATGGCCTGAAAACGGACGGCTTCGTCGAGCAGACGCTGTTGCTCGAGGATGGCTGCTGCCTGTCGCTCGACCTCCTTTTTCTTGGCGCTCTCAGCCCTCTCCGAGGAGAGATCAACAAACGTGTGGAGCCTCGCGAGATCGGCGAGAGTGTACAAGAAGCTCTCGGAGAACTGAGCATCTGGTGCCTTCGCACAGAGGCAATCCTCGTGATCATAAAAAACGATCCCGAGCACCTCCATGCGAGGCTTGAGCGCCTCGAACCCTGCCTCGAATTCCTTCTTTTCGGTATTCTTTGCTTCCTCTTCGAGCACCTCGGCCTCGGTCCTGTCGACCTCGGCTTCGGTGTACTCGCGAAGATCCCAGATGGACTCTCCATAGTGGAACGTCTCATCTTCGAGGGTGATCCCCTTGAGCCCGATCGCCATGCGACGCTCGGACATGGACAGGAGACGTGGCTCGAAGACCGGCTTTTGCGTGGCATTCGCCGTACGCTGCCGAGCAGCCTCTGCTTGCTCCTCCGCCTCACGAGCTTTGCGCGCTTCGATCTCGCGCCAAGCCCCTTCGACGAAGGTCGCATCAAACGTCCCGACTTCTCGCCCTGTCTCCCTATCGAATTTGGAGGGCACTCGTGTTGCCACGAGCGTCCGATCCTTGTTCGGTCGGGAGATGAGGTAGCACTCTACGTTCTTCGCCCTTCCGGCGGTGTGGACGTAGAGCACATCCCCGGGCAACAAGGCCCAGAGCGACTGTTGAAGCTCGCCGATCTGCTCCCACGAGCCGGCGAGTGTTTTTTTTACTCGCTCCCACAGAAGCTTCGGCTGCCCAGCACGTCGCTGAGCGGTCGCCCCTCCCATGGTCGTGCCGTGCGGTCCGTACGGCCGCACGTACACCACCACGGCACCCTGCGGTGCTGTGGCCGCGACCTCCCGTGCCACCTGAGGCACGGCAGTCTTGGCGAAATCCGCAACGAAAAATTCTCCAATCCCCTGCTCGGGGACAAGGAGGGTCTCAACGGTCTTGTTGGTGTTCTGGTTCGCCATGATATCCTCCTCTCCCGTACGCGGGAAGGTGATTTCTCTCTCACACATACCCCATGGCAGGAAGTACAGAGAAAATGTATTTGTATTGCAGTGGTGTGTGAGGTATCCACTACAATAGGAAAATCCCTTTTAAACCTTCAATCTTTATTAAAAATTTGAAAGGGATGGCGAGAGTGAATTAAATTCAACTCTCGCCAAAAAAAAACGAATGCAAAATTTCAAAGAACAAAGTGGAGTTGTTTCTTTATCCTCCCCTTCGTACTCCATGACGAAGGAGAGCAGATTTTAGGAGAAGTTTAGTTGCCCGGCTTCTCCTCGGGCTTGAGCGCCCCGCCGGCCACCTCGTCGAGCTTGCCGCCGTTGTTGCGGACGGCGATGCCCGAGTCGAGGTGGAGCTCCTCCCCCTCACCAATCAACGCGACCACCATGGTCTCGTTATGCTTGTTGGTGGAGGCCGAGAGGCTCCAGGCCGCCGCGGTCCCGGTGGACCGGTGCGAGATGGAGCTGCCGCTGCTGCGACGGCTCATCTGCACCCAGGAGGCGCCGCGCTTCCACGCGATCATCCCCTGGCGGTTGCCCTCGTCCCACACCAGGTGCCCGCCCTTGTCCTTCTTTGACACGAGCCGCGCAGGGAGGTGCCAAACGCTCTCGGGGAACGGGACGTCCTCCGGGTCGGGGAGCTGCATGAGCAACTCGATCCGGTCCCGCAAGCGGTCGTCCACCGAGACGAACATCTGATCCCAGCTCGCACCACCCGGCTGCACGCGGAAGTAGAACCGTCCGAAACCCTTCTGCGGGTGACGGCCGAAGTTGGCCAGCCACGCGCGGGCGTCGAACGTCCCCTTCTCGCACCGCAGGGCGGTCTCGAGAGCGGAGAAGTTCACAGAGCTGTAGAGCGTCGCCTGGAGCTTGGTGCCGTTCCACTCCTTGACGGAGCGGATGGTCACCCAGCCGTCAGGATGCTGCGGGATCGTGGAGATGAGGTAGCCGGGCAGGACCGACCCCGCTCCCACTCGCCGGAAGCCCTCGCCGTTCCACTTGTACGTCTCGAGCTCGATGATCTCACCCTTGTGGGTGATGACCAGCTTGCCCTTGATGTACGCGTGGGACTCGTCTGGCGTCTCCGGCAGCACCAGGAGGAGCTGCTCGCGGAAGAGCGGCCGGTAGTCGTACGTGTCACCGTACGTCTGGACCGCTTCGCGCGCGCACCGGATGAGGAACTCGATGTCCTCCTGCTCCTCGAGCCACTCCGTCGTCGGCGCCACCTTGGCCTGCGAGGGCTTCAGGTGTCCGTCGACGACGAGCTGCCAGGAGAACTTGGACTCACCGGCGATGTAGTCCGGCGAGCTGGCCGAGTTGAAACCCGTCCAGATCGTGCGCCCGAGCTGCTCGTACACCGCCGTGAGCGCGGCGTAGTCGCCGGTCTCGTGGAAGGCGTCGATGGCCTTGCGGCTCATCTCGACTTCATGCTGACGCTGAGCCGTCTCGCGCTTCTCCTGGACTCGGCGGCTGATCTCGTACGAGTCGAACCGCGCCGCCTTGAGCAGCTTCTCCGGCTTGTCGGCGGCCCAGGCGTCGAGGCGATCGCGGTAGGAATCCCCATCCTCGCCGTCCTCGATCTCGGGCCAGACCAGCTTGTCCGCCTGGAGCTGCGTCTTGCGCTGCTCCTCGGCGAACTGCTCAGCCGCGCCACTGGTGATGGCGTCCAGGACCTCTCTGGCCTGGCCACAGAACGTCGGGCAGCCCTTGCGGCCACCGAGATTCGGCAGCCGACTGCGCCAGCTCTCGGCCTGCGACCGCGGCATGGCCTCGATCTGCCGCTCGATGAGGTTGTCGAACGCGGTGCGAGCCCGGTTCGTCCCCTCCTGAGCGCGGTCGAGAGCCGCGACGAGCCGCTCCTTGCCGATGAGCTCGATGGCCGCCGCGGCCCACTCGAGCGCCGACTTCTCGAACTCGTCCATCGTGCGGGTCGACGGCGTGATGCCGCGCCCGCTTCCGTAGCTCTCCTCGTCACTGTGGGCGACCACCGCGGGGGTGGCGCCCTGGTTGTTGTCGATCTCGATGGCCGCCTTGACGGCCTGCTCCGGGGACACGAGTCCCTGCTTCAGGAGCTGCTCCAGGATGCTCATTCCATTTCTCCAGGGCTTTCGCCCACATGCTCTTTCCCATTTGGAATGACCGAATGGTCTTCAGACGATGGTACGACGGTACCGTGTCTTATCCATCAGGATTGAGCAGATTCTAGGCACATCACTGTGCCCTTCTTCCAATTTTTTTAACGCAAAAAAACTCCTGAAGGGCACAGTATTATTTTTTATTATGTAAAGAACATAATATATTCCCAATTCTAAAATCTGAATTCATAATTCTTCATTCGAACTGAGAGAGTAAGCAACCGAAGTGCCCACGCGGGGCGATTCGGTCGCCTTTGGAAAAATGATTTTATGAAATCATTTCTCGGAAGGAACATCATATATACACATATTTTGTAATGAACCGTTGCCAAACCACAGAGTGATTTGGGCATCTTGGTCGACGAGGAGTGCTACTCGTCGTCGATCAAGTGCAATTTTGCCACAGTCTTCACCGCTGGGGCTCGGTTATATGTCGGCTAGAGAGGGAGGTACTCGTCCACCTCCTCGAAGCGGACCGGGGCGTGATTCACGCGCTCCGGGAACTTCGAGAGGATGGCCTCATCGTGGACGCGAACACCCACGACGTAATACACCCCGCGCTCTGCGCCGAACAGCTTCACGTGGTGGCGCCGAGCCACCGGGTTCACCGGCAACCGGGCCTCCTTCTGCGTCACGAACTTCCCCGTAAGCACCTGACCAAGCCATTGCTTGGTAAACTGCTCGAGGTCGTTCCCCGCGACACCGCGGGCCGCCGACCACACGCCCGCCACGTCCAGCCAATTGCTCCCATCGTGGGAGCAGACCGCCGTGTACCTGGGCAACATCCACCACCAGAGGGCGGGGAGGCCGAAGAACAAGGCGGCGAGGCCCACGACCGAGTCGAGGCCGCTCTGGTCCCAGACGCCGTCGGCGGCGACGAGGATGTCGTGCCCGAAGGCGGCGGCGATGGCGATGACGACGGCGCTGGCGATGACGACGGCGATGAGCTTCTTCATGATGACCTCCTAAAAGGCAAAGCAAACTCACCAACATGGCGAGTTGCGAGAAGCAATCAAGTGACAGTACTCATTACTGTCAATTTCATTGCTTCTCACAACTATTTTTTCTAGTCAATTTAAATGAACAACTTTCAAAAAAGTTTTTTCTCCAAAACTCTCGGAAAGCTAGGCGCGCAGACCATCTCAACCATCACGAAAAGATGATCTGTCACCATAGCCTTCTGAAAATTCTGCTGCTGCGAATTTCTTTCATGCACTATCTAACTAAATATATTTTCTCAAGTGCAAATGCGAAGAAGTAACTTCCAAAATGGGATTATTTTATATGTACACCCCGTGCCGTCACACTCCGCACAGTCATTCCAAAACAGTGGTAATGAATGTTTACACGTTGTACACAATGTTCGAATACTCATACACACGTATTTACTTGTCTACTTACTACTTGTTACTTAATGAACATTCATCGCAATATATGCAAATGATGTCGCGAGTGTAAGAAAAATAAATTGGATCATACCGTTGTAAATAGTTTTCTGTATTTTTTTTGTTTGAAAGAACAATCATCAGTCTTGTTTTGCCAAGCAAAACATATTCTTCAATCTTTCTCTGCGTAATACAGAGTGTTCCCACTTTCATACATCTTGCGATGTATGAAGGAGGAACGCACTCGGTACTACAGTTTCTGATGAGACTGTAGTCTGATCGAGAAGGAGTGCCTTACCAAATTTCTTTAGCAATCACTATCAACTCCCATCAGCATTCTCCGTAGCCAAAGCGTTGGAGAAGAAAACCAGATGTGTATCTCACATCGCCGGAAAGAATCTCTCTCCATAAGTCACGTGGCGTGAGCTTTACGGGACCTTTCCTTTTCTCGGGCGATGCGGGATCAGACACTTGTAAAGATTTGTATGCGTCAGTAGCAGACTACAAACTTCCGCATCCTTGTTCGTCTCACAACAAGCGAGAGACGAACTCAGACGTTTTGGAAGGAACCTTGCTCCGACAGATATGGATGGCAGTATGTGGTCGAACGATGAATCGGTGGTGTACTCTAGAAAGATGTACTGTGCCGTGTCGTTCTTTGTCCGCCTTGGGCGGATTATGACCTCTCTCCGTGTCATCCATGTCTGTAGAAACAAAAACACTCTCTTGGTGGAGAGAGTATTGAAAATTTTTAATTTCCTTGGGCTCTCTCCTTCCCTTGGATATCCGTATTTACATTATAAGGTGGGGGTCAATCTCGCTTCCCCTTTTCTCATGTTGACGGAATACTATATCACGCAATGCGATATTTGTCAATACTGAGTGGATAGTTGTTGTGGACATATCCATTTTTTTGCTTAATTAAAGCCTTTTTTTGTACAAAATAACCTGTCCAGATATACTTGACAAATAATGCACGGTGTGCTATAATACTGCTATATTAAGCCAAAAAATCCGTCTTTTCATTCCAAACAATTTAGCAGTATACACGAAAAAATGGCTTATTTTAGAGAAAAAATAAAGTTCTCCCCCTATCAAGGGGGGTTGGAGGGGGTCTTCGAAGTCAACATACCCTGAATTGCACGTCTTACGTACTAAAGACCCCTGCCCGCAATGCTTTCCCGATTCAATCGGGATTGCAGGCGGGCCGCCTCAATCACCCCCTTAGTAAGGGGTTTAAGGCCCTAAAACTTATCCTCAAATAACTTTTTACTCACATTTTTCCCTTATTTTAGCCAAATTCCCCATTTATCCCGCCTTTGGCAGGGATCCCGTCCAGGCGAAGCACTGGCGGGACTATTTACCAACCCATATGAACCAAACAACCCTCGACACCCTAAAAAAAGCAGGCATGGATGAAAAAACTGCCGAAATGTACCTTATTTTAGCAGAAAATGGGGAGAGCACCGTGCCTCAGATCCTAGAGCTTACACAGCTTTCTAGGGCCACCGTGTATGACGTGCTTCCACAGCTCCTCGCAGATGACTTTATTGAATATAGAAAGGATGGCCGAGTGGCCTACTATAGAGCCGTCCACCCCACAAAGCTCCTCGAGCTTCTGGATCAAAAAAAACGCCAACTCTCACTGCTCGAAGAAGAAATGACAGAGACTGTC
The DNA here is from genome assembly GCA_001871445.1 of Candidatus Magasanikbacteria bacterium CG1_02_41_34. Classification (GTDB taxonomy): domain Bacteria; phylum Patescibacteriota; class Patescibacteriia; order Magasanikbacterales; family UBA922; genus UBA12086. The sequence continues at coordinate 16,884 of MNVD01000025.1, forward strand.
CGCCAAGTAGTTGGAAGTTTTCAGCTGGCAAATAGTAAACCAGGAGTGAGGTTTTTTGAGGGAATTGAAGGCATTATGGAAGTCATAAATGATTCCCTGAGTGCAAAAGGAGACATCCTCACGTATCTTGATGTCGAAGCAACTCAAAAGTATATATCAGGGCAAAATAAAGAGTATGTCAATAAACGTGTGGAGCTAGGCATTCACAAAAGAATGATCGCTCCCAACACACCAGCAACCAGAGAACGATACAGAAATTACAATCCAAATATTGAAGTGCGTCTCATGCCGCCAGATATAAAACCTTTTGAAACGAGTGTACAGATGTACAACGACACAATTTCTTTTTCGTCACTCGATGAGGAAAAAATGATTGGAGTTCTTATTGAAGACAAGAAGATAGTCCAGCTACACAAATCTATTTTTGAATTCGTCTGGAAATCATTGCCAAAACTCACGTATTCTGACTCTGAGACCTAGGCAGTCTCACCATTCGTATGTATTCCTTGCCGGTTTTTTGATTCTCGTAAGGTGCTCCATCCACAACAAACTGAAGCTGATCGCGATAAAGCGCGACTGCATTTTTATTTTCAGTACGAACTACAAGTGAAATAGATTTCCGTGGATCTTGTCTATCAAGTATTTCTGAAAAAAATGCGCTTCCTATATGTAACCCCTGCACGCCCTTCATCGCATTTACAAAACCGGTGTACAAATTTCCATCTTCAGTGGTATCAAATCTTGCAAAGGCCACCACTGTGTCATCTTTTTTTAGCATATATATCATATGCCCTGATTCAGTCATCACAGGATCAAATTCTCCTTCTACTCGTTGCTTTGCAAATTCTGATGAGACATCAAGCCTGTTATCGTGAAACATTTTGCGAAGTTCCTCACGCTCAGACGAAGTAAGGTCTGCACTATCTTTCTGAAGAATGTCTACTCCACGCATTGCTTCAAAATCTACTTTTTTCTGACTTGCTGTCATTTCTTTGAACAACACCCCAAAAGAAAAAACATTCGCACGTAAACTCTGCAATTGAATCAAATATTGTTTCCTTTTTTTCTCATCTGCATGCAACAATGTATCAAGGAGTGCATACGCGCGAGAAGCAATCTGATCAGTAATCCTTGGAATATTTACTTCTTGGTCTCTCTGTCCATCCAGATAAAATTCTTTCACTCGCGCATCGACAACATCCAACTCAGCAATAATTTTATTATACAAAATAAATACTGTTTCTTTTGTATGTTCTTCTATGCCTTCATCTTCGGCAAAAGATACAATAGCAGCACCGATATTTGCATTTTTCTCTGATGCAATAAACACACGGACCCCATAAATCCCATATGTCTCTTTCAATTTTTTTGCCTGTTTCCATTCTTCCGTAGTGGAATTTTTCCAATACTGAAACATCCACACCTGCTCTCGGAGCGTAAGATCACTCATCCTGATGCCACCAATTTCACCAAACACTTTTTCATAAAAATCTGTATAGTCTGCGAGAAATTGTTGACGAATATCATCAGGAGTATCAGCATCAGAAAAAAGTAAATCTCTCGACACTTCTAGCAAGGCAGCATCTTGTTCGGACACAATATCAGCTAATTCCCCTAGCTTAAAATAGGAAATAAGTCCACCTTGCTTATCAAAAATTCCAACTTTTCCATCCACTGTAATACGTCTTGCATTTTCCGCTTTTGAAATGTCTCCCTTTAAAACAAAACTTTTTTCCAAATATGTGACGACTCCTTTTTTGATTCCAATTTTACCAGCTTCAAGTCTGTGCCAAATTGCATTTGCCGCCGATCGAATAAATCTATCCTCATGTGTCGCAAGTCCTTTTGTTTGCAATTGATCTATTGTATATTGGGAGTCTATCTGACTGCATGCCGTTGCTATCACAGGAATGAAATAGGCACTTTGCTTTTGCATAAATGACAAAAGAGCATCAACGCTTCGATGTGTACCCTGCTCACCTATTCTACGAATGAGTTGATAGATGCGATAAGAACTTACGTTATCAAAATATCTATTTGCTGAGACATCCAAATCAGCATAGGCATCATTGCCTTTGAGGTCAACATCACTATAAAACATTCCCCCTGATCCTAACTCCAAATTTTCACCTAAGACATCCAAGAGGTCAACAAAAACTTCTTCCCACTCTGAGGCATATTGTGGGTACTGCGTAGCTAATCTGTCAATTGTTTCAATCAATTGATATTCAAAACGGTCTTCATCCGTCGGACTACTTATTGTCTCAATATTCTCATTCAAAAATTTCATTCCGCGATCCTCACCGACCTGTTGCAAAAAATCGCTTGCGGCTCTCCTTTTTAACTCTCTACTTTTATGAAAGTTCCCTAAAATAGGTTCAAGGTTGGATCCATATGGAGGCTCAACCAACATATTTTGTATAACAACTTGAATCTCTGCAACCAGGGCACGTATATCTCCATTTTTCTTTTCCAAAATATATGACAACATTTCTGGACAGGGGATCTCTTCCTCGCTGGTCCGAATGTTACTCATTAAAAGAAACTGCAATGTGCCAAGATCTATATTGTTTAATGCCTCTTTTGCTTCACGAATCTTGTGATTTTCTGAATAGTCACCATAGCAAATGTCCCCCAATGTTTTTGGAGAGTATTCTCTTATTAATGTATTTCTCAACTGTCCAAACTCTTCATGCAACATATCCTGTTCTTCTGCGGAGTCAGTTACTTGGTCACTTGTTTGATCCATTGGATCTTCCAAATGCTGTGTAAATTGTGGATCATTATCCATACGATACATCTATAAAAACAACCACCACAAAATTTGTGATGGTTGTATTGTATCAAATTTTCCTAGTAAGTCTACCGTCCGCCGTATGGCTTTCGTGGTCCACGAGATCCACCGTTGCGATCACCCCCGGTTCTCGGTGGTCGAGGTGGCGGAGGCACATAGCCTTCTGGCTTTTCAGTGAGTTCCTTCATGGTGAGGTTCACACGTCCAAGATTGTCAATTTCTTTTACTTTTACCTTTACTTTGTCCCCAAGCTTCAATACATCGCTTGGTTTATCTGTTCGTCCCCATGAAATTTCACTCACATGGACAAGCCCGTCTTTATTTGGTGTGAGTGAGACAAAAGCTCCGAAGTCTTCGATACGAACGACTTCTCCGTCATAGATTTCTCCAGCTTCGACCGTCTTTGTAATCATCTCAATCTGACGAACTGCTTCTGCCATAGCATCTGCATCGTTTGATGTGAGGAGGACACGACCATCTTGTTCGATGTCGATCGTAACGCCTGTTTCAGCAGTAAGTTTTTTGATTGTCTTTCCACCAGGTCCGATAATATCTCCAATTTTCTCTGGATCGATCTGAATGGTCACGATGCGTGGCGCGTATTCAGACAATTCTGCTCGTGGCTCTGCAATGACGGCTTTCATGCGTTCAAGAATTTCTCTTCGAGCGACCACAGACTGAACAAATGTTTGTTCCACAATGTCCCACGTGAGACCTTGTGTTTTTGTATCCATCTGAACAGCGGTAATACCATCGTATGTTCCAGCGATTTTGAAATCCATACCACCTTTGCCATCTTCTACATCTTGTAAATCGGTAATCACTTTCCATTTGCTAGACCCATCAAGATCAGATGCAAGTCCCATCGCAATACCAGCAACGGCTTTTTTCATCGGAACGCCTGCTGCCATGAGTGAGAGTGAAGACGCACAAGTCGATGCCATAGAGCTCGATCCATTGGATCCGAGGACTTCACTGGTTGTACGAATAGCGTACGGGAATGATTCTTCGAGAGGGAGCATGGGTTCTACTGCGCGCTCAGCGAGTGCACCGTGTCCAATAGCTCGTCGACTTGGTCCACGCATCCATCCTGTCTCACCATAGGTAAATGGCGCATCAGAATAATGGTGCATGTATCGCTTCAGCCCGTCTTCCATCATGTCGTCGAGAAGCTGGATGTCTCCAGGCGCACCGAGTGTGACCGTGGTCAAGACTTGTGTATCTCCACGCATAAACATAGCCGAGCCATGCACGCGAGGAATCAAATCCACTTCAATATTGAGTGGGCGAACTTCTGTCAATGTACGTCCATCAAGTCGTTGATCTTTTTCTAAAATTCGTTTGGTAATTTCTGCACCGACAAGATACTGCACTTTTTTCAAGACAAGCTTTACAATATCTTCTTCAACGCCCTGTTCGAGCAAATGTGCACTTGTGGCTTCTTCGATAGCACTTACCATCGCAACACGTTCTTTTCGTCCTGTTTTTACAGAATCAAACATCATCGTGTCAGCAACAGATACAAGAAATGCCTCTGCTTTCTTTTTTGCGTCAGCGACGTCGGTTGATTCTCCGGCATCAGCAGACGGATATACTTTTTCTTGTCCAATCTCTGATTGGACTTGTTTGATAAGCTCAATGACAGGTTGCAATTCATTGCAGCCCCACTTCATAGCATCTACAAAGTCAGTATCAGTGATTTCTGTTGCGCCTGCTTCTACCATGACAAGTTTTTCTGGTGAGCCGGCAACAATCATATCAAGATCTCCTTCTTTGACCATCTCGTCGGTTGGATTGAGAATAAATGCTCCATCCTTACGACCAACTGCGGCTCCACCGATAGGACCATTCCAAGGAATGTTTGACATGGTGAGTGCAGCTGAGGCAGCAATGAGTCCTACGGCTTGTGTTTCTGCGGTGCCATCAATAGAGAGTGGCGTCAGAATCACCTGGATTTCATTTCGCATGGTGTCATCAAACAGCGGTCTGATAGATCGATCGATAATACGACCAGAAAGGACCACCCAATCACTTGGGCGTCCTTCTCGTTTCATAAAACGTGAGCCTTTGATTTTTCCTGCTGCAGAAAGTTTCTCTTGAAACTCGACAGAGAGAGGAAAAAAATCCATGTCACTCTTTCGACTCGACATGATGGCCGTTGCCAAAATCATCGTGTCTCCATAACGAACAGTACAGCTTGCATTCGCTTGGAGGGCAAGTTTGCCGACTTCTATCGTCAGCGTGCGGCCTCCCCATTGGGTTGACCATTGTTTTACATCGAGCATAGATCAGCTTGATTTAGATGCTGATCTGGAAAAGATAGATCTTTACCGTGCATCCATCTGGTGCACTGGCTTGAGACCTAGATTTCTCAAGATCAGCGTAAATAATGTACTACGTACTACGTAGAAACGTAAGAAGCAATCTACATATTACTTATTACTTGCTACGTATTACTTCCATGAAGGAAGAACAAAATTGTTTTTCTCATTACTTGGTTTTTTCTTCTGCTCTCCGTCGTTTTGCCGCCATACGATCTGGAATGGTAAACTTTGCTTGGTCGTGTGAAAGGTCAATAAAGTCATCAGCGCTTTCGATCAACCACCCTGAGGTGGTCTCGCCAAACGCCACAACTTCAACTTGCTTTCCAGAACTTTTTTGCAAATATTCCACCAGCGGCACATAATCTCCATCACCAGACACAATAATAACAGCATCGAGACTTGGCGCAAGACGGATAGCATCGACGGTAAGCCCCACATCCCAATCTGCTTTTTTGTTTCCAGAGCTAAAAATTTGCAAATCCTTTTCTCGTGTTTCAATACCAAGATTGTACAGTGCTTCGAAGAATGGTTGTTCTTCCTGTGTCTCTGTACGGACAACGTATGCAATCGCACGAATAAGTTTTCTGCCTGCAACAGCTTCCTGTACAATGTTGCCAAAATTGACTTTCTTGCCAAACAAATTTTTGGCAGAATAGTACATGTTTTGCACATCAATAAACACCCCGACACGTTGCTCGGGGTGTTTGAGTGGATTCTTATTTTTCTGTGGTTTCTGAGTCATCTGTAATATCTACGGTTTCTTCTTTTTTTACAGGCTTCGCAAGTTTTTTCGCTTGCTTGAGTTTGAGGTCAATGACCAATGCTTCGTAGCCTTTATTATCTTCTTTTTTCAAATAACGGAGGAGTCTTCGTCGTTCTCCTACTTTGCGGAGAAGTCCTCGTCGTGAAGAATGATCCTTGTGATGTTTTTTCAAATGATCGACCAATTCATCGATCTCTGTTGTCAAGATAGCAATCTGCACTTGACTTGATCCAGTGTCGCCTTCGTGGGTTTGATACTTTTTGATCACGTTCTGTTTTTTTCGCTTTGTAAGCATACATGCATTATGGTTACTAGGCCGCTCTGGGGCATGTCCGAAGAGAGTCCAGTCCCGAGGTACTCGGGATATATTAAAAACAGGATTACTATAGCACATTTCAGCCTTCTTGTCAATGGCAGAAAAGATAGATTTGCTAATATTAGCCAAAAACACGAACGCCACCCCTCTTCCAGCAGGGTGGCGTGTTTCTCCTTGTTGACCTCATCCCATGATGGCGGCGTACGTCCCGTACGACGCCAGCGTGATGAAGAAGTTGTCCCACCAAGGGACGTACGCTTCCGCAAGCCCTCCTGCCAGTACAGCAAAGTATTGAGTCATGAACGTTGACGCACCGAGCGTTAACGCACCAGTTGCGACAAGACCAAGGTCCAAGAACAACACCATGAGTGATGCCACGAAGATGAAGCTCAAAAAACCTGCCCAGGTCTTCTTATCCTTGCGACCCGGCAAGTAAGCCCCTTCGATGCTCTTGCCACCGATTCGCGCTGCAGGATCGCCCCACGACAAGATCGTCATGATGAAGAGGGCTTCTATCATCGGTGCGTGAAACACCAGACGAATGACGACAAGCCCGAGCAGGTAGCTGGACATCGCTGTCAGCTTTCCGCGTTCCTTCGGTCGAATGAACCAACGAGCGATATGCTTGTAGAACCACTCATACCAATTCGCGTACCAGATGCCAGGCGCCCACTTCTTCGAAGTCCAGTAGCCGGTGATCATGAAGGTCTCCACGACCGGCACGGCGATACCGAAACCGATGAGCGTTGCATCGATATCGGCGTCAGTCACCTGTGGCATGACGACGAGTACGAATGCTACAACGTTGAAGATGATGTGCAGGAATGCACGTCCGAGCTCGAGCTCAGGCTTCTCGTTCGTAGTCGACTTCTTCTCAACGAAATTCTTCGAGTTCACATTGCCCTCCATTTGGCAGAAAGTGATACATGGTATGTATCATGTGGAGAAAAAAAATACAAGCAACTCAAGTAAGCAAGTAAACAAGTTAACAAGTATTTGTATAAAAAAACTAGTCACGAAATGACTAGCTTCCTTGCTACTCTTTCATCAAAAGTCCCGCTGTCAACGCCACACCCAGTGCATCAGCTGCATCATCCGGCGTTGGTCTTTTTTTGAGTTCTAGTTGTATACGAATCATTTCTTGGAGTTGTCCTTTTTCTGCACGACCATACCCAACAATCGCTTGTTTCATTTGAAGTGGCGTAACTTCCTGCACAGGAATGCCGGCTTCGTGCAAGGTAAGAAGAATAACGCCACGAGCTTCACTTACTTTCATGCCTGTTGTTACATTTTTTGCAAAAAATAATTGTTCTATGCCTGCCTTTTCTGGCTGATATTTTTTTATTATTTCCAAAAGATCGTGTTTTAATTCCACAAGTCGCTCGGCAAAATCCGCTTTTGTATTTGTCTCGATACATCCATGTGCCACATGTACCCACGCCCCACGTTCACCATCAATAACACCATAGCCAATACGTCCATAGCCGGGGTCAATTCCTAATATACGTTGTGATTTTTGAATTGACATAAAAAACATATTCCCCTCCTTACCAAGGAGGGGTTAGCCCGCCTGCAATCCCGATTGAATCGGGAAAGCATTGCGGGCAGGGGGAGGTTTCGCATTATCAGTGTTCTTCTTTCTGCACAACCCCACCTCAATCCTCCCCTTCGTAAGGGGAGGAAGCTTTGTTATTTTTCATTTGTATATATCTCATTCACATCGTCGAGCTCATCAAGTGCGTCGTAGAGTTTTTCCATTTTTTCTGCAGTGTCAGCATCCACAGCGACTTCTTCTTTTGCCACCCACTTGAGTCCTGCATCTTCTGGTTCTGTAATACCACATGTTTTCAATGCTTCAACAACAGATTGAAACTTATCCATTGGACAACGCGCTTCGAGATGTTCATCAAATTCAAGAATATCCGATGCACCAGCATCTATCAAAGCAAGATCAAAATCATCTCGTACAGTATTGTTTGTCGCCAATTGATTATTGCTTATGGCAATAACACCAAGTCGTTCAAACTGCCATTGCACACTGCCTGGCCCTCCCACAGACCCATAATGTTTTGTGAATGCATTTTTTACTTCTGAAACCGTTCTATTTTTATTGTCTGTCAACGTCTCTACAAGAACCGCTATACCACCCGGTCCATATCCCTCGTAAATAATTTCTTGAATTTCCTCGCCATCCTTCAATTCACCTGTCCCTTTTTTAATAGATCGATCAATATTATCTTTTGGAACATTGCCTGCTTTTGCTTTTTCTATCGCAAGACGAAGCGAAAAATTCATTTCAGAGTCTCCTCCATCTTCTTTTGCTGCCATCGTGATGGCCTTGCACAATTTCGTAAACAAATTCCCCCGCTGTGCATCTGCCTTTCCTTTTTTGTGTTGAATTTTACTCCATCTTGAATGTCCTGACATAGATATTCATATAACATATAACATGCCATGCTGGCAGGTAGGTAGCCTATAACAATTACAGAACTGCACGTATATTATATTACAGTAAATTGAAAGGAAATCAAGATCTTGCATAAAAAAACAAAAATCTCAGAAATCCATAAAACCCAAACAAAAAAACAGCCCCGATTCAATCGAGACTGCTTTTTGCTACTTGATTCGTGTACTCTACTCTTGTTCTCGAAACCCAGTTCCCGCAGGAATGAGTCGTCCGATGATCACGTTTTCCTTGAGACCTTCGAGTGGATCCATCTTGCCAGTAATTGCGGCATTGATCAGGACTTTGCTCGTTTCTTGGAAAGATGCGGCAGAGAGGAAACTTTGTGTAGACAAAGAAATCTTTGACACACCGAGGAACAATTCTCGTCCGGCTGCTTCTTTTCCTTTATTTTTCTTTGCCAATTCATTGGCACCGTGGAATTGCGCTTTTTCAACTGTTTCTCCAGGGAGAAGATCTGTATCACCAGAATCTTCGACATACATACGGGAGAACATCTGTCGAACAATCAATTCTACATGTTTGTCATTAAGACGTTGTCCTTGTGATGCGTAGATGCTCTGAATTTCAGAAAGGATGTATCGCTGTACTGCGTCGCGTCCCTTGAGCTCAAAGAGTTCTTGGAGGTCAACACTTCCTTCGGTGAGTTGATCACCTTTTTCTACGACATCGCCATTTTTTGCCCACAGTTTAAAGCCGATCTGAACAATGTATTCTTTTTTATGGCTTCCCTGATATCGGAGGGTCAATGATTTTGTACCAAGTGTAACCACCCCACCGTACTCTGCTTTGACTTCTTCTCCTGTAGTACCACTCACAAAGAGTACTTGATCTTTCTTTACTTTTTGTCCGTCTTCTACTTTGATATCATCGGCCTTTCGAATTTTCATTTCCACTTCATCCATTCCTTCAAAATGAACCTTGATAATTTTTTGTCCTTTTCGTCCTTCGAATACTTTTCGTCCAGTTGGACTAGTAATAACTTTTCCATCAGCATCTTCTATTTCAATCGTTCCTGCTACTTCGGAAAGTACTGCTTTTCGTTTTGGCTTGCGTGCTTCAAAGAGTTCTTCTACACGAGGAAGACCTTGGGTAATATCTCCTCCAGCGACTCCTCCAAGATGGAAGGTACGCATGGTAAGCTGTGTACCAGGTTCACCGATAGACTGCGCAGCGATGATACCAACGGCAGTTCCTTTTTTTACAACATTGCTGTTGGAAAGATCGAGACCATAGCACGTCGCACAGACTCCCTTTGGCAAATGACATTGGACCACACTGCGGACATGAACTTCTTCCACGCCTTCAGATTCAACCTGTCGAGCAATTTCTGCCGTAATAACCTCTCCTGCTTTTATCACTGTTTTTCGTCCAGCTTTGACATCAGAGAGGACAAATCGACCACCAACACGCTCTGACAATTTTTCACCAATTTGTTCTGAATTTTCTTTCGTAAATATTTCTCCAATCTCGTCTCCACAGTCATCCTGTGTGACCACGACATCTTGTGCAACGTCTACCAGACGACGCGTCAAGTATCCTGCATTTGCAGTACGAAGAGCCGTATCAGAAAGACCTTTTCGCGTACCGTGAGAAGAAATAAAAAATTCAAGTACATCAAATCCTTCTTTGAAGTTTCCTGTGACAGGAAGTTCGATGATGTCTCCACTCGGAGAAGCAACGAGTCCTTTCATACCAATAACCTGTCCGAGCTGTCCCCAAGATCCACGAGCACCAGAGTCAATCATAGCAAACACTGGACCTTCTTTATCGAGTGCTTGTTTGTTGAATGAGACAACACGATCTTTAACATCAGTCCAAATTTCGAGCACCTTTGCATGTCGCTCTGATCCAGTCAACAATCCTTCTGCATATTGTTCTTCAACAAGTGCAACACTGTCTCCACCTTCTTCGAGAATGGCTTTCTTTTCATCGATACGACCAAAGTCATCCATGCCGAGAGAATATCCAGACTTTGTGACATATTTGAATCCAACCTCTTTGATTCTATCGAGGATTACCGCTGTTTCTGCTTGCCCATAAAACTCAAGCATCGACGCAATGATCTTTGACAAATGTTTTTTGGTAATTGGTTCATTATAATATTCAATCTTTTCTGGATAGATTTCATTGAAGAACACACGTCCAATAGACGTTTCAACAATATGATTTGTTCCTTCTGGGAATTTTTCCATGAAGGTTTTGCCAAAACGAATTTTTACTCGTTCTTGCACTTTGATCTCTCTTGTCTTGTAGGCATATTTTGCCTCAGTAACATTGGAAAAGAACTTCGTGACTTCACCGGTATCACCTTCTGCATATCGTGTCAGATAATATGAACCGAGTGTAATATCTTGTTGTGGGGTAATGATTGGCTGTCCAGTCGCAGGCTTCAACAGATTTTTTTCTGCCGCCATGATGTGTTCTGCTTCCCACTTTGCTTCTTCTGTCAGTGGGAGATGAACTGCCATTTGGTCTCCATCAAAGTCGGCATTGAAGGCTGGGGTCACGAGTGGATGAAGCTGAATAGCTTTTCCTTCGATCAATTTTGGTCGGAATGCCTGAATACCAAGACGATGCAAGGTAGGAGCACGATTGAGAAAGACACGTGTTTTACTCGTCAATTCTTCGAGAATATCCCATACTTCTGGTGCATTGGATTCGATGTATCGTGATGCACTTCGGACATTGTGTGCGAGTTCACGCTTGATGATTTCACTCATGACAAATGGTTTGAACAGTTCAAGTGCCATACGTTTTGGCAAACCACATTCGTGAATTTTCAAATTTGGTCCGACAACGATAACAGAACGACCAGAATAGTCGACACGTTTTCCAAGCAAGTTTTGTCGGAAACGTCCTTGCTTTCCTTTCAAAATATCGGCAAGGGAACGCAATTTTCGTTTTTGTCCTGTTGAGGCAGTAACGGTCTTTGCAGAACGTGCATTGTTATCGATGAGCGCGTCGACAGCTTCTTGGAGCATGCGTCGTTCATTGCGACAGATGACTTCTGGCGCATTGAGAGCAAGGAGTCTTCCGAGGCGATTGTTTCGATTGATCACACGTCGATACAGATCGTTCAAATCTGATGTTGCAAATCGTCCTCCATCAAGTGCAACCATAGGACGAAGGTCAGGTGGAATGACAGGAATTGTCGTGAGCACCATCCATTCTGGTTTGATATTATTTTTATTGAGAGAAGAAAGCAATTTGACACGTCGGACCAGACGATCTCGTTTTGCGCCTTTACTTTTCACAATTTGCTTTTCTAGACTTTCAATTGTTTTTGGCAAGTTGAGTTTTTTCAAAAGATCGCGAATCGCCCCAGCACCAATACTTGCCTCAAACATGTGTCCATAACGGAACGACAATTCTTGGTAGCGATGTTCAGACACAATGTTCATCATCTTGAGATCTTTCAATTCTTCTTGCACCAAGGATACATCTTCATCAAGCGCGACAATTTTTTCTTCAAGTACTTTTGGTTCTGCTGCAAATTGTTTTTCAAGTTCTTTGCGTGTTGCTTTGTACTCATCTTTCAATCCATCAAGCGCTGTCTTTTTTTCTTCTTCATTGACTGACGTAATAATGAATGACGCAAAGTAAATAACTTTTTCAAGATTTTGGATTGAGATATCGAGAACAAGTCCAATCTTTGATGGAATAGATCGAAGGAACCAGATGTGGGCAACAGGACTTGAAAGTTCGATGTGTCCCATGCGTTCACGACGCACGAGTGAATGGGTGACTTCCACGCCACATTTGTCACACACAATTCCTTTGTACCGAATTTTCTTATACTTTCCACAATAACATTCCCAATCTTTTGTCGGTCCAAAAATTTCTTCAGCAAAGAGCCCAGCTTTTTCTGGTTTTTGCGTGCGGTAGTTGATGGTCTCAGGTTTGGTAACCTCTCCAAACGACCAATTTTTTATAACCTCAGGTGATGCAACAGAGAGCGCCAGCGCATCGAAAGCCATTGAGTGAAGGGTATCGCGTGACATACGTAATAGAAATTAATGAGTACGAACTTAGTATCGATCGCTACTCTCTGAGTCGTTTTCTGCTGACTCGACGGTTGGAATTTCGTCAGCAGGGATGTAATCATCACCGACTTTTTTCATAAGTTTGACATCAAGGGCAAGTCCTTTCAATTCTCGAACAAGCACATTGAATGACTCTGGCAAATTGACGCGAGTAATTGGATTGCCTTTGATGATTGCTTCGTATGCTTTGCTTCGACCAGGCACATCATCTGATTTGATGGTCAAAATTTCTTGGAGTGTGTGTGCAGCACCGTATGCTTCAAGTGCCCACACTTCCATTTCTCCAAAACGTTGTCCACCAAACTGCGCTTTTCCACCAAGTGGCTGCTGTGTAATAAGACTGTATGGACCAATGGAACGTTGGTGCATTTTATCTTCGATCATGTGGTTGAGTTTCAACATGTAGCTGTATCCAACCGTTGTTTTATGATCCATTGATTCACCCGTACGTCCATCATAGAGTTGAGACTGTGCATCTACTGGGAATCCAGCTTTTACAAGTTCTTCTTTGATTTGTTCTTCGGTAATACCATCCAACACTGGTGTTGCTGCACGATACCCAAGAGCATTTGCTGCAAGACCAAGATGTGTCTCAAGAAGCTGTCCAAGGTTCATACGAGAAATAACTCCGAGTGGTGAAAGGATAATATCAACAGGCGTTCCATCTTCGAGGAACGGCATGTCTTCCACTGGAACAATACGTGAAATAACACCTTTGTTTCCGTGACGTCCTGCCATTTTATCTCCGACTTGCAATTTTCTCATGTCAGCAACAGTCACCTGGACTTGTTTGATCACACCTGGTTGCAACTTGTCTCCTTCATCGGCAGAAAAGACACGGATATCAGTCACTTTTCCATGTTCTCCATGCTCGAGATACAGTGATGAATCACGTACATCACGAGCTTTTTCTCCAAAGATCGCACGGAGAAGTCTCTCTTCTGGTGTCAATTCTGTTTCACCTTTTGGTGTAATTTTTCCTACCAAAATATCACCAGATTGGACTTCTGCACCAATACGGATCACACCTTCGGTATCAAGATTTTTGAGTTTTTCTTCACTCACGTTTGGGATATCACTGGTGACCACTTCTGGCCCAAGCTTTGTCTCGCGTACATCTGTTGCATAATCTTCCACGTGAATAGAGGTATACCGATCCATCTGTACCAGTCGTTCTGAAATAATGATCGCGTCCTCATAGTTGTATCCATCCCATACCATGTAGGCAACAAGTACGTTTTGTCCAAGTGCAAGTTCACCATTGTTAATACTCGGTCCATTACACAGTGGCTGACCTTTCTTTACTTTTTGGCCAAGAGTCACCATCGGGCGCTGGTTGATAGAACTCGATGCATTTGATCGAATAAATTTATTTAAGTTGTATGTATACAATTTTTTATTTTTGTCTGTAATCACGATCTTGCTACTGTCTACTGCAGTAACTTCACCATCTGCGTCTGCAAAAAGCACATGTCCACTATTTTCTGCAGCAATTTTTTCCATACCTGTCCCTACGAGTGGTGCATCAGGCTGAATACATGGCACAGCTTGACGCTGCATGTTTGTTCCCATGAGTGCACGCGTCGCGTCGTCATGTTCGAGAAATGGAATCATGCTGGTAGCAACAGACAAAATTTGATTTGATGCTACATCGATATAATCAATGTCTGATGGCATGACTGTACTTGGTTCACCATGCACACGTGCAGGAAGACGTTCTCCAATGAGCACACCGTGTTCGTTCATAGGAGTCGTCGCACTTGCTGTTGTTACTTTTTCTTCTTGAAATGAATTGAGGTACACAATCTCATCCGTGACACGTGGCATGACAGGGACTGTCTTGAGGTCTTTTTTTCCAGCCAATGTTTTTGCCATGTCTTTGGTAATCTGTTCCCCTGCCTTGCCTACACCAGAAATATCTTCAAGCAAATATTCTTCTACAGTGAAGCGTGCTTCATTTGGCACATTTTTTGCTACTTTTCTATATGGTGCTTCAACAAATCCAAACGTGTTAATTTTTGCATAGCAGGCAAGATGTCCAACAAGACCAATATTTGGTCCTTCCGGAGTTGCAATTGGACAAATACGTCCGTAATGAGTCGTATGTACATCACGAACTTCAAATCCTGCACGATCTCGAGAAAGTCCACCAGGTCCAAGCGCTGAGACACGACGTTTGTGCTCCAGCTCGGCGAGTGGATTGACTTGGTCCATGAACTGAGACAACTGTGAACTCATAAAGAATTCACGAATCGCACCAATAACTGGTCGTGCGTTGATCAGTTTGTTTGGCGCAAGACTTTCGAGTTCGTAGGTACTCATACGATCTCGGATGATACGTTCCATACGAGCAAGTCCTACACGAAAACGATTTTGCACAAGTTCTCCTACCGCACGAATACGACGGTTTCCGAGGTGATCGATATCATCAGCATCTTCTTGTGTCACGTTGAGTCGAACAACTTCTTTCAACACAAGGAGTAGTTTTTCTGGTGACAACACGCGCTGTTCTTTTTGATCATAATCATTTCCTGACAATCCCAGATCAAATTTCTTATCAAGTTTGTAAACACCTACACGACCAAAGTCATATCGATCGAAGTTGAAAAACATCGAGTGAATAAGACTCTTTGCATTATCAGACGTTGCAAGGTCACCTGGTCGAATACGTTTGTATACTTCGATGAGTCCTTCGTCTTCATTTTCTGCTGCATCTTTTTTTAATGTTGCTTCGACATAATCGATGTTTGGGTGTGTATTGACTGATTGAAATGCTTTGATAATCTCTTCTTCACTCGCCATACCAAACGCACGCAAGAGTGATGTTGCTGCAACCTTTCGCTTGCGATCTACTTTTATCCAAATAACATTGTTTTGATCGGTTTCTATTTCAATCCATGCTCCTCGGTTTGGAATAATTTTTGCCCCATAATATTTTCTCCCTCGGACTGTACTCTCTGTAAAAAATGCACCTGCACTACGGATGAGCTGTGAAACCACAACACGCTCAATTCCATTTACCATAAAGGTCCCTCGATCAGTCATGATAGGGACGTCACCAAGATAAATTTCTTGCACATCTTCTGTTTTTGTTCGCTTGTTTACAAGTCGAACTTTCACTCGAAGCGGTGCTTCGAATGTTACATTTTTTTCACGACACACGACTTCGTCAAACTTTGGCTCATCAATCGTATAGTCTTCAAAATAGAGTTCCAAATCTCGACCAGTAAAATCCTTGATTGGTGAAATCTCTTCAAACAATTCTTTGATACCTACATCAAAGAACCAGCGATACGACGCTTTTTGCGTCTCAATGAGATCTGGTGCTTCGATAGCACTCTTGAGCGTGGTGAAGAACTTTCGTTCTGCCACCGTGGTCTTCTGTCGCTTGTAGATTGGCATAGATGCAAGCTATTAAACGTACATTCGAATTATATGTATTCACTGCAGAGCAATGAACGCATCTAATCCGAATGTTTTGAGTACAAAAAATGGCAAACCGTGGTAGATTTGCTTTCTAATTTTTATTGTTTGTTCGTTTCGATGTGCATGTTTTGCGCGTGCACAGGTAACGAATAATCCAGTGAATGCACCCCCACTACTCGCGAGTGGTGGGGTCAGGTATCAGACACGTCGTCGAGAAGAAGGTAGATTCGCTCCGTGGTATTATTATAAACCAACGGTATTTTTCTCTTCCCTTAGGGAAAAAAGTAATACCTTTGGCTCATTTGACGACTGCTACAATATACGTTGAAATAAGGGAAAAGTCAAGTACTGAACACGTGTATAACTATTTGTCAAGAACTGCACATTTTTGGCTTATTTTAGCAAAATAGTGTTTTTCTTACTAGGGCGACGTGGGGTGGTTATCCCTAGAGTTATCCACATTTCATGGGACATATAGCATGTTGCAGATAACAAAACAGCTTTTGCACAGCCTTAGCTTGACAAAAAGGCTTATTTGTGATATATTCGGACGTCTTTCGTTGGAAACGAAACAAAAAGTGGGACATTCGTCCTCCTTTCTGCTCTTTTCCAAACCAAAAACACATACTTCGCTTTCCGGGGGTTCCGGGGGTGAATGTGTGTTTACATTGAGAGGTCTTGAATGAACCACCGCATCGACGCTCCCCGCGAGCACTCGTTCCTCGTCCGCTTCCTCCTGGTTCTCCCGTTCGGCGTGCTCCTGAGCACGCAGATCGGGTGCGCCGACGACGCGCAGCAGCCCGTCGTGACCGACGACTCCTCCATCACCGAGCGCCTCGATGCGCTCGAGGATCAGGTGGCGGGGCTCCAAGCGCAGGCCGATCGGGTCGATCAGCTCGAGACCCGTGTGCACAGCCTCGAGCTGCAGCACCTGGTCGCAGTGGCCGACCAGCAGCGCCTCCAGCTGGAGCTGGACATGGCGAAGAGCCAGCTCGACCCGTTCGTGAAGACCTTCACTTTCGTCGGTGCCGAGACGCCGGATCCGTACGACACGATGGTCTACGTGAACGGATCGCTCAACCTCGGCATCAACGACCTGCTCGTCCGCAACATCGGGGCGAGCAACGTCAACAGCGACCAGGCCACCTTCGGCGAAAGCTGGACACTCGGAGCACAGCACGTAGAGTCCTTGGCCTTCAAGCAGGACAACTACGAACGGTTCATGTACGGCTTCGACCTGGAGTGGATCCACCAGATCAGCCCGTTCACCCTGTCCAGTTACGACGAGAACGGGGAGAGCGTGATCACGTTCACCAGCGGCCACGTCCGCGTGAACAACCTCCGCGCTTACAATCAGCTGCGCGGGGACACGTTGTACGTCGATACCTATGGCGCCATGCCCGAGCTCAACGTCTGGAATCGTCTCGTGACAGGGAACCTCGAGGCCTTCAGTGTCGAGGTCAAGGAGCTCCTGAACGTGCTCAACGAGGCCTCGTTTGGCTTCAACGACACGACGGGACCAGCGGTGACGATCACTCGAAATGGCCTCGCTAGCGGCATGCTGATCAGCTCACCAAGCCAGGTCAGTTATTCTGAGAAGGCATGGCTCTTTCGCGCCAGCCAGCTCGTCTCGTTCGGCCAGTCCAACGGCGACGGAACCTGGAGCATGATGCTTGAGGACGCCAAGCTCGTAGCACGCAGAGGCATGTCAGTCTCGAACGAGAATGATAACTGGTTCAACCCAGGTGCCCTGGTGGTGCATGGAGACAGCAAGTTCAAACAGGCCAGCGACGGCACGCCGGCAGATGTCACGATCGAGGGCAGCCTCAACGTGACCGGGGCGGCCGACACCGGCTGCTTGCAGACCGAGGTCGATTCCTGCATCGACCTGCAGTAGCCTCTCAACCGCCCTCACAGGCACAACCCGGGCGACGCAGCAGTGATCTTCACTGTTGCGTCGCCCCTTCAACTGCGATCTCGAATTTCGAGAGTGCTGAGAAGAAATTTTGAAAAAGCACGTTGTATATCAATGTGCTTTTTTATATGCAACGAAAGATTTCGCTTCGCTAAGATTACATGTTGACTACGTCAACATAAGACTGAAGATTATGCTACATTCATGCCTTCCTTTTTATATCCTAATCTTCTAATCTTTTTTGCGAAGCAAAAAGGAATCTTAATGGAGCGAAGCGAAATGCAATCTTCCGTGTACATACGAATGCCCGTGATCTAGCAACGTACAATCTTTCTCCGCAAGTCATCAAACACCCACAAGAAGCTTGTTATCGCTTCTCTCAAAATATGATACAATACACTGAACACAACCTATGGCACGAAAAAAACAACAACCAGAACCAAACTTTGATCCTACACTTTCACGAGGGATCATCGCGATCCTTCTTGTGATCCTCGCACTCATTATTACCCTGAGCTTTTTTGGTGGTGCAAGTACTGTTGGCGTGGTACTCAATGAATGGATTCTTGCCTTTCTTTTTGGATCCATGCGATTTGCGACACCTATTATCTTACTGATATTTGCCTGGTTTATATTGAAAGATAATCGATACGACTATCACCCTACGCATGGCATCGGTGCGGTACTCTTTTTTCTCACACTTTCGAGTCTCATGCACATGGGCTTTCCGGCTGTTGATATGTGGCGAGAGGCGCTCGCAGGTGGCGGTGGCGGCGTTTTTGGTATGCTTGCCTGGCCACTAAAAACATACCTAGGGAGTATTGGCAGTATTATTCTTCTCATTGGTCTTGCCCTGGTATCACTTATTTTATTATTTAATACTGCCATTCTTCATTTCTTTTCTCTTCACAAAAAAATATTAGCAGGACTTGGATTTGTAGGGGAATTTATAAAACAACAAGTACATGCTGATGGCAATGATGATGAAACAGAAGATCCTTACATGGATGACGAAGAGGAAACATCACCACAAGCTCGAAGATTTTCTGCAAGACATATTGCAGGTGATGAAGAAGAGGAAAAGAATACTGATGATGCAGATACTGAAGATGAAGAGGGGGATAACACAGAAGAAGAACCTATACATCGTGCACCAAAAACGCATGTTGTTGCAGCAGAGGATGAAATCCCCGACTGGGCAAAACATGTAGTTATCAAAGCACCCCCAAAAATTACATTACTCAAAACAAGCAAATCAAAACCAACGAGTGGTGATATAAAAGCTAATGAAGCAACAATCCGGGATACACTTGCTGAGTTTAATATTGAGGTAGACATGGGTGAGGTCCGTGTAGGACCGACAGTCACACAGTATTCACTCAAACCTTCTAAGGGGGTAAAAATTTCTCGCATCACAGCACTGTCAAATGATCTTGCACTCGCACTTGCTGCACATCCTATTCGTATTGAAGCACCAATCCCTGGAAAATCTCTTGTTGGTATAGAAGTACCGAATGAAAAAGCAGCGATGGTGACCTTCAAAGAACTGCTCGAATCAAAAGAATATGCAACTCGTCCACATGACATGATGTTTGCACTGGGAAAAGATGTTGGTGGAAAAATTTGGGTAGCAGATTTGCCAAAGATGCCACATCTCTTGGTAGCAGGTGCGACAGGATCTGGAAAGACTGTCTGTGTCAATACGATCATCATGTCACTGTTGTTTCAGAATACTGCAGAAACATTGCGCTTTATCATGGTAGATCCAAAACGTGTAGAATTGACACTCTACAATGGCATTCCACATCTTCTCACTCCTGTTATTACCAATTCACAAGATACTGTGAATGCACTCAAGTGGACGATCTCAGAAATGGATAGACGCTTTGAATTACTCTCAAAAGCAGGCAATCGCGATATCGGGACATACAATGAAGCTCATCCACACACAAAAATTCCATATCTTGTCTTTGTTATAGACGAGCTGGCCGATCTCATGGCAACAGCGGGCAATGAAGTCGAAGCAGGAATTATTCGTATTGCACAGATGGCACGTGCTGTAGGTATTCATCTTATTGTTGCAACACAGCGACCAAGTGTCGATGTCATTACTGGACTCATGAAAGCAAACATTCCTGGTCGTATTGCTTTTTCCGTTGCTTCTGTCACAGACTCACGAACAATTCTCGATGCAGCAGGTGCTGATAAACTTCTTGGCCGTGGAGATATGCTTTTTTCTACAGCATCACTCAGTAAACCTGTTCGTATCCAGGGCGCATTCATTACAGAAGAAGAAATGAAGAATGTCGTGTCATATTTGAAAGGTGGCACAAAACCAACATATGACGAATCCATTATTCAAAGACAAAAAAATGGTACTGCGAGCATGTTTGGTGGTCCAGCAGATGACCAAGATCCATTGTTTAACGATGCTCAGGAAATAATATTGCAAGCTGGCAAAGCAAGCGCATCTTTTCTCCAACGACACCTTCGCGTAGGATATGCTCGAGCTGCTCGGATTCTGGATGAACTCGAAGAAGCTGGTATCATAGGTCCAGCCGATGGATCAAAACCTCGTGAAGTTCTCGTGACAGAAAAGCAAGTTCCGAGTACTATGGGTATGGGACAAGAATTCAACGTTTTTGAAGATGATACTGAGACAGATGAGGGTAGTGATGAAGAAGAAACCGATGCAACGTTTGTTGAATATGAAGATGAAGAAGAAACAGAAGAAGAAATAGATGACAAGGCAAATCCAGATGAAGAAACCAATGAGGCGGATAGTGAAGAAGAAGAAGATAGCAATGAAGATGATGAGACAGATGAGGAACTTCTCGAGGAAGAATTGGAGGAAGATGCTGATCAAAAATTCTTTAAATAAAAGAATACTGAACCCAGATAACGAAGAAGGAAAGGTGTATGACTGCATTCACAAGAAAAAAAATAGAAGATACACATCGTGTTTGTTTCCGCCTCAAAGAGGCGCGCGAAGCAGCAGGTTTTTCTATTGAACAAATGTCTGAAAAAACAAAATTGAGTAAGACCTACATCAAGGCTCTTGAGACATGTGAATTCCAGAATCTTCCAACTGGCACAGTGTACCAAAAAAACTTTATCAAAAGATATTTGTCGGTGCTCGATATTCCATCGACATCATATATACAACAATTTCTCATCGAGGAAGGGTATGAACAAACAAAACATGAACCACAACTCCAAGCACATCCACACAAACCAAAATCTTTTCTTGCATTTCATGCATTACCCGGTGTAATGAAATATCTTGGTATAGCCTTTGTGTTACTTTCTGTTTTGGGATATCTCGGATGGCAAGTAAACCGTATTTTGGAACCACCACAACTCACACTCATCTCACCTGAAGATGGCCATATCACGAGTGATGAACAAATCACTATCCGTGGACTTTCTGACCCAGAGACTGATATTACTATCAATGGCAAAGGTGTGTCATATACAAAAGAAGGACAATTTGAGCAAGCGCTCGACCTGGTTGAAGGCGTCAATACTATCGTCGTAGAAGCGACAAAAAAACATGGGCAAAAAACCACAGAAACTCGCTATGTCACCCAAAGAAAAATTCAACAAATTTCTGTGGAAACCTCTGGAGAAACAAGGAGTTGACCAAGCGGTAAAAACCCAGTATTCTACCAGTAGAGCATAAAGCTCTATTTTTAGACCCTCACACGCCTGTCATGATAACACTTAACATTCCAAAGGTATGGCAAAGACAACCGAAGAAATGCAAGGAAAAATGAAAGCTGCGGAAAGTGCAATAGAACAAATAAAACAAAAATATGGAGAGAGTGCCATTATGAAATTTGGCGAAGCTCCATCCTCCGATGTAGATGTAGTATCCACAGGATCTATTTCTCTCGATATTGCCCTTGGTATTGGGGGTGTACCACGTGGACGTATTATTGAAATTTTTGGGCCAGAAGCAAGTGGAAAGACAACACTCGCACAACACATTATTGCGGAGGTACAAAAAGAAGGTGGTATTGCAGCCTTTATCGATGCAGAGCATGCACTCGATCCAGAGTATGCAAAAAAAATCGGTGTCCAAGTAAAAGACATGCTCATCTCACAACCAGACAATGGAGAGCAAGCACTCGAAATTCTTGAAACACTTGTCCGTTCAAATGCTGTAGACGTCGTCGTCATCGATTCTGTCGCAGCACTCGTACCAAGAGCAGAAATCGAAGGAGAAATGGGTGATTCACACATGGGACTTCAAGCCAGACTTATGAGTCAGGCACTTCGAAAGCTCACGGGTATTGTGAGTAAGAGTAAAACGATCGTAGTGTTCATCAATCAAACGCGTGTAAAGATTGGTGTATTTTTTGGCAATCCAGAAACAACGACTGGAGGAAATGCGTTGAAATTTTACAGTTCTATTCGTATCGAAGTCCGTCGTAGTGCACAAATAAAGCAAGGAGAGACGGTGATCGGCAATAGAGTCAAAGCAAAAATTGTAAAAAATAAAGTTGCGGCTCCATTTCGTACGACGGTTTTTGACATTATGTATAATGAAGGAATTTCTGTGTCAGGAGACCTCATCGATACAGGTATCGAATACAAAGTCGTCAATAAATCTGGCAACAGCTATAGTTACAAAGAAGAGAAATTTGGCGTTGGTCGTGAAAAAGCAAAGCAATATCTGAGAGAAAATCCAAAACTCATGAAACAAATTGAAAAAGATATTTGGGTAGCAGTAAAACGTGGGACAGCACCAGATGAAGAAGAAAAAAAATCTGGCGAAAAGGTGGAAGTGAATGAAGAATAGATGAGGAAGCATGTAACAAAAAACAACCCGATGATACGGGTTGTTTTTTTGATCATACGTTATGCAGCCGACTGTTCAAATTCGGAAAGAACTTTTAATATGATATTCAATGTTTCTTTATGTCTTTGCAAATCAGTCAACACATGAGGAAAATAATTACTGTACATAACCGTTTCATCATCACCATGTGCAGGCATTTTAGGAAATTGTGTTTCAAGTTCATTCATATGAGTAAGCGCAGGAGAATTAATCGCGGTATCAACATCTCCTATGCACACTTCTATTTTTTGACGTATTTGTTCTATTATTTGTTTTTGAATTTTTTCTATAACGTCGGCAGATACATATTCCCCAGCAGCTTCCTTAATTTTTAACGTAACAGCTGACACGACAGCTTCTCTAGTAGGTATAAGTGTTCTACTTACATCTGTTCTTGGTACAAGACTATTCAATTCACTTAATACATCTAGGATAGCAATCCTATGATTGTTCTCTATGTCAGACTTTTTTGCAGTCAACTGACCACGTTGCTTTTCATATTCACTAAACGAAATTTTTTCCGCTGGAGTTTCTTCTGAGCCATCTAACATTGCGATAGCAGCGATAGCATTTCTTTGTTCAGGAGTTAATGTTATGTTATTACTCAAAAACGGTTTTTTCTTTGCGTCTCCATATGCCTGCTGTTCCAATACATAACGTTCTATGGTTCTCGTTAGAGTACTAACTAAGGTATCAAGTTCAATATGGACGTTTTAATGTCTCTATTTTGGATGGAATCCTCTGTGTTTTTTTTAGCAGTTTTACCTACTTCAGCAGCAACTACACCGATTGCAGTGTTGATTTCCATTTCCCTTTTCTTTTGTACTTCTGCTTGACGCTCTTGGTGTTGATGCAAACGAACGGCATCATCTACTGTAGAAGAGTAAGTTTTTGATGATCTTTCTTTAAGTCTAAGTATTGGATATGAAATAGATTCTGTAATCTTTTGAATAAATTGGTTGACATCAGGATGTTGCCCATCCGAAGATGTTTTAATTTGTTCTATTATATCAAGGAAATCCTTTTGCGTGTTTTCTGGAAATACGTCAACATCTGTCGCAGGAGCATAACTATCTTTCAATGATTCTATTGCTGCTGCAAACCTCTGTAATTCCCTTACCAATACATCACGACCACTATTCCCTTCTGGATCTTTTTGCCAATCATCACACAATTTTCTCATCCTTTGAAACCCATCAGACCCTGAAAAAAAGTCAACGGTTTCGAGTGCACCTCTGCCTCTTTTTTTTGACTCATCTGATCTTTCTTTATATGGTTTACTCGCGTATATAAAAGAAACTTGTTTTTTTTCTTTCACAACATCAGACATCTCTCGCATAGTCTTCCACATTTCCTCATCAGACATCTCGTCTACAATAGCCTTTATAACTTCTTCTGGCAGTTCTTCTAATACATCATTGCTTATTCCCTTAAGAGAAAAAGCCTTCTCACGAATTTGTTCTGCTATGAGTGATACAGCTCTTTTTGTATCAAATCCTTTTTTGGCAAATACTGTATCCAATGTTCTAGTATCAAGAGCAGTACGGATACTATCCAACAATGCACTGTCTTCTGGATCTCTACCATGCTCGTTATCCCAGGCAGTTTGCTCTTTCTGTTCTAGGGCTCGTAACTTTTCTGTTGCTTTGGCCAAAATATCTGGACGAAGATTTGACTGCTGTGCATTTTCAAAAGCTGCTTGTTGTCTTAGCAACGCTTCTGAGGGAACAAGTGGGGGAATGGGAGGTACTGTTATCTGTGAACTTTCCAGGTTAGCCCTTGTTATTTCGCGTGCGAGAGTAACTCTCTGTTGTTTTTGATATCCTTCATTTCGTTTTTCCCATGTGATATGTGACAATTCACTACTTACTTGTGTCATCAGGGTAGTCATCTTATCTCGAAAGGCAACTAATTCTTCAGGATCTGTCTCAGATACTTCTTCCTGCGAGAGAAGACCTGTTTCAACCAATTCCTGGGTTTTTTGAATATCATTCAACTGTGCTTGTACTTTTTCTGCAAGTGCTTTCAGCTCATCCACGATCCCATTCATAGCCTTATCAAACGCTGAAATATCCTCAGCACTGAGATCAACGGACCTAGCTCTTTCTACCATCTGAGAAATTATATTCTTTGTTTCCTCTACTTCAGTACGAAAGGCATCGGGAACAGAGAGTAACAACTCCTCCACTTGCTGATAGGTAGTATCTGGAGTTGGGAGGCTTTCTGTGTTGGGTATATGTTCTTCGGGTATACCTGGGGCATCGTGGTTTGCTCTAGTCATATATGTATATTCAAAAACGAAATTATTCCATGTCTATTATTTTCTTTTGTATCTGTTTTTTTTCAGCTTCTTCGATCTTTTTCTTAAACGCATTTAGAGTCTTTGTTCTTTTTGTTTTTAACGAAGACATGTTTTTTTTGAAATCTGCGAGTATGCCTGTGAGTGTTTGTTGCGTATTTTTTGCCATATAACAAAGAATTTATGTAAAAAATATTGGAACGAATATACATTGTATGATAGCAATATATTGTTTATTTAGCAAAAAAACACGCCCGTAGGCGTACTTTTTTGCTTATTTATACATGAGCGCAATCCCCACCCCAGTATAGTAATATTTCAATAATGCTTTGTAATCCAACCCTTCTTCTTTTGCACGGATATTTGCATCTCGCTGACTCATCCCCACCCCATGTCCAAACTGCAACTTTCCATCGCGAAGATCGTACGTTGCTTTGACTGGCACGAGCCATGGCTTTTCACTTCCACCCCAGACACTTTTCCAACTCTTGGTGTATCCACTACTATTTCCAAAGTATGGTGTCGTGACAACTTGTCCGTCATACATCACCATACGCCCACGAGATGCCGCTGACGCTTCTGCAATTTGCGGATTGTAGACTTCAACATTGTATCCAAGGTACAGCTGATCGTATGTGCTTGCAAGGACATCAAAGAAAGAATACTTTCCTTTGCTGAGATACGCGTATGTTCGGGCTGCTGTAAGATTTGCTTTTACAAATTCAAATTGATTTCCTTTTCCAGTTTCAGAAATTCCTTTGACATAATCTTCAAGAAACAAATCATTCACAGCATACAACACATTATCCTTTTCTCCTTTTCGATATTCAAGTATACCACGATATTTATTGAAATCTCCCGGACCAACCCAACTCATAGGACGTGACACATCCATGAGGGTAAAAACTGCGTGAGGATTATTCACGGGTTCAAGACGGAGCACGCCGGTGGTCTGAAATAGAACATCACTCCCATCAAATGAGTACACTCCATCAAGATAGGTCATGATAGCAATTTTTTTCTGAGGCAATATACCAACTTCTGCGCCGTCATTCAACACTCGATAGTCATCTTCGTATGACACAAACTGGAGTGTCTGATCATCTGTACTGATCCCAACACGAATCCGTGGCTCTTCGGCAAGTCGTGGCGTTTCTATATCAACAATTTCTACACTATTCCCAAATGAAGGTGCAACATAATTGAGCGGAGCATTTTCTGTGACATGCACACTAATATCAAATGTGTCGAGACGTTGCCCCTCAACTTGAAGACCTGCAGTGAAAGTGTAATCACCTTTTGTCTTTGGTGCTCGAAAGGTAAATGTGTGTCGAACAATTCCACTCTGATCAACAGCATCATTTGCCGCCAGAATCACACTCCCATTTGTCCAGCTGTGATCAACAAAGCTTGTTCCTGCAGTTGCAAGTGATGTCGCTGCACCAGATGTCAATTGATAACCCTGCCATGCATTGCCGCCAGTATTTTGGTAAATCGCCACTACACTTATAGGATCTCCACCAACAGCATCTACAGATTTTTTTGAAAGACCGATACGTTTTGCTTCGTACGTTGTAGTTGCAACAATATCTTCTGAAGTATTTTCCACAACGGTGTCCGATATTTTCACTACGTTCTTTACAACCTCTGCAGGCACTACTTGTATATCCAGATAAAAATACCCATCGCCTACCCAAGACCAATTTTCTATTGCAAGATGAAATTCTTCTTTATAAGAACCTGTTTTCTCTGGTGCATGAAGAAAGACACCAAGCTCGCCTATCTCTCCTGGCTTTACTGTCCCTGCCATACGACCAATTTGCTTTGGTGTGTTCCAGCCAGTCCCAAAAAATACTGAATCTCTATCACGAGGCCCCATAGTATAGGCAGAAATATAATTTTTCCCTTCATTTACCCAAGATTTTGTTCCTGTATTTTTAAACTTGATCTTTACCAACTTTGTCTCGCCTGCTTCGATGGTGAGAGGATCTGATTCTGATTGAGATACAAATGTTGCACTATATGCACTATCACGAATACTGAGATCAGGATCAGCAGCATCAACTCGTGTTGCTGAGAGCCCCAATAGGGTTAGGGTCATGACAAAAGAAAGGAGAAAAGCAAAATATTTATTCATAAAAAGTATTATCTTAGATATATCAGTATATCAAATTTTCAAAGAGCTTTCCAATTGCGAAAATGCGTAGAAAAAGGTAGAGTGTATATGATTCCCTCCTACAAAGGAGGAAAATTCTTCTCTTTCTATGTCTACCACAAGACAAATTGCTCACAACACGGCTGCACAATTCGTAGGTAAGATCGTTTCCACAGGTCTCGGCCTTTTTGCGATCGGCATGATGACACGCTATCTTGGTACAGAACGATTTGGGTGGTATGTCACCACTATCGCATTTTTGCAATTTCTCGCCATTCTTATCGACTTTGGACTCATCCCTGTCACCGCGCAGATGATGGGAGAGAAAAAAATAGAAGAACAAACGCTCCTCCAAAATCTCCTCGGCTACCGATTTGTGACAGCCTTTCTCTTTCTTGCACTCGCTCCTGCTCTTGCGCTTCTTTTTCCCTACCCAATCGAAGTAAAGATCGCAATCAGCTTTACCACGATCAATATGCTCGCAGTTGCCATGAATCAAATTTTTGTAGGCTACTATCAGAGCAAATTGAACATGCATTTGCAAGCAATTGGTGAAGTGATTGGGCGTATTGTCCTCGTGGGTGGACTGGCACTCATGCTCTATACCGATGCAGGATTTCTGCCTGTCATGATCGTACTCACACTTGCCAGCATTGCCTACACGGCATACATGTGGATTTCAGCATTCAGGATTGCAAAACCTGTGTTTGCGTTTGACACGAATATATGGAAAGCAATTACAAAAAAAATGTGGCCGATTGCGATTTCTATTATTTTTAATGTCATGTATCTCAAAGGAGATACCGTTATTTTATCTCTCTATCAATCGCAGGCAGAGGTTGGTATCTATGGAGCTGCATATCGTGTCATTGATATCCTTGCGCAGATGGCAATGATGATGATGGGGCTCATGCTCCCACTCCTAGCAGGAGCGTGGGCACAAAAAAATAGCAAACGCATGCACCAGCTATATCAACAGAGCTTTGATATAATGATGCTCTTTGCTGTGCCACTGGTTCTTGGTGGTGTGATGCTTGCGACGCCCATCATGACACTCGTCGCTGGGCCAGGATATGAACATGCAGGCCCGATCTTGTCATTCTTACTCATCAGTACGTTTTTTCTTTATGTCGGGGCGATCTACGGGCATCTTGCTGTGGCTATTGATAAACAAAAACAAACCATGTGGATCTATATCAGCAATGCCATCATTACGGTGATTGGGTATTTTTATTTCATCCCTCGCTATGGTCTCTGGGGTGCTGCGGGCATGACACTCTTTAGCGAGGCATATGCGGGTATCATGTTATTGTTCACAGTGCGACACTATGTGAAATTGAAACTCAACATACAAACATTTGGAAAAATACTTTTTTCTGCTGTGGTCATGGCTGCTGCGATATATATATTTAGAGGTTGGCATGTCTTGATTCTCTTACCTCTCGGAGGCACTATTTATCTCGCATTTTTGTATGGGCTAGGTGCAGTGTCAAAGGAAACGATGCGAGAAATATTACACAGAAAATAACGTATGGCAAACAACATACAATATACCTGTCTTATTCCTTTTTTTAATGAGGGCAACCGCATTCTCGATACACTTTTGATCGCAACCAAAGCTCATTCATTTGCACATATTATTTGTGTCGATGACGGATCTACTGACAACATGTCAGAAACTATCATTTCACAATTTCCGCAAGTAGAACTCATTTCTCTGTCTCAAAACAAAGGGAAAAGTTATGCAATTTTTTCAGGTCTTGAAGCTTCACATACTTCTCATGTATTCCTTCTCGATGCTGATCTTAAAGGACTCACTCCAGAGGAATTGGATCTCGCAATTACACGCTATGAAGAGCATCATCTCGACATGCTCATCCTAGGGAGAAAGGACAGTAATCTTTTTGTTCGATTAAATCGTGGAGACGTTCTTTTTTCAGGGCAAAGAATTATGAAAGCAACGGATCTTCATACTATTTTTTTGAAACAACCATCCGACTACCAACTTGAAATTGCTATCAACATGTTTATGAGACAACACAAAAAATCTGTAGCATGGATGACATCGGCAATACTCAATACCTACAAATCACACAAATGGGGATTTATTCAGGGTGTCAAACAAGAGATAGCAATGGCATGGGATCTAGTCCATTATGCAGGTATCCGAGAATATGTGGTGCAAATCCTCACATTTTCAAAACAACAAGTATGATCGCTTTCTACATTCTCTACGCAGCATTCTATTTTCTGATCACGTGGCAACGCTTTTCCTACGGTGTTTTTTTGCTGTTTCTTCTTCTACCGACATACTTACTTCGATTCTCTATAGGCCCACTCCCAATGACGATTCTTGAAATCATGATTTTGGTAGTATGTATAATAGGGATTCTGAAACACGCAAGGCACATTGAAGAATCTCTTCTTACCCTTTTTAAAAAACATAGGCTGTTCACACTAGGAACAATACTTTTTCTCATTGCAGCAACAGTATCAATCTTTACTGCTGTCGATATGCGTGCTGCTCTTGGTGAATGGAAGGCATTTTACATAGAACCGTTTGCACTTTTCCTTATTCTCTACTTTGCAAGAGATCGTATAGAGATAAAAACAGATATTCTTCTTCCACTCGTACTTTCTGGACTTGCAACATCGCTCTTTGCAATAATTCAACACTTCACAGGATGGATGGTGCCCTGGGATTTTTGGCAGAATAATGCGACATATCGCGTGACCACGTGGTATGGCTTTCCAAATGGTGTAGGATTATTCATTGCGCCGCTCGTTGTACTAGCGGTAGCAATCGTGTGGCAACGTCTCTTCCAAAAACAAAAAGATGATTGGGCAACTGGGCAATTTGTGAGCTGGATATTGTTGGTTTCTTGTTTTTCATTACTTCTTATCGGACCTCTCGCTATATATTATGCAAAATCAACTGGTGGACTTATTGGTGTTGCGGCTGGTATCGGAATGATATTGCTTTTACATAAAAAAACTCGTTGGTCAGCTGTTGCCGTTGGTATTGTTGGACTGATAAGTCTTCTGAGCATTCCAAGACTTCATAGCCTTCGAGCAGAACTCTTCTTCCAAGATCGTTCCGGACAAATTCGTCTGTCGATGTGGCAAGACACAATAAACTTACTCCAAGATCGTCCGCTCCTCGGTGCAGGATTGGCATCGTATGATGAACGTATTGCCCCCTATCACACGATGGTCAATGGTGAAGGTATAGAAATTTTTCATCATCCACACAATATCTTTCTCACAATGTATGTGAATCTTGGTGTGTTTGGTCTTATCGGATTTATCCTAATGATTATTGGATTGTTTTTTTCTGCTACAAGGAAATATGGCTTATGGATCATGGTACTTGCACTTATCACCACGTTCGTAGTGACAGGTCTTGTGGATTCACCATATATAAAGAATGATTTGGCAGTGTTGTTTTGGGTGTTTCCATTGATGCTAGTGGCTAGACAAGACTGACTTCTTGGCGTACAATCCGAGACCATGGAGAGGTGTCAGAGTGGTCGAATGTGCCGCTTTCGAAAAGCGGTGTTCGGGAAACCGAACCGCGGGTTCAAATCCCGCCCTCTCCGCCAATTTTCAGAATTTTCGGAAGTTTTACGCACCTGAGGTGTGGTCACCTCGCCTGAGGGAGAGGCTGAAAGGGCTGATTTTATCATGCTCGCAGACGGGAGTTGCTCCAGCAGCTTCTATATATTTTTGGATATACAGCAATACAAAAATACGGTATGATATAAAAGTATTTTGTAAATTTTTTATGAAAAAACGCTCAACCAATCTACAGCATTACTTCCTTCAAGATATCAATCCCGTTATTCGATTTCTTATTCTTTCAGATACCATTGTTATGGGATCTGTGGGATTGTTGGGGCCAATTTTTGCACTCTTTATTACAGATTTTATTACTGGTGGAAATGAAGCTGTCGCAGGACTTGCAGCGGGCATTTATCTTTTTACAAAAAGCGTTCTTCAAATTCCTATTGCACATTTTATCGACAAAATACGCGGAGAAAAAGATGACTTTTGGCTCTTGTTTATTTTTACCCTACTCATGGCGTTTGTTCCTCTACTCTATCTTATCATTCATACCCCAGCCCAACTGTACCTAGTTCAATTTTTATTAGGTTTTTTTACTGCGTTTACATTCCCTACATACATGGCAATTTTTACTCGTCATATCGATAAAAAAAAGGAAGGGACAGAATGGGGTGTGTATTTCACACTCACAGATTTGACAAGTGCAGCACTTGCAGCACTTGGTGGATTTATCGCCACATATAGTGGATTTCCGATTCTTATCGTATCGGTTGTGGTTGTATCATTTATTGGAGCGCTCCTCCTCTGGCCTATCAAACCGTATCTTAAAATGTCTTCATAACCACATTATATATGAAAAAACTCTTCAACATACTTTTCGTCACACTTGGTATCATCTTCTTCCTCCTGATTCTTGCGGGTGTGTATCTCTACGTCGCCGATCCGTATGGGATAAAGCCACTCATCCAGCAACTCTCTGGACAAGCAACTCCTATGTCTCCAACTCCAACCTCACCAACAACACCGACGGAACAAAAAAACACGACTGCCAGTACAAATCCCCTTTTGTCACCAACACAAGAACAAACATTAGAAAAATTGGGGATAGATACTGCGACGTTGCCGACAAGCATCACACCAGCAATGGAAGCATGTTTCTATACAAAGCTCGGCATCACTCGTGCAGATGAAATCAAACATGGTGCAACACCTACTGCAGGTGATTATTTCGCAGCTCGTTCTTGTCTTTAAAATATATTCTGTATAAAAAACATCCCCGTCACTTCGACGGGGATGTTTTTATTTCTCAAAACTTTTCATGAATATGCAAATGCTTCCGCATGTGCCACTTCCACGATTGAAAACTTTCTACGAGCACAATAAATCCAAGTATCACCATCACCGTCACAACTGGTTGTGTGTGATACAACGGCACATGAATACTTGTAGGCAACGATCCAGACACTCCTCTCAACAAAAGCCATAGGAGCCAACCAAACACACCGGCAACCAAAAACTTCACCAGAAAAAAATCAAAATTCAAAAAATTCTGAATAAATTTTCCATCCATTTTTCTAATCCACTTGATATATTTCCGAGACACAGGATGTTTGCGGGTATACAACACCAACAATTTTCCAATAAAAATGAGTACCGCAAGTACCACAATAGAAAGAACAATATCCCTCATCACATGCCACCATGTTGGGTATTCTCCTCGAAGTGTCATCACGAGCGGGGTATCCATCAGCTGGAGACCTTTTGGGAGGGTAAGAGTGGCATAGAGAAAGATAAGGCCCGCAATACGCTGAATCCAGAGCAGCCATGAGCTATATTTTTTTTGCTGTGGGTAGAATATTTTTTCCATAGGGTGGAACTCTTTACAAGATCGTTTTCTTACGCTATTGTACCACGGCTCGACAGCTTGACAAAATAACAGTTTTGTGCTACATTGAGCCATCAATCTTATTTATACTATAATTGTATTAATAACACATATCTATGAAAAAAAACTTTTTCGCTAAAATCGGTCATTTTGCCGTAGTGGGGGCACTTTTATTCAATACGTTTGGTGTGGCGTTAGTGCATGCTGAAGTATCCACAGTAGGGTTTAAAACTGCTTCTGCTGGAGTTACTGAAGGTGATGGTACCTATACAATCCCATTTGTACTTTCTCAACCTGTGACTGCAGACGCTGGTCTGGATGTCTGTTTTGGTGCAGGTGGGACAGCCTCGACAACTGATGATTATTTGTTTGATATATCTAATGGTGGTACATACTGCCAAGTAGCCGGCCAATACACTTACACAGTTCATCTTGTCAAAGGAGAATCTCGTGGTTCTATTGGAGTTGTGGTACAAGATGATCAGATAGTAGAAGGTGATGAGGCCTTGGTTTTAACGATGCTTGATGTTCAAGCAAATGCCACTGTAAATTCAGATCCAAGTCCCGAAGCAAGTGTCGATGCTAACAATAACACATTTACACTTACTATTCATGATAATGATATCTATGCTCCTACAGTAAGTGAAACTCACAATACTGTTATGGAAGGAGAACAAGCTAGTGAACAAACAGTGAGTGCGCCTGGTGTCGAAGTAGCGACATTAACAAATAACAGTGACACTGATTTGGATTATATATTAGATTTTTCTGGTACTGCGACAATGTCCAATGATTATGACGTTGCTTGGTTTGAAACTCCAGAAATCTTATCTATTATGTCGAATCAAACTAACAATTTTCTAACAATACGAAGCCATTCATCTGTGACATTGTATGTATACGCTTCAGGTGCGCAAGACGATACAGCATATGAAGGAACAGAGTCAGCTACGTTTAGTATAAAAAAAGCTGTTGACCCAAATGATGAAACAAATATTATTGCAGACTTTTCTAACAATCCGATAGAGTTTAGTGTCAATATATTGGATAATGATACAAATGTCGCTTTTGGCACATCCAGTTCTTTGGTACCTCCTACTTCTGGAAATGCAAATGTAGCAAAGATTGTAAATAATAGTGACCTCGACGTTGCCGTTTCATTTACACTCGAAGGAACTGCGGGACTTGGTACAGATTATGATCTGAGAAATGAAGCCCCTCTTCTTAATTTTGGAAGTGAAGCAATAAAGTGGCTTGTCCCTGCGAACAGTAGTTCTAGTCTTCCTATTACAATCAATGACAATATTGGTGTTGAAAAAAAGATTGTAGTTTCTATTACTGGTATTGAATATCAAGATGGAGAAAGCATTCTTCCATTGAATCCCGTTTCTGAGCAACTATCTCATACAGTATTTCTAAACACATCGCCAGTACTAACGGAAGCCACATTACAAAATCAAAGTATCGATCTCTATACAACAACGACAGCTACGATAAGCAATGAAATTATCAAAGCCGCTTTCAATGACCCTGATGAAAATAGGCTCATGTTTAGTGTTTCTGGAAATACAAATGAGTCAGCGGTAACAGCAAATTTTGATGATGTTTCAAATCTGACTCTAACGGGATTACATGTTGGTACAAGTACTATCGAAGTCACTGCAGACGATCAATACAATGGAATAGTTACCACAACATTTGATGTTGTTGTTACAGATTCTACTCCTACTAACAATGGTGGTGGAACATTCCTCCCAAATACACCTCCAACGGCAGCATTTACGACTGGACAAGAAGTAACGATAGCAGTCAATACAGAAGTTACGTTTGATGCAAGCGATAGCACAGACAAAGAAGGAAATATTCAATTTTACTTCTGGAACTTTGGAGACGAAAGTGCTGAAGAATACTACACAGCTCCAACCGTCACTCATACGTATACAACAATCGGTACATACACACTTGCTGTGCGAGTCCGAGATTCACATGGTGCAGAAAGTACAGCAACAGTTGCAGTACATGTAGTAAAAGAAAATGGCAGTACACCAACCACAGAAACCGGAAACTCAGGAACACCTTCAACGAGCACACCAAGTACAGATAACGGAACACCTACAGACAATGGAAATACGCCAGAAGAAACAAGAGAGACAACAGTCCCTCCAACAAGAGAAACTACAACTCCAGGTACTCCTACTGAAGCAACCCCTTCAGGAGAAGAGGTTACTGAAGAACCGACTACAGACAATACAGAGCAAAAGACAACAAATGATAATGGTGAAGAAGTTGAAACACCTACCACCGAAGAAAAACAAGGACTTCCAACGTGGATCCGTATCTTCTTTGGCAGTGGTGCCGTGGCAGCAATCGCTGGTGCTGGTATCGCAATCAACCGAGCACGCAAAGCTCTCTAATACAAATAACGAACACAGAAAACACTACAGAGGCATCGATAACACCAAACACCCTCCGTGATATTCTGGCATCTGGCAAAAGTCTCACCTGTACCTTTTCTCAAGATGATGGATATGGCATACAACAAGGAACAACCTATATCGATACTGGACGAGTTCGTGGCGACATTATGGTCACAGAACAAGATGGCACGACAAAAGAATCACATGTCATCCTCAACGATGGATGGGCATACACCTGGGGCGCAGCATTTGATGCCAAAGAAGGGCTAAAAATGAAAACAGTTATAACGGCAACCTCGACAGCAGACAGTAATAACTTTCTGGACCCAGATCAACACATTGAGTATCACTGTACACCATGGCATGCAGACAACAGCATATTTGAAACACCAAAAGATATTACATTCAAAGAATTTTCTCTTGGAAGCCAAATGTTCCAAACCACCACTGACGCATCAAACACAGCAGTAGACTGCAGTATCTGTGACCAAGCACCTGGCCCAGATGCACAGGCGCAATGTCGTACAGCACTAGGGTGCGAATAACATAAAAAATCCAAACAACAAATAAAAATCGCCTACCTGGCGATTTTTATCATGATATAATCGCGCACTTACACGATATCATCACTATTTTTATTTTTCGAAAAATATCTCATTGCAAAAATAACACCAACAAGTACGACCGCCAAAATACCTACAGCAAGAGGATGACCAAATATACCAAGTGCATTGTGGAGATCACTGTCCGTATGCGCAAATACAACACTAGGGAAGAAGAAAAACAAAGCTGCTGGGAAAGAATATATATAGTTCATACCAACAATACAATGAATAAGCATGATATACTGTATGATATATGAATCATACAGCAATCACAAGAGCCATACACCAACAAGCAGACACTGCGCGTGCGATACATTCGATGCGTTTTTTTAAAACTGGCACAAGAGAGTATGGGGAAGGAGACATATTCCTCGGTCTGACCGTCCCTATGCAACGAACCATCGCAAAAACATTCCGAGACCTGCCGATGCCTACTATATTGAAATTGTTACACAGTACCTATCACGAATATCGCCAGATTGCACTTTTTATTTTGGTATTACAATTTGAACGAGGCGATACACGTATACAAAAACAGATCGTCGACATCTATCTTTCAAATACTGCATGCATTAATAATTGGGATCTGGTTGACCTCAGCGCTCACAAAATTCTTGGCGTGTGGCTTCGAACACGAAATAGGAAAATACTCGCTCGTTTGGCAACATCAAAAAGTTTGTGGGAGCGACGTATTGCGATTATTTCCACTTTTGCCTTCATTGCCGAAAGACAATTTGAAGATACCATTGCGCTCAGTACCATCTTGCTTCAAGATACACATGATCTTATACACAAAGCAGTCGGATGGGCACTCAGAGAAGTAGGGAAAAAAGATATCAACGTACTAAAACATTTTTTGAATGTGCATGCAAAGACAATGCCCCGAACCATGCTCCGTTACGCTATAGAAAAATTTCCAGAATCAAAAAGAAAACAATATCTTACTATGTAACCCTTTTACATGAACTCACGAATCATCTTCTCTATAAAACATACTGTTCTCGTTTTTTTTGGCACGTGTGTATTGGCTCTGCCTACACACGCCGCAACAATACTTTCAGTACCCTTTACCTCGCAAGCACCTGATGGCATATGGATACAACCATGGCTCGATGCTTGTGAGGAAACAAGTGTCCTTATGGTACATAGATATTACATTGGCACAGATATACAAAATAGTACCGATGCAAAAAAAGGGATTCTTGAAATGTTTGACATGAAACATGTACTTTTTGAAGAAAGTTTGGACGAATCAATACGTACTATGACTGACGTCATTAATAATTTTCTTCCATGGAGCGCGCACGTTGTAGAATATCCTACACTCGACGCAATAAAAGCTGAAATAGACGCCGGACGCCCGGTCATTATTCCAGCATATGCTTCCGCACTTCACAATGAGTATTTTCGTGGATTTTTTCCTTATCATATGTTTGTCATTTCTGGATATGACGATAGGGATCAGACTTTCATTGCCGAAGATCCAGGGAGCCACTATGGACACGCATACCGCTATAAATATGATACTGTGCTGAGTGCCATGCATGATTTTCTCCCCAACAACATACAGAATGGTTCAAAACTTGCCATGTTTACTAATCCAGAACTCGGAAACACAGCAAACCTTGATGGTGACCAAGATGGTCTGACAAAAGCAGAGGAATTTTCAAATGGAACAGTCTCTTATTTGTTTGATTCTGATGGCGATGGTTTTAGTGACGGCATAGAAGTGAAGTATGGGTATCTTCCAACAAAAAATGAACAGACTGCTGTAACACAAGGAGCTCTTCTTATCGCCCAGGGATCACCACATGTCTATTATATGGATGCTGGGACAAAACGACATGTTTCAAATGAAACTGTTTTTTATCGTCATGACTGGAGTTGGGGTATGCTTGAATGGATCAGCGATGCCATAATGAAAACAATTCCAGAAGGAACACCATTGACTTCATAGACAATACAGCCTATGATAAGGGCCGTTTTGTCGTATGCATCTATGAAAGAGCGCTATACCGTCACAATTGAAAAGCTCATCTTTGGTGGTCAAGGTTTGGCACGACTTGGTGATGTAGGGAATCCAAGATTCAATGGCAAAACAGTCTTTGTGTGGAATGCATTGCCTGGAGAAGTCTTGGAGATAGATATTGTAAAAAATAAAAAAACATATCTTGAAGCCATTGCCGTGAATATTCTCGAGCCATCACCAGAACGAATTACACCAAAAGAGGATCATTTTCTTTCTACCAGCCCTTGGCAAATTATTTCGTTTGACCGAGAACAATATTGGAAAAAAGCAATTGCCGCTGAAACATATAGTAAAATTGGAGATCTTATTCTCAACGATACATCACTTGATATTACGACAGATGGTAACACTGGTGGATATCGCAACAAAATGGAATTTAGTTTTACAGAAGAGCATGGAAAAATTCATTTGGCTTTTTTTGAACGAGGAGGAAAGGAACGTTTTGTTGTAGAACAATCTTCTCTCGCTATGCCAGTCATCAATACGGTTTCTACACACATCCTCGATTGGATACGAGACAAACACATTCCGCTTCGCAGTTTGAAAACGTTGATCGTCCGGGCAAATACTGCTGGCGAAACAATTGCGGCATTGTTTATCAAAGACAAATTAACTTTTGAAACATATCCCGCTCTTTTAGAAAAACAACGTGGGTTTCAACTTTATTATTCTACACATAAAAGCCCTGCTGCCGTCCCTACAAAACTTCTCTATACGGTAGGAAAAAACACATTGACACAAGATATACTCGGTACCTCACTTGCGTATGGTATATTTAGTTTTTTTCAAATCAATCCACCCATATTTGAAATGGCATTGAAAGACATGGCGGCATTTCTTGATCCAAAAAAACCACTCTTAGATTTTTATGCTGGCGTTGGAGCTATTTCGCTTCCGATAGCCATGAACCGAGAAGAAACAATACTGGTAGAAAGCAACAAAGATGCAGCGGCATTCGCACGAGAAAACATTGCCCTCAATCATACGCCACATGCAGAAGTGTATGATATGCCAGCAGAGCATATGACAGATGTCATAGATAGCAACAAACAAATAATTCTTGATCCACCAAGAGCTGGCCTACATGTATCGGTCATCCAAAAGTTATTGTCAACAAAACCAGAACGCATTATCTATCTTTCATGCAATCTGTCTACCCAAGCACGCGATATGAAGATGCTGAGCGAACACTACAAACCAATGTTTTTCAAACTTTACAACTTCTTTCCACGTACACCACATATAGAAGGATTGGTAGTATTGGAAAAAGTATAACGATGACATTTGCTAAAAAAACTACACCATGTGTATACTATATCTATGAAGAGGGGGCACGGTGCCACCTTTTTTTTGTCTCTAGCCAGAGGAGAGCCGCCATGCTTCCCGTCTCGAAGCACAGCCAGCCCCGCCGATCCCACCAGCACCTCACCGGCGGGCGCGTGAAGAACTGTCGGCTCCTCCGACCAAACAATCGCGCGGGATAGGCGCGACCCCCTCCTGCGTGCGAGATGCACTCAGATGAACGGCGCCACGCCGTGTGATGCGCGGGTGTTGAGTCGCTGAGGCGACTTCACCCATGACAAGCGTCACGAAACCAAGGTCCGGACGGGAGCACACCGGCTCACTGTACATGAGCACTGTGTCACCCGTCCGGACCGCGGTGCATTCTAAAAAAGAATATACAAAAAAACATCCCATTCAGGGATGTTTTTTTATATGAATATTTACTTTGCTGTAAATCCGAGGAGTCCTGCAATACGTGCCTGCTTGATTGCCTTGGCAACCTTGCGTTGATACTTTGCAGACAAACCAGTCTTTCGTCGAGGTTTGATCTTCATATTTGAAGAAAGAAATCGACGAAGTGTTTCGATATCTTTATAATCAACGTCTTCGATATCGTGCGCCTTGAAAAAACAGTATCTTTTTTCCTGTTTCTTTGGAGTGTTATTTCGTTGTTGTTGTCTTCGTTCCATAAAAAGCTTAGAATGGGATGTCTTCTACTTTGATCTCATCGTCGCCAGTATTATCATCCATTGGAGGCATACTGTCATCGCCGCTGCCTGCTGCTGGAGCACTTCCAGTACCACGTGGGCCATCGAGCATAATCAGATTGTCAGCAACGAGCTCAGTGCGATATTTTTTTACACCATCAGCACCTACCCAGTCACGTGTCTGAATTCGTCCTTCGACGTACACACGGCGTCCTTTACTGAGGTATTGTCCTGCAATGTCTGCAAGTTTTCCCCAAAGAACACAATTGTGAAATTCAGATTGTTCCTGCTTTTGACCAGATTGATCTGACCAAACACGATTGGTTGCCACACTGAGTGTAGCGACTGTTTTTCCACTCGTGGTAGAGCGAAGTTCTGGGTCTCGGGTGAGTCGCCCGAGGATGGTTGCGCGATTGAGATCCATAGAGACGTGGATTAAGAGAATAGTGTCTATATATTACACTTGCTTGAGATCATCTTCAAGTAGCTGATCCAATTTTTTGTCGATATCTTCCATTGCGATTGGCGTAGCTTCTTCTGCTTCAGGTTCGCTTTTCTCCACAGGTACTTCTAGAGCATTGGTTGCTATTGGTACTACTGTTTCTTCCTTTGTCTCACTTGTTGGTATGTCTCTTGGGGTCCGCTTCTTTTCGTCCACCATAGGTTCAGGACCTTTTGTTTCTCCACCAAATCGTTCAAATACGCTTGCAAGGGTCTTCATAGGACCTTCTTCTGTGCGTCCAAGTTTTTTTTGTGTCTCAGCACGCATCTTTGGATCAAATGTAGTGATAATCGCACGCAAGATATCTCGGATCAAAGACAATTCTTGTTGCATCTGAGTAATTTTTGACCCATCTTCTGCTGTGAAATGAACAATATGGAAATATCCATATCGGATATGCTTGATTGGGTATGCGAGTCTACTTTTTCCCCTATCTTGCATGGTAATGTTTTCTCCACCGTGCTTTTCAACAATGGTTTTCACCTGCTGGACCATGTCAGAAACAATAGTTTCTTCCATAGTTCCAGGAAGTACGACTAGGAGTTCGTACTGCTTCATAGTATGTTATATAAGAATTTATCCCATCTCCTCCGACGTCAGGGTCGACCTCCCGACAGACAGGTGCGCTATATCATTTGTAGTAGGGTGCACTATAGCAGGACAAGGTCGTATTGTCAAGGTTTTGCCTGTACAGAGCGCTGTTCTTTCAATATAGGTCATCGACATCCTCAATCACTCGTCATATATATAGTTTATATGCTATGATACGTATATCATCTATACTATATATATGTTCCCAAAAAACATTATAACAACGTATCTTACGGAGGATCAAAAATTGAAGCCAGCAAAAGTAGAGGATCTTATAGCTGCATCAAAAGAGTCAGAAAAAAGACTTGAACTTTTTTTGGTAGACGAAGGAATTGTCAAAGAAAAGGATCTCTATAAGTACATGAGCAAAAAAATGGATGTTCCGCTTGTTGACCTTAGCGAGATGGAAATTCCTCGAGAAACCCTTTCTATCGTACCTCAACCTCTTGCCGAGACACACTATATTATTGCATTTGAAAAAACAAAAGATACCATTCATCTGGCAATGCTCGATCCACTCGATATCCAGACAATTGAATTCATGCGACGAAAAACTGGACTCGTACCAGCAGTTTCACTCGCAACACCGAGTGGTATAAAACATTCACTGCGTCTGTATCATGCAGATCTTGAAGAAGAACTCAAACAAGTTGGCGTTTCAAATAAAAAAAATTACAACCCAGAAGAATTAAAAAAAGTTGCAGCGGAATTGCCTATTATCAACATTGTAAAAAGTATTTTGGAACATGCTATTTTTCAAGACGCCAGTGATAT
Organism: Candidatus Magasanikbacteria bacterium CG1_02_41_34; assembly: GCA_001871445.1. Lineage (GTDB taxonomy): Bacteria > Patescibacteriota > Patescibacteriia > Magasanikbacterales > UBA922 > UBA12086. The sequence continues at coordinate 58,587 of MNVD01000025.1, forward strand.
TCATATAGAACCAACCGAAAAAGACGTCTCTGTTCGATATCGTGTCGACGGCATTCTCCATTCAGTCATGCATCTACCAAAACAAGTACAAAACGGTATCATGGCACGTATAAAAATACTTGCGAATTTGAAAATTGATGAACATATGGTACCTCAAGATGGACGATTTAAAATCGTAGTCAACGAGGAAGAACTTGCCTTTCGTGTTTCAGTTATTCCAGTGTATGATGGAGAAAAAATAGTCATGCGCGTCTTGCACGAAGGACAAAAGCCACTCACACTGGATCAGCTAGGCTTTCTTCCTGGAGCAAGAAAACTTGTAGACGCTGCTATCAAAAAACCACATGGTATGGTCCTTGTCACAGGACCAACAGGGAGTGGAAAAACAACGACACTCTATTCGTTGTTGGGTATTCTCAATCAGCCAGGGGTAAATATCTCAACAATAGAAGATCCTATCGAGTACCATGTGGGTGGCATCAATCAAAGTCAGATCAATCCACGTGTTGGCTTTGATTTTGCTTTAGGACTTCGTGCATTTTTACGTCAAGATCCAGACATTATCATGGTGGGAGAAATCCGTGACCAAGAAACAGCCGAAATTGCTATGCACGCAGCCATGACTGGACATCTGGTGCTCTCCACACTGCATACCAACGATGCTCCGACCACGCTGCCTCGTCTTATGGACATGGGAATTCCACCTTTTTTGATTGCATTTACTGCAAATATTATTGTTGCCCAACGTCTTGTACGACGCCTTTGTGAACATTGTCGTACGTCATACAAACTTGATGGACCGGCTGTGAAAGAACTACAAAAATTGGTCGATGTCAAAACGATTTTATCACTCTTCCAGGCACATGATATCACACTCAAATCGGCAGAAAAAAAACTTGCCTCCATGGAATTTTTTAGATCGCCTGGCTGCCGCAAATGCGACAAGAGTGGCTACAAAGGACGTATTGGTATTTATGAAGTCCTCGAAGTGGATGATGGCATTTCAGAACTGATCAACAATCGTGGCACTGCTCCACAAATTCATGACTACGCAGTAAAACATGGCATGGTCACCATGCTCGAAGATGGACTTGTTAAAGCTAAACAAGGCATGACAAGCATGGAAGAAGTACTGCGCGTAACGAGAGAATAATAATGATGGAAGATATTCTCTCTTGTACATCTTGAACACGTAGAACAATTACAACATTTAGAACATACTATGATATACTACAGGCGAAAATCACGCCTGTTTTATGTTTGGAAAAAAGAAACAACCACGAAAGCTTTCTTCATTTGAAATAAAAATGAATGATTGGTTTGCAAAGCATCTCACAAGAATTTCTTTTACAGAAAAAATGTTTTTTGTGGACCATTTAAAGATCATGATCCATGCAGGATTGTCACTTGTAGAAGCACTCGAAATTCTTGCAAAAGAAACTGGCAACAAAGCACTTAAAATGACGATCGCAGACATTACAAAGGATGTCAGTGGTGGAAAACAACTGAGCGATGTCCTCCAAAAACATCCAAAAGTTTTTCCAAGCATCTATGTCAAAATGATTGAGGCTGGCGAAGTCAGTGGCAAGCTGGAAGAAGCACTTACACAGATTGCTATCCAGATGAAAAAAACACACGATTTAACATCAAGCATTCGTGGTGCTATGATTTACCCTTCGGTTGTCATGACAGCAATGATAGGAATTGGATTTCTCATGACAACCGTTATATTGCCAAAATTATTAACTATTTTTGATGAATTTGATAGTGAACTTCCTCTTCCTACACGCATATTGATTGTGATTACAAACTTCATGAGTAAACCATTCAATCTTACCATGATGGCAGTGCTCACTGTCTCCAGCATTGCAGGTTTCATTTATATGATGAAAAAATCAATGCGCTTCCGTTTTGCCGTTCATACCATAAATCTGCATTTACCGATTGTAGGAGGTGTTATAAAAAAAATAAATTTGGCACGTTTTTCATTGACACTTTCGTCTCTCATGAAAAGTGCTATCCCTATTGTAGATGCAGTCACTATCACCGCGGATACCTGTAGCAATCTCAATTACCGTATCTCACTCATGAAAAGTTCAAAAGATTTAGAAAAAGGAGTACCACTTTCAGAATCACTTCGTAATTATCCACACCTATACTCCCCCCTCGTCACTGAAATGATCATGGTTGGCGAACGCACAGGAGAGATTGACACACTTCTTACAGAGCTTGCATCGTTTTATAATGAAGATGTCGACAAAACAATGAAAAATTTCACTACTATTATGGAGCCGGTACTTATTGTTTTTCTTGGTCTTGGTGTCGGTGGTGTAGCTGTATCTGTTATTATGCCGATGTATTCTCTTGTACAAAATTTTTAATATGTTATTTCATCCATATCCAAATGCATTTGGGCTCGACATTGGCGACTTGTCTATCAAGATCGTTCAGCTTGAAAATAAAACTGGTCACAAACGAACACCTTCATTTCGCCTTAAAACAGTACGGCAAATTTCACTTCCACCAGGACTCATTGTCAACGGGGAAATTCAAGAACCCGAAAAAATCCGAAAATACATTCAACATCTTCTCGAAGGGAAAAAAGGGACAAAACCCATCGAAGGGAAATGGGTAGTGGCAACCTTGCCTGAAATTCATAGCTTTATCAAAGTCATTCATCTTTCAAAAGAGGCAAAAGATGTTATTGAAGATGATATATTGTTTTTAGCAAAACAACATATTCCATTTGATGAAGAAAGTTATTATCTCGATTGGCAAATCTTACCGGAAGTAGATGCGGGTGCAACGCGCATTCTAATTGGCGCCGCCCCAAAATATATTGTAGACATGTATACCTATCTGATAGAAAGCCTTGGGCTTGGTATTTTATCTCTTGAAATTGAGGCACTTGCCATAGCACGATCACTTGTCACTTCAAGCAAACTCTATGAAGGCGAGGCACGTGCAATCCTGGATGTTGGGGCAACACAAAGTAGTCTTATTATGTATGACCATGAAACTATTCAATTTAGCAAAACTCTTCCGTTTTCCGGAGAACTCCTAACCACTGCTATCATGCAGAGTCTCCAAGTATCCCAGGCAGAGGCAGAAAATATAAAGAAAACATACGGTGTCATGTACACAAAAAAATATGGCAAAGCTCTTGGTATAATAAAAGAAAGTCTTGATATGTTCATAGAGACAATAGAGCAATCTTTTCAGTTTTATTATTCCCACTTTCCGCATACCAATACTGTCACACATGTGACGATGTCTGGCGGGGCAACTAATACGCTGCATCTCGCTGAACTTCTTACCGAGCGCCTCGGTGTCAAGTGTGCACCAGGAAAAGTATGGAAAAATCTTGGGAGCAATCCGGGGGCAGTGCCCAACGAAACATCCTCTCTAGGATTGGCAACAGCGATTGGTCTTGCACTCAGGGCTGCAGAAAATCCTTTCCATGCTCACGATATGATATAACGTTCATATGTATCCAATCAGACTCAACCTCATGTCAAAAAAAAAACAGCAATACGCAAAGCGTATTATGACGATGGGCTTTATCAAAAATACGCTCGCAATTATCTTCATTATGCTTTCTTGTTTTGCTGTTTTTGCTATTCTTTCACAACTGTTTTTGCAAACACAATTTGCAGATATTGCACTACAGAGTCTTCGCGTACATACATCCGTAGGAAAAACAAATGCACGTATTCAAAAAATAAATACGATAACAAAACAGGCGTCAGCAATACAGATACAATATAAAGAGTGGTCATCATATATTCTCCTCATTGCACAAATCATTCCACATGAGACCACGATTTCACAAATTTCATTTCGAGCAAATGACAACATACTTGAGATTGTTGGTTCGTCTCCTTCACGAGAAGCTTTTCTTACACTCAAAGAAAAGCTTGAGTCACTCGATCAGATTGAAAAAGTCACCATTCCACTCAGTGATCTTACAAAACAAGACAAAATAGATTTTACACTTTCTATCCCGTTTACTTTTTGATCTATGTTTCATAAGTTGAATCTCAAAAAACAGTTTTATTTGGTCTCCGGTGCGCTTTTGATCGGTTCTATATTTCTTGGTGTCTTTATTATTTATCCAACGTTAAAAAAAATGTTTTTAGTTAGTGACGATATCAAACAAATTCAGCAAGATCTGGAGAATCAATACAATGACACACAGACAATGCGACGGACGATACGTGAGCTAGATGCTATAAGCGAAGAAGTGCAACAATACAAAGCCCTTGCCATGCCAAACGGAGACGAACTTACGATTATTGAGGAGCTGGAGTCTTTGGCAGCAATACACCACCTTAGCCAGACGCTCGGTGCAACATTTAGCAATACACCAGATCCTGCAGTAGGACTTCCCTACTATACTTTTTCTTTTGTCCTCAATGGACCATTTCAAGATATTTTTTCGTATGTAAAAACACTTGAATCCCAATCGTACTACGTACTCATACCAGGCATGACATTACAAAAAACCGGCGATCCTGGACATGCAACCCTCAAGTTTGAGGCACGTATTTACGCGCGCCCTACCTCAGCATAACCGTTCTTCCTATGTCAACAAAAAAGAAAACAACATCTGTTATGTCTCCACCACCAGCTATTCAGGCAACACCAGATCCAACACCTGAGTCTGCCTCACAAATGCAAAAATCACAAAAAAAACTGAAATTTGCAGAAGCGCATGCTGCGTCCAAACAACGTCAAGCTTACTCACAAACGGTATATACCAGTCGATTTGCCCAATTTCGTGTATTACGTGTTATCTCATGGAGCATAGGGATCTTTATACTCGTAATTTTGTGTTTTGGTCTATGGCGACTCTACAGAACAGTCTTTGACACCATAGAACAAACACAAAATCTTTTTTTTACACAACAGACAAAACGTACAGATATTATAAATTTTTCTACGCTTGAAGAGGTGCGAGATGCATGGCAAACAAAATATAACATCATATCAACATCAACTCCGAGAGAAATTTTTGGCGAAGTAACACCAGTTATACTTGACACAGCAGGTACAGAAGTGAAAGAATAGCCATCTATGCATACTTATGCCTTTCAACTCGGACGTTTGCGAGATCTTTCACAGGAAGAAATAGTGACTGTTTTTGCACAAAAACGCATTCTTATTGTACACACTCGCTTGGTAGGCGAACATCTTTTGATATCTGTTGAAACACCTATCGATGCCGCAGCAATGATGCATCAGTTGGGTGGAACAAAGCTCATTGGGGAAAAATTGAATCCAAAAGGAAATGCAGAGGAAACTACGTTTTCGTATTTATCTGAATTACCATCAGATCAAAAACTTCATTTTTCGATCAGTGGCGGCACGCATGCTGCACGACTTGCTGTTGCTGTGAAAAAAAAGTTAAAAAAAATTGGTCGCTCTGTCAGATATGTAGAGACAAAAAATACTGCAACTATTTTACACAACAATTTGGTGGGGAAAGGATCACATCTTACCATTATTGATAATGTAGTGTATGTCACACGAGCCATCCAACCAATCGAAGAAATGAGTGAGCGTGATTACGGACGCCCAAGTATTGACAACAAAAGCGGCATGCTCCCTCCAAAACTTGCCCGCATGATGATCAATCTTACCATGCCAAACAAAGGAGAAACAATTCTTGATCCATTTTGTGGATCAGGAACACTTCTCGGTGAAGCAATGTCACTCGGTATAGAACATATCATTGGGAGTGATATTTCTGAGAGAGCTACCGCAGATGCGCAAGCAAATGCAACATGGTTTCAAGAAAAATTTAACATTCAGCACTCAACATTTAGGATTTTTACTTCTGACATCCGAACACTTTCAACAGAAATCGAAAACAAAACGATTGACATCATCGCAACGGAACCTTTACTTGGAGTACCTAGAACAGGACGAGAACAAAAAGTATTTTTACAAAAACAAGCAGAGGAATTAAAACAACTGTATATTGATGCCTTCAGTGTTTTTAAAAAAATCATGAAACCCGATGGTCGTATCGTATTTGTTGTACCGCGCTTTCGATACAAAGAAGAATGGATAACCATAGACTGTCAAAAACAAATTGAACAACTTGGTTTTGAATTACTCCCGTACGAACTATCGGACATGCCACTTGTTTATGCCAGAGATGAACAATTTGTTGCACGAGAAATTTGGCGTTGGAAGCTTGCTTCATAAAAATTACCATTAACACCAAAAAAAGAATCTTATATAAGATTCTTTTTTTGGAATACATCTACTTAGTTTCAAATTCCCAACGTAACAGCATTGAACATGTTAAAAAAAGAACAATTTTACGCACCAATGTGAAAATATGCGACATCACCATCTTGAACAACATATTCCTTACCAACTAATTGCATTTTTCCTTTTTCTTTCACACCATTCCAACCACCTGCTTCTACAAAATCTTGCCAATTTGCAATGTCAGCTTTGATAAACTTTTTTATAAAATCTGTATGGATAACACCCGCTGCCAGCTGTGCGGGTGTGTGTCGCTTCACGGTCCATGCGCGAGTTTCCTGGACGCCAGAAGTAAAGTATGTGACAAGATCAAGGAGCTTGTATCCAGCGGTGATAATTTTATCAAGTCCAGAACTGTCCATACCAAGTTCCTTCATAAATTCTACAGCATCGACCTCTGAAAGTTCTGCAATTTCAGCTTCTATTTTTGCTGATACCCGAACAACAACAGCACCTTCTTCAAAAAAATTAGCATCTTGTTCTTTGAAATTTGTATCTTCCTCTTCGGTATTGAGAATGTACATCATTGGTTTCATCGTAATGAGGTGCAATTCTTTCAGGATCTCCATTTCATCTTCGGTGTACTCAAGTGTACGCGCTGGTTTTCCCTGTTCAAACTGTGCCATCAATTTTTCAAGAAGAGCCAACTCCACGGCAAGTTCTTTTGCTCGAACTCCTTTGGCATCCTTTGAAACTTTCGCCAATCGAGAAGAAACCGACTGCATATCAGCCAATACAAGTTCTAAATTTATAACATCAGCATCATCTTTTGGATCTATTTTATTATGAACGTGCGTTACATTTCCATCAGCAAAGGATCGAACTACTTGTGCAATGGCATCCACATTTCGAATGTGTGACAGAAATTTGTTCCCAAGTCCTTCTCCTTCTGACGCACCTTTGACAAGTCCTGCAATATCAACAAATTCAATCGCAGTGGGGACAGCTTTGAGCGATACTGAGGTTGATGTAAGTTTTGCAATACGCTTATCAGGTACCTCAACAATACCAATATTTGGCTCAATCGTACAAAATGGATAATTTTGTGCATCAGCCTGTTTACTTTTTGTAAGTGCATTAAAAAGTGTTGATTTTCCAACATTTGGGAGACCAACGATTCCAATTGCTAACATAAAATAAATTCTAAATTACTACTCAAGGGTCTGTTCCAAGGATTCTCTTAAACTATTTTTTATTTTGATCAATTCATTCTCAGAGGGTCTTGCTGTATCATTAAATCGTTCTTTTGAATTACCATACCATACTGGCAATGCTGGCTCTTCATCATCTTCATATCGTGGAATGATCTACCAATGCATATGCATATCTTTATTTCCAAGCAATTCATAATTCAATTTCCTTGGCTGAAATGCTTTGAATACTCCTTCTGCAACAATACTCATTTCTTCCAAAAACTTCTTTTTAAACTCTACATCCAATTGAAACAGCTCTGCTTTATCTTCTTTACAGAGAAATATAGTAGTTCCTCGATAATACTGGAAGTCTGCGATGACAGCATATCCAGTTTCGTACTCCTTTACAAAGTATGAATTTGTACCATCTATAATTTGTTGTATCCTGTCGCAACAAAAGCAATCTAACATATTAGTACTTAGCGACTACACGAATAATCTATTCATATACAAATGTTTCGCTATACTACTCTCCTTTTTGTAGTTTTGTAAAGGGGCAACACGCCATTATGCTTTGACATGCTTCCCCCACTTTGAAAAAAGAAATGCAAACAAAATCGGTACGGCAATAGTAAATATAATTGTCGAAGCAACAATCACAGAATATACTTGTGTATCGATAATGCCATGATCAAGAAAAAATTTCATAATGATAATCCCAGTACTAAAACGTACCAATAATCCTACCCCAAGCAAAACTGAACCTCGTCCACCCAGTTCTTTTCGAGACGCAATAAATGAAGCAAGAAGTTTTGCTATGCTGGAGACAATCACAATAGCAAGAATAAGCAGTGGTGCACTCGCCATATACTCAAGATCCAAACTTGTTCCCACCCAAAAGAAAAATAGTGGTGCAAACAATCCATACGTCATGGTCCTGACTTCACTGTCTATCGCCTTCAAACGACTCGGTGGCAAGAAAATACGTACGACAACACCAGCAAGAATAGCACCAAGTGGAGCAACATCAGCAATATTTCCTATTCCAATAAACAAAAAGAAGACAAACAAGATAAAAATAAACAATGTTTCAATCTTTGTAAATCGAAACAATTCACGCTCAGATTTTATCACAATCAAACCAGTTGCGAGCACGCACAACAAAATAAGTGATCCAAATACTACAAAGGTATGTCCAGGCTCGAGTGTCCCGACCACAATACTTGCGATGACGAGCAGTACTACCTCTACAATGTCATCCATCGTCCCAATTGCAATGATTGACTGTCCAAGTTTTGAATTGATAATGCCATAATCATCCAGAATAGGAATAAGCACTGCCTCCCCTACTGTAGCAAATGACATTGCAATCAATGCAGAAATAAGCCATGAATATGAAAACATCATGTGAATCAAAAGGGTACCAAGTATTCCTTCAAACGAAATAATCGCAATTGTCGTCGTCAAAATATATGTTTTTCTCTTACGAAGCATCGTCGTATTCATTTCAAACCCTACAAAAAAAAGCAACAGGTACATGCCAAGCTGCGCAAAAAATGTAAATGTTGCTTGATCTTGGAGGGGAACATGCCATCCAAAAAGTGTCGCCACTATGCCCAAAAGCAATGCTGCAAAAATCCACGGAATACGTATGCGTTCAATGTATCTTCCGCTGACAAACGTAATAAGAAAAATAATGGCAAATACGAAGAAAAGATTCATATATATATTTATATTACGGGAAGTATATCATACACCCCCCAACTATCCACATAGCTCTTTATATTTGCTTTTCACCATACTTGAAAAATAATCAGAGATAAAAAATGGAGCATGTGGACGTAAAATTATTTATATTTACTTGTTTTTTGTTTCATTTAGGCTATTTTATCATGTCGTACAATAATATTCTTTTGGTAAAAATTAAAAGCTTATTTAAATATAAAATTTGCACTTCTCCTATTTTATAGATAACATTACCTATAATCTGAAAACTCACAAATCTATAACATACTATGTATATTTAATTTTTTGTTTAACGTACACAACACTGCCACCTACACATATTTTATGTTCTACATGAAAATACTATTTGCTAAAAAACTTACTGCATGGAAATCATCATTTTGTTCCATGTGAAACAAAACACGCTGCTTGTTTGCAACGTGTTTGTATAGAATACTGTGCACTTTGTAACATGAAAACTTGTGACCCCACCACGACTTGAACGTAGATCTAGACGTTAGGAGTGTCTTGTTCTATCCAGTTGAACTATGGGGTCTTTTTGTAAGTCTGCTTCAAGCCAAAGGATCATTCACCTTAGGTAGAAACTATATGGCCAGTTGTTTCACATGAAACACTGCCACTCTACTTAAAATAACACATGCTGTCAACCTACAATATTCCACATTACATCAAAAACCGCTTTGAACACATCCCTCATAACCGGAATTTCAATCAAAACTGCCATGGAACTAAGCTCGGAACTGACTATGAGAATTTTATCATCAAAAATATCAATAGTACTTTTAAAACTATATTGTTCTGATAAATAATGTACATGTCGTAGCAAAGAAGGATCTTCAGGATTTAATAGTTTTGACTCATCTGTCAAAATAAGTTGAGTGTGTATGTTATTTCTTGCACGATCAATCCTATATTGATGAAACCACTCACTATCTGCACCTTCCCATCCTTGTGCACTACCTATAATGACATACTGCTTATCTCTATATTCGTAAAGAATACCTGTATAAAATTCCTTCAATTCATCCAGTGTCTCTATAAATCTCAATCCTGGTGTTTGCATTTCCTTTTTTTCAAGCGATTGGAGCTGAGGAAGAATAGCATATAGATTATCGAGTTTTTTGCTATACAACGCAGCAAGTCTATTTGGCTTCTGAGCATAAAAATATCGCTTGTTTTTTCGAAAGTATACATGTACGTACCCTTTTGATGCCATTTGTTTGAGAGTATGATAAACAGTTGTACGCTTCACACCAGTACTTTTTGCTACTGCGCTTGCTTGGGACCCTCCCAGTTGTAAAAGTGACAAATAAATGTCAACTTCTGGCTCTGTAAAGCCTAGTTGTTTTAAAATTGCTATGTTTTCCACAGTTTTGAGTGTTAAAATTTTTAGACAGTTAAATTATATACTATTTTTTTATTTAAATCAAGCTATTTTTATTACAAATATGTTTACAATCATTGACGTGACGACAAAAAAGAACTATTGTGTACTATCCGAAGCAAGTTGCTAGGGTACACAAGGAGATAGTATGTCCCACAAGATCGTTGGACTGTTGATCGTTCTTTTCTCCATCGTCTCACCTCACGACACCCACGCCAAACCGCAGAACTACGTCGTAAGCGAATTCAAGGCTGACTCGAAGGTCTTCAAGCCGACCGTGAAAGGTGGTCTGGGTGGTGAAATCTCAGACCTCATCGGTATCAAGACCTTCTTCCTCATCACAGGAGGGTGGGCAGAAGCATACATTGGACCAACCATCTCGCTCGGTGAGCATCTGACACTCGGTCTGAGCTGCGGGATCGAGAGCACAGATGGTCGTCTCGAACCTCGGTTCGAGACATCGGTGAAGGTCATTGTTGACGACTTTTCTTTCACTGGAATTCTGGAGTGGGGCACTGACGGAGACAAGGATCTCTGGTACAAAGTCATCAGTACCTACAAACTGACGCCGTGGCTCAAGGTCGGTGTGGAAGGTCGTCGGTTCGCAGGTTTAAGCCCGCATGTCTCTGTCGCTATACCAGAAATACCAGTTCATCTCTGGGCAAGCTGGATTCCATGGAATGTTGCGACAGGGGAGATCACGATCGAACGCACAATGTTTGGTATCACGCTCATACTCTAACAGGCTTTATTGGGTGCTTACGAACACCATATCTGACTCTGTAGATGAACAAGGGATTCTGGATTCGTCACCCAGCGCCCGCTCGAGCGATATCGAGCACCTTCATTCTTTCAAGAAAGTGCCTTACATTGCTTTTTTTTATTTTTCCGATTAACCTGCTATACTGCATACACATAAACGTATGCAACATATTTTCCTGTCATTTATCATAGCAGTCGCTACCTTCCTTGCAATGGGTATTATAGGATGTCTTTTTTCAAGACTCCGACGGTAGCATATTCTATACATTTTCTTTATGGAGCACGCTCTCGTTATATTTCTTAGTGCCCTCCTTATCGCAACATTCGCTGCGATGTTTTTTCTGTACAAAAAACTGCATGATGCTGCACAACCTCAAAATCGTGATGAAGACAAACAACTGTTCATGATGCTCCAACAACAAATTCAAGAACTGAATAAAACAGTGGATCAAAAATTGTCAGAGACACACAAAGTCATGAATGACTCACAACTTAATCTCAATAAAACAATTCAAGATCAATTTGGACAAAACACAAAAATCATGCAAGGAATCACAGGACAAAGTACGAAGATGATCGCAGATATTACAGAAAAACTCACAACGCTCGACAAAACAAATCAGCAAGTGATCGGATTTTCAGAGCAACTTGGCAACCTCGAAAAAGTGTTAACAAATCAAAAGAAGCGAGGAAACCTTGGGGAAGCAGGCTTGCAACTTGTGCTGGAAAATATTTTACCTCCAACAGCATTTCAACTTCAATATAATTTCCCTGATGGAGATATTGTTGATGCCATTATTTTTACCAAAGAAGGAAATATTTGTATCGATGCAAAGTTTTCTCTGGATAATTATCAACGCATTCTTGACTGTATTGATGACAAACAAAAAGAACAACTGGAAAAAGAATTCAAAAATGATTTGAAAAAACGAATAGACGAAACCAGTAAATACATAAAACCAAAAGAAAACACCCTCGACTTTGCTTTCATGTTTATTCCGTCAGAAGCAATTTATTATGATTTGCTCGTGAATGAAGTGGGGGCAGTAAAAGTAAATACACGAAATTTGATTGATTACGCTTTCAGAGAAAAAAAAGTAATTATTGTATCGCCAACAACATTTGCAGCGTATTTGCAAACAGTATTGCAGGGACTCCGCGCACTGAACATTGAAGAAGGAGCAAAAGAAATACGAAAGAATGTAGAGAAACTTGGGAAACATATTCTTGCGTATGAAGACTACATGAAAAAGTTGGGGAACAGTATGACAACGACAGTGAACCATTACAATACGGCGTATAAAGAACTAGGCAAAGTCGAAAAAGATGTGGTAAAAATTACAGACGGAGAACAAGAAATGGAGCCGTTGCTTCTCGAAAAACCCAAAATGGAAGAATAATAAGATTTTCTTTCACATATTGACAAAAATACTTTTTTCGCTTACTGTGTTTTCCAGTGGGCAAAGACAAGCCACCACAATGGTGGTTTTTTCTTACTCATGCTCGTGTATCAAAAAATTTATATATGGGCAGGAGGAAGAATATATCTGTGTTTGAGTGCGTACAGAGTATCGGTGTTCTCGATATTATGTACGCACTCAAACCACAACCAAGCAACAGGAGACTCGTCATGAGAACTCAAGAAGAACTGCAACGACTCACACACGAAGTGCTCGGCGATGACTACTCCGTGTACTTCGTCTCGAAGTACACCCTGACCGAGGACATCGAGGCCGGCACGGCCTGGATCGTCTGCCAGCTCGCACAGGTCGGCAAGAACCCGCTCTTCGCCGTCGAGGGCAAGGGCGTCGGCTTCATCGACGCACTGTTCAATGGCCTCAAGCAAGGGCTCGTCGGGGAATACCCGTCGCTCGGACACATCCACTTTGTCGACTTCGTCGTCAGCGGCAACTTCCCGAAGGCCTCGCACTACAACAGCTCACACAGCGAGGTTCCGAGCACGGTGCGTCTCGTCATCAAGAACGACACCGGCCGCGAGTTCACCTTCGAGCACACGTCGACGTCGATCTCGGGCAGCTCGGTCGCCGCTGTCGTCCAGGGCGTTCAGCACTTCGTAAACGCCGAGATGGCGGTGCTCAGGGTCGTCAGCTGGATCGACTACCACCAGAAGGACGGACGCCCAGACCTCGTCGAGAAATACACCCACGACAAGCTCGTTCCACTCAACCAAAACTCGAGCTACAGCGAGACGGTCGAGCGTGCGAGGCAGAACGCTAGGATCGCATGACTTCGCCATGACGACAGAGACTCTACACGTCGGTACCTCTCGGTGCTGACGTGTAGATCTCTACACAATTTATTATCAAATTCTCATATCACACTCGTGATATTTTTTTATGCTATACTATTTTTATTATTTTTCTTCATAATAAAGGAGGTATGTTTACAAAAATACATTCAGCAGCAGTACTCGGACTCGATTGTACACCTATTACTGTCGAAGTCGACATCTCTGGCTCATGGCCTGGCTACAATATTGTAGGTCTTCCAGACACCGCAATTCAAGAAGCAAAAGAACGTATCAGAACTGCATGGAAAAATACTGGTCTACAATTTCCAAACAACGGAAGAATTGTCATTAATCTCGCACCAGCAGATGTCAGAAAAGAAGGAAGCATGTATGATCTCCCAATGGCAGTTGGCATGTACGTAGCAACAGAAAAGCGAGATGATATTGATTTATCAAAAGCACTGTTTGTCGGCGAGCTCGCACTCGACGGGTCGCTTCGTCATACCAATGGCATGTTGCCACTTGCTATTTTTGCTCGTGACCACGGCTATACAGATCTGTTTGTTCCTGCTATCAATGCACATGAAGCAAGCTTGATTCAAGACATCAATATTTTTCCTGTAGAAACATTTGGGCAAGTATTGGCACATATTACAGGAAAACAATCTATTGGAATATTTAAAGGATCGCCAGTTCATGAATGGATACAGGAGACAGATTATGAAATGGACATGGCATATGTGAAAGGACAAGAATTTGTAAAGCGCGCAATGGAGATCGCTGCCGCAGGCGGACATAACATTCTTCTTTCTGGTCCACCAGGATCTGGCAAAACACTGCTCGCACGCACGATGCCATCCATTTTACCAAGATTAACTGTTGAAGAAGCAATTGACGCTACGAGAATTTATTCTGTTGCAGGGCTTCTTCCTGTTGACCGACCACTCATTACGGAACGACCATTCCGTTCACCACATCATAGTGCCTCTGGAGTAGCTCTTGTGGGAGGAGGAAAATTTCCTCGACCAGGAGAAATTTCTCTGGCACATCGTGGCGTTCTCTTTCTTGATGAATTTCCAGAATTTCCTAGACAAGTACTAGAAAACTTGAGACAACCGCTTGAAGATGGCGTTGTTACTATTTCTCGTGCACAGGGAACGATTACGTTTCCGGCGCGATTTACTCTCGTTGCGAGTCAAAATCCTTGTCCCTGCGGATTTGCGACAGACCCTGACAAAAATTGCTCATGCTCTCCTATGCAAATTTCAAATTATAAGAAAAAAATCAGCGGACCCCTGCTTGATAGGATTGATCTTCATGTAGAAGTCCCTCGTGTTGAATTTGAAAAACTTCGTGATGATACATTGGCAGAATCTTCAGACATTATTCGTGCACGTGTCGAAGCCGCAAGAGATATTCAAAACAAGCGGTTTGAGGGAACAAATTGTATGACAAATACAGACATGAAAAATAAAGAGATTAGAGAGTTTTGCAAACTCAACGATCAATCTATGGAACTCATGAAACAAGCCGTCACACAATTGCATCTTTCCGCGAGAAGTTATCACCGTATTTTAAAACTTGCACGAACGTTGGCTGATCTAGAAGCAAATAATACCATCGAAACAATACATGTGGCAGAGGCATTGCAGTATCGAAGTAAGGTCACGTGAAAATATAGAATGAAACAAATTTTACTTTGTGAGGTAGACGTTTTGTGTGGCAAGATTGCGCTTCACTAAGATTACTTTTGCTAACGCCAAAAAGATTGTATGTTACAAAAGACCAACTTGGAAGTATGTTGGTCTTTGTTTTGTGAAGTAAAAATAATCTTTCAGACTTTCTTTGGATCATGAACTACGATGCAGACATCGTAATGTACTAGTAACGAATGTACTTCAAAGGATTTGTTCTCACACCATTGATACGTACCTCGAAATGAAGATGAGGACCAGTAGATCGTCCCGTATTCCCCATGGCAGCTATCGTCTGCCCTTGTATAATGGTCTCTCCTGCACTGACATACAATTGTGAGGCATGCCCGTACAATGTATTCACACCATCACCATGGTCAAGAATAATATAACATCCATATCCACCGTTATATCCGCATTGTGATATTTTTACGGTTCCTCCTCTCGATGCATAAATTGGTGTTCCTGTACCACCACCTGAAATATCAAGACCCGTATGTTGAAATCCGTAATACTGTGTGATGACATGTGCACCAAGTGGCCACAAATATCCAGATCCAGCAGGAGCCGAAATAGATGGTGGTGGTGCTGCAACATTTGTCAGCGGTGTATACGGACGACTCTGTGGTACCGTGTACGTACTCTTTGGTACAGGCTTTATTCCATCTGGAATGATAAGTGTTTCTCCTACAATAATATCTGATCCGTCTTTTTGAAGATTGTTGAATGCAATAATTTTACTTGACTCAGTATCATAGGTATTTGCAAGGGAAGAGACGGTGTCGCCACGTGCAACAGTATGAATGAGACCATCAGTTGGAAGGATTTTTAGCGTATCTCCAGGGCGAATAAATGAACGGGTTGTCAAATCATTTGCCCAAAGAATGGTAGCTTGGCTGATATGAAATGCTTCTGCAATCGCACCAATAGTATCACCGGATTCTACCGTATATTCAATCACGGATTTTCGACTTTCGCCCTGAGACATACTACTGTCCTGCTGGGTAGGCAATTGATTTCCAGGCAAAATGGTTGGCTTTGTCACGGCAGTACCACCCACGGATATTGCTGCAATATCGTCTATGACTGGTGGAAGCTGACTCAATGCATTCTGTTGGTCAGCACTAATAGCACCATCACGCCAACTTCTATCCGTTTCTTCAAATACAGGTACAGCTTGTTCGACAGTAAGCTCATCAAGACTAAAATCTTGTTCTCCAGGTCCTACCAATCTATAGAGAAGGGTATTTTGCCCTGGTTGAGTTGCCCGCTCCGCAGTATAGAGCTTTGTCTGAGGCACCATGATGATACATAGTGTCAAAAATAAAACGATCTGCAATACAGACCGCCTCCCAAAAAAACCAAGCAGACCACTGGTTTTTAACATGCTTATCCATCGTATATTTTTTTGAAGTGTATAAAACCATTGATACAGCGTCGGGCCAATGGTTTTTTCATACAATCCATTCACCCGAATAAATCCTTTTCCAACCAACTGAAAAAACCCCACGAGCACTCGTTTGAAAAACATGACAATGCTAAGGAGAAAAAGGAGAGTCTTTTTTGCTTGTTTATTCATAAAATATCTCTCTGAGTATGTGCCAAATTGGGCAAAAAGTCAATGGAGGAGACTTGACGAATCGATACTTTTTCGCTATATTAAAAGCCGTTTTCACCATTTTTATCCCCTATGTCATATACCAAAAAAGACCTCAAGGATTCCCAAGTAGAACTCACCATCACCGTGACACCAGCCGACTATGTTGAAGCCCTCAAAAAAGCGGCCGTCCGACTCTCTGAACGAGCAAATATCAAAGGCTTCCGCAAAGGAAAAGCGCCTTATGATGTACTCAAAAAAGAAGTGGGGGAAATGGCTATCATGCAAGAAGCACTCGAAGATATTGTAAAAAAATCTTTTTTTGAGGCCGTCAAAACAGAAGGTCTGGAAACAATAGGTATGCCAAAAGTAAGTGTGGAAAAAGTTGCTCCTGCCAATGATATTGTCTACAAGGCAATAGTTGCCCTCATGCCAAGTGTCAAACTTCCAGATATCAAAAAAATTAAAGTAACAAAAAGTGACGCAAAAATCGATGAAACAAAAATCGATGAAACCCTCCAAGCACTTCGTGGCATGCATGCAACAGAGGTCTTGAAAGATGGAAAGGCCGAAGGAACAGACAAACTTGTCCTGGATATGGACATGATTATCGACAATGTCCCAGTCGATGGAGGGCAAGCAAAGGATCATCAAGTATATCTTTCGGAAGATCATTACATCCCAGGATTTAATACAGAGGTAGAAGGATTGAAAAAAGGAGACAAAAAAGAATTTTCACTCGACTTTCCAAAAACGCATTATCAAAAACATCTCGCCGGCAAAAAAGTTGATTTCAAAGTGACCGTCAAAGATGTCTATGAACGTCAATTGCCAGAACTGTCGGATGATATGGCAAAAGCGCTTGGACAAGAAAGCATCGCTGCACTCAAAGAGCTTATTCATAGCAACATGCTACAAGAAGCAACACAAAAAGTAGACCAAAAGGCTGAAATCGAAATTCTTGACGCAATTATCGACAAGACGACCTTCGCGCCTATCCCTGAAGTATTGATTGATGCAGAGAGACAGAAAATGTTTTACGAATTGCAACGCGATCTCGAAAAAAACAATATTGAAATTTCACAATACCTTGCAGATATTAAAAAAACAGAAGAAGAAATTTTTAATGACTTCAAAATCCAAGCAGAAAAGCGAGCAAAAGCAGCACTTGTATCTCGACAAGTTGCGATGGATCAAAGCATTGTGATTTCTGATGAAGAAATTGATACTGAGATCAAAGTGCTCGAAGAAATGTACAAAACAAAAAAGGAATACCTTGACAATCTCAAGAAACCAGAAGTGCGTGACACTATTGCGACGAGTATGCAAAATAGAAAAGTGATGGAATGGTTGAAAGAGCAGGTGCTGGGAGAAAGTAAAGAGGATAAAAAGAAATAATATACTTCACAAAAACACCCCCGTCTCTTCAACGGAGGTGTTTTTGTGTTGACAAAATGTGATTTTGGTGTATAGTTGTGGTCCACTCACAACAGGAGGAACCATGATCATCGCCTACATTCACGACATCACCAAAGAGGAAATCGATGATCTACTACAGTCACTACCAAACGGCAAAAGACCAAGAGAAGATCGCCTCTTCGTCACCTGTGACCCACTGCGCGCGCTGAGTCAACTCAACGTCGCCAAGCTGCGAGATCACCGAGAACCGCACATATTCATCGGAGACAATGTATTCGATGAAGAGTTCACTACCTGGACCTTAGTCACGCTGCTGACCAACGTCGGCAAGCGAGCGAGGTTCTACATGTACTCCGATCATCCTGCGCCTCAAATCCCTGATCGGAAATTCAACGAAGGGATGGTCCATGGAGTCATCCCGAAAGTCGACGGCCATGACAGGCTTCGTGAATTTGTCCAGAAGGCAGACTCACAAGCAGGGCGACTGCAGTGGCGGTTGCATGCCATGCTTCCGTGGCTCGACATTAAGGCAGACTGAACGACACAGGACAGGCGTGCGAATTCCCGCGCGCCTGTCCTCCCAAAACATCCAACGTTGCTCGCTATCAGGCGAGTTTTTGCTATAATGAGGACATACAGATATTCGTATATAAAAATACGTTATGAAAACTCTCACCATAAAAGTCCTCCCACGCTCCTCACGAAATGAAATAGTTGGCACACTCCCCGACGGGACACTCAAAGTAAAACTCACTGCGCCACCAGTCGATGGCGAAGCAAACAAAAAACTTATTGAGCTTCTCAGCAAAGAATTTGGTGTTGCAAAAAGTAAAGTGAGGATTGTGAGAGGGGAGACGAGTAGGACGAAGGTGGTAGAGATTGATGTATAATTTAATTTATGAAAAAATACACGTTAAAAGCAGAAACAGCTGAAATCCTTTTTTCACACATTGGTTTTTTGAATTACTCAAAAAACTTTTTAGATGCTGAAAAACCAATTGTAGTTACAAAAAAAGAATTTAACCCAGTTCCTTATTTTCTTATTTGCAAAAGCATTGAATTGTCATTAAAAGCATACCAAATACAAATTTGGTTTTATACAAAAAGGGAGCAGTTAAAAGAAAAGTACGATGGCAAGTTAAAAAATCTTTTGAAAAACAGATATGGACATAATTTAAACAAACGTTTAGAAGATATCTTAACAAATTCAGAGATTTTTCTTCCAAAATCAGAGGTATTAAACATACGTCGGGCAAATACCTTCTATGATGTAAAAAACAAAACTTTTGAGTTTGCCAATGTAGGCTTTGCTGGAAACGGTTTTACCAAACTAGCCGATGAAATTTCTGCAAATGGGAATAAACAAAAAGGTGAAATACTTCCAGAGTTAAATTTACTGAGGAATTCTGCAAAAAAATTGATTGAACAAGTTGAGAGAGAAATAAAAAAGGGCTGACCGTTTGCTTACTTCACTTTACATCATCTACACCCCCTTTACTCCACAAAAATGAATTACCCCGCAGCAAGCTGACGGGGTCTCATCACTTACATAAGTAGTTTAAGCTGCTTTTCACGATGTATCTCTTGATACGTTTTTCCTTGGTTTTTTACGTAATTCTTTATTACGGTCTCGTTTGCATAGGCGCCCACCGTATTCAAATAGTAACTACTACTCCAAAATGTTCCTCCCCACAACATCGTCTTTACGCCTGGGTGTTTTCTAAATATCTCTCGTGCTGTGATCCTTTTTGTTATTTGTGCTAT
>MNVD01000024.1 GCA_001871445.1 Candidatus Magasanikbacteria bacterium CG1_02_41_34
AAGGAAAAACGTATCAAGAGATACATCGTGAAAAGCAGCTTAAACTACTTATGTAAGTGATGAGACCCCGTCAGCTTGCTGCGGGGTAATTCATTTCAGTATTTTTTCTATATCCCCGTTCAAGACAATTGGCTTCATCGCTATGATTTCTGTTTCGTAGTATGGTATCCCCGGAATGGGATTCAGTAGATATATTGGTTTTTTGAGAATATACGCAAAGCCCATTTCTAAAAAACTATTTCCACCGATATAGTTTGCGATGCCGTGTTTGTCATAATTGAGTATCAACACTTTGTCTGACTTTTCTATATTGCCCCAATGTTCACGGATGGCGTCATGTTCGTATTTTTGTTTCAGTTTCAACGCTTCTTTTTCTTCATCATTCAGACCAATAAACAATTCATTAAAAGAAGACGGGAATGCTTCATGACCATGATCTCGAAACCATTCTTGTACTTCTTTTGCTTTTTCAGCATATTGCATGCTGTGGCAGAGTGCAATTTTCATATTACATTTTTGCATCAAGCACTTTATTTACCTCTGCATCGGCTTCTTTATTGCCAGCACGAAGCGTATGTTTGATCGTTACCTTTTTGAATTGTTGCATGAGATTCCAGCATTTGAGGAAGAGAGGCTGGATATTCGGATGTTTTACTTTCCAGCGTCGATTCAGTTGTTCTACAACCAGTTTGCTGTCAGCGATCAAAACAATTTCTGTGGCACCTAGCTCTTTTGCTTTTGTGAGAGCTGAAATAACCGCAGAATATTCTGCAAAATTATTTGTTTGGATACCGAGATATTCGCCGTAGGCTGCAAGGATTTTTCCTGTATCATCTTTGATGACAATACCTGATGCCGAAGGTCCAGGATTATTTCGAGAACCGCCATCAGTGTGGAGAAATAATTTCATATATAGAAAGCTTAGAAGGCCGAGAAGGCTTGGAACGCTTAGAATGTAAAAAGCCTTACAGGCTTTTTAGGCATTTTCAGCTTTCCTAATATCGGTAATAGTAAGTTGCAACTCTCTGTTTCCATTCCATTCATTGATACCAACTTCACATACTATATCAACATGATCACCAGCCTTCAATACTTTACTCCAATCATTGCCATCACCACGTGTTGCATCTGCGAGACCCCAACCAATAGCTTTGTGCATTTTTTTGGAATGATGTTGAAGAACCATTTTGAGATGTCCATGTGTTTTGCCGATTGGTTGCAGTGAAAAAATAACGACATCTTTTGCCAGGTAGAGTGGCTTTGGATTTGCTTGTCCAAAGGGAGAAAATTTTTCGAGTAGATCATAGAGATCCCAACTGATGTTGTCGAGATCTATTTCCGCATCTATCATGAGTTTTGGTGAGAGATCCATGTCCTCTGTTTTTTTTACAAATATGTTTGTCAATGCTTGCTGAAATCCTTCTTTTTTTTCTGGTGAAGCAAGAGTAAATCCGCATGCCATAGGATGCCCGCCAAATTTATCAAAGTACTCTGGTATGGATTGAATTGCTTCTATCATGTTAAATCCTTCCATACTTCTCCCAGATCCCATCACACCAGAGTCATTACTTGTCATAGCGATGACTGGTTTGTCATAGAGGCTTTTTATTCTACTTGCAACGAGTCCTACGACACCAGGATTCCAGCTTTCATGAAATACAAAGAGCACCGGTGCATCCATTTGTTCCAGCTCAACTTGTCTTGTTGCTTCTGCCACATACATTTCGGTCATGGCTTGGCGTTCGATATTATTTTGATTGAGTTTGTATGCGAGGTCTACGGCTTCTGTAGGGCTTGTAGTTGTAAACAGATTATATGCAACATTTGCATGGTCAATACGACCAGCTGCGTTGATCCATGGAGCAATTCTGAACCCAATCGTTTCTTCGGTAATAGGATATTTGAGTGAGCCATCATTGTGCATAATACCTGCTTCCATCAAAAGTTTTCGAAGACCAATTCTTTTTGCTTTGTTCATTACGATCAGACCGTATTTTGTGAGAGTGCGAGATTCACCGAGGAGGGGAACCATGTCTGCAACGGTTGCAATAGCGACCATGTCGAGAAGCCATTTTTCTGCCGATGCGTGTGCTTCTCCGCTTGGGAGTGTCTCATGAGTTTCTGCATGTTTTTTGAACATTGCTTGAAGGACTTTAAATGCTACAGCACCACCAGCGAGTGTTTTATCGGGATATGGTTCCCCATCAATTTTTGGATGAATAATCGCAACTGCTGCTGGGAGTATTTCTGGAATAGAGTGGTGATCGGTAATTATTACATCAACACCCAGCTCATTTGCCAGCGCAACTTCTGGTGTATTACTAATACCACAGTCACAGGTAATAATAAGGTTTGTCCCTAGTGCATGAAGATGCTCTACCGTTTTCATGTTCAATCCATATCCTTCCGTTTCACGATGAGGAATATATATATCCGTATTTTCATACCCAAGCGCCCGAAACATGGTTGTTAGAATAGTAGCACCAGATACTCCGTCCGCATCATAATCTCCATGGACAGTGATATGCTCATTGTTTGTCATCGCTGTATTGATACGTGCAACCGCTTTTTCCATATGTTGAAATAAATATGGATCGTGTACATCGCGGCTATAATCTGGCCCAAGAAAAATATCAATATCTTTCTGCTGCAACAAATTTCGGTGAAACAACAATGTTGCCACGATTGGTGGCAATTCGGGATGCTCATTTAGAAAAGATTGTGGTGTCGTATCTAGAACTGACCATTGTTTTTCCATATGCAACAAATAATTTTCTAAATGAAATCCCAGTAGGAATCTGCGAGAAAAATCGTAAAGATAAAAAAGGTAATATCAAAGCTATATAGTCTTACAAGGTTTACTGGTTGGAGTTGATATGCGAGAAGAAGAATACCTAAGAGCATCCAGTGAATAATCGGTCGTTTGAGTGGAGAAATGCGTTCGTTTGAGGGTATTTTTGTCCTGAGTTTCATACACCAGAGGGTATATGCGGCAGTCCATGGAGCTACAAAATACCACTGGGCGGCAGCCATATCCAGTCTATAGTATTCCATAATAAGAAAGTACGCAAAGAAAAGACAAAATCCAATAAAAAAAAGAAATATCACTTCTAACTGATAGACGTGATGTGGGTGAAGTTCTTTATGTGATGTTTGAATATCTGCCATGGGGGTGTTAGCTATAAAATGCTGGAAGGATACTAAAAAAAATCATACTCAAGATTGCGATAGTAGAGAGAATAATCCATGAGATACGAACATGTTTGTGTTGCATAAAGATATTAGTTAGATGAGAGTTCTTCAAAAACACCGGTTTGCTTATTTTTTTTGACATTTGACCACTGGAAATATTTTCCATTCATCGCAATATACACACCATGTTCGAGTGTTTGGACAAAGGCAATCGCACTACCGAGATTAAATTGTCCATCAGAGCTCCCGAACGTATATGGAATCATGGCTCCTGTGAGTACAATTGTTTTGTCTTGAATATCCGATGCAAGGAGTTGTGCTGTTTCGACCATGGTATCTGTCCCGTGGGTAATGACGATTTTGTCTTCTTCTGTCTTTTGGCAATGATCGAGAATAATAAGACGATCTTCGCGTGTCATGAAGAGACTGTCGATCATCATGAGGGTTCTCACCTCAATATTTACGTTTGATCTGCCCCGTTTGAGCATTTCCAAAATGTGTGTATTGTTAAAGACAAGTTCTCCTGTGAGTTCGTTGTATTCTTTATCAAATGTACCTCCTGTGACAAAAAGTTTTATATCCATATAAAAAAACATGAATGATTAGCGTTTTAAGACTGCGAGATATGCTTCTGTTGGAATATCTACTTTTCCTTTTCCCATGGCCATCATTTTCTTTTTTCCTTTTTTTTGTTTATCAAGAAGTTTTCTTTTTCGTGTCACGTCTCCACCGTATAGTTTTGCCGTAACATCTTTTCTTAGCGCAGAAATTTTTTCTCCTGCAACTACTTTCCCTCCAATTGTTGCCTGTATTTTGATCACAAATTGTTGTCGAGGAAGGGTATCTTTGAGTGAGTTTACAATTTTTTTGCCGATATTATGTGCTTCATCTCTCCAGACGAGCAGTGACAGTGCTTCGACTGCTTCTTCTGCGATCAAAATATCCATTTTGACTACATCAGATTTTCGATAATCTTTGAAGTCATAATTCATGGATGCATAGCCACTCGAGACACTTTTTAGCTTATCATAAAAATCTGTGATAAGCGATGCTAACGGCATTTGATAATGAAGCATGGCTCGTTGTGATGAACCTGTACTTAGGTATTCGGTATTTGCATATATCCCTTTTCGTTCTGCCACAAGGCTCATGACATTTCCAATAAAATTTTCTGGTACTATGATGTCGACATTCATCCATGGTTCTTCGATGTGTTCTATCTGTTGTACATCCGGAAGATCTTGTGGACTTTTGATGGTGATCTCTGTACCATTAGTTTTGAAAATATGGTAGGCAACACTTGGTACTGTGGCAATAATATCTATATCAAATTCACGTCGAAGCCGTTCTTGAAA
Source organism: Candidatus Magasanikbacteria bacterium CG1_02_41_34 (assembly GCA_001871445.1). Lineage (GTDB taxonomy): Bacteria > Patescibacteriota > Patescibacteriia > Magasanikbacterales > UBA922 > UBA12086. The sequence goes on from MNVD01000024.1 coordinate 4,548, forward strand.
AATTTCAAGATGAAGCATGCCAAGAAAACCACAGCGAAAACCAAAGCCAAGTGCTTGTGAATGTTCTGGTTCAAAAAAGAGGGCAGAATCATTTAATTTTAATTTGTCCATGGCGTCTCGCATCTCACTATACGCATCTCCTTCGTTTGGAAAAACGCCTGCAAAGACCATTGGTTTTACTTCTTTGTATCCCGGAAGTTGTGATGTCGCTGGTGCTTTTTCAAGGGTAATAGTATCACCCACACGAACGTTGCCTATTTCTTTTAGTCCACTCACCACATATCCTGTGTGTCCATTTTCAAGCATGGGATCAGATACCATCTGTGGAGCGTAATGTCCAATATCGAGTGCTTCGGCGACTTTGCCACTGCCCATAAATTTGATCCGATCTCCTTTTTTCAATGCGCCATCTTTCATTCTCACCGATGCAATCACTCCTCTGTAATCATCAAAAAAAGAATCAAAAATAAGAGCGCGAGCTGGTAATGCTTTTGTGTCTAGTGGTGCGGGAACACTATCTATGACCTTTGCAAGAAGTTCAGGCACGCCTTCTCCTGTTTTGCCCGAACAACTGAGAATATCTTCACGTTTGCAGCCGATCAGGTGAATTATTTCTTCTGCAACTTTTTCTGGATTTGCATTTGGCAAATCAATTTTATTCATGACGGGAATAATGGTGAGGTTTTGTTCGATAGCAAGATACAAGTTTGCAATCGTTTGTGCTTGTACACCTTGGCTTGCATCGACGAGAAGAATTGCTCCTTCTACTGCAGCAAGTGAACGAGAGACTTCGTATGAAAAATCGACGTGGCCTGGCGTATCAATGAGATTCAAAATATGTCCTTGATAAAGCATGCGGACTGGTTGAAGTTTGATCGTGATGCCACGTTCTTGTTCGATATCCATGGTGTCGAGCAGTTGGTTTTTCATGTTGCGTTTGTCGATCGTGCCGGTAACTTCAAGAAACCGATCTGCGAGGGTCGATTTGCCATGATCGATATGGGCGATAATGCAAAAATTTCTGATCTTGTCTGTCATAAAAATAAGGTCCTTCTGAAGGAAGATATGGCCGTAGTGTAGCGAATTTTTGATGTCTTGGCAAGGGTTGACAGAAGGCCTGTTTGATGTTATAAATAAGATGAACTTTCCAATGCATTGTGCGAGAGAAAGGCATATGTGTCGTAGGGGGGGCTGTCATGTCAGAGGATCGTGTACTTGTTGATCTTCTCCGTCAAGGGAAGAATAAAGAATACGAGAAACAGAAACAAGCGTACTTAGATGAGGTTGAGTATAGGCATCGAGGATATCATCATTGGGATTTTACGGGTAAAACGTTGTCTAGACTGGATCTAAGAGGTGTGAGTTTTTATAAAGTAACGCTCGTTCGGGTGGACTTCGCTAAATCTGATCTTACGGGGACTGATCTCAGATGTTTAGATTTTACTGATGCAGATCTCTACTGCACAAAACTCAGTGGTGCAAATCTCTGGCATGCAAAACTTGTTGGAGCAAATTTGAACCAGGCGGATCTCACTGGAGCCGATCTTGGCGGTGCGAATTTACGTGGTGCAAATCTCTGGCATGCAAAACTTGTTGGAGCAGATTTGAGCCACGCAGATCTCCGTGGTGCAGATCTCCGTGGTGTGGATTTCACCCGTGTTAATTTTGTTGGTGTAGATCTCGCTGGTGCAGATTTTAGTGGGAGAGATCTCCGTGGTGCGGATTTCAGTGACGCGAATCTCAGCGGAGTTAATTTCACTGGCGCAAATCTCACCGATGCAAATTTTACCGGTGCAACACTTAATCAACCCAGAAGGATGTGGCTGACAGTGATTGGATTGGGGGACATATGGGGGTTCCCTCAAGAGATTTATGACGCTGTCGTCGGCCGTAAGTAATAAGTCAGTCCTATGCCATTGGGGGGGTAATCACCTAGGCCGACGTACAATGTACGTCGGCCAGTTTCAAAAAGCCACGAACATTTGTTCGTGGTTTTTTGTTACACGATATTACACCTCATCCGGTTCATTGATAGAAGCTTCGACTGTGGCAAGTTTGAGTGAGCGTTTTTTGAATGCCTTCTTCATAATATGGACTTCTTCTATGCCGAGTAGCCATGTGAGTAAGATGTATATTGCAATACCCGCAGTCCCTGCGCCAAGTCCTTGGAGAAAAATTCCCCAGAGGCGTGTCATGTCTACGATGGTCGACAGGGGAGCTTTCAAATATTGCATAAGGATTGCCATGATCATTGTGGCAAACGTAATTTTACCGAGAAAGAGAAGCAAAGTTTTTTCTTTCATTGGTCCAACTTTGTGCCTGAGAGAAAACCAGAGCATTGCACCCTGGAATATCGCGGCAATACTAAACGCAAATGCAAGACCACGGACGCCATAGATATCTTTCAAATACATTGCTGCAAGAATATTGACGAGTGTACTTGAAACGCCAATCAGAAATGGTGTCCATGTGTCTTGGATGGCATAAAAACCGCGCGCCAAGAGGGGAATGAGTGCCTGGGCAAAAAGTGATAAAGAAAAAAAAGCGAGCGTGTCTGCTGTCAAGATAGTGTCATTCCAATCAAATGCGCCACTTCCAAGAACTGTTCTCACAATCTGTGCTCGCAGTATGAGAAATATGATGCTCATTGGTAAAATGAAAAAAAGAATTTGTCTCGTTGTCCGTATTAGTTGATCGATCATATCAGACTGTTTTCCTTTTGCAATCATTTCTGAAAGTGATGGAAATGCGGCGACGGCAAACGAAATGCCAATAATACCAACAGCAAAGTATTGCAAGTTGTTTGCAAAATTGAAAATGGTGATGCTGCCTGTGCCGAGCGTTGAGGCCATCATGGTAATGACGAGTAGATTTATTTGTGCTGTGGCGAGACTCAATGTACGTGGAATCATCATTTTCCAAATTCTTTTGACAGAAACATTTGCAATGTTCATGACAGCATGGTATCGAAATCCAAGTTTGAAAAACGTAGGAAGCTGAATGAGGAGATGTAAGACGGCACCGAGGAGTACTCCATAGGCAAGTCCTGTAACACCCCACAGTGGAACAAAAAATAACGCGCCTATGATAATGCCAAGATTGTACATGATTGGGGTGAGGCTGTAGATAAGAAATGATTTGTAGGATTGTAACACACCACTGACAAGGCTGCTAACACCAAGGATGATAGGACTTATAAACATGATTCGTGAAAGCATCACTGTGAGTGCTTGTTTGTCAGCGTTAAATCCAGGAACGATTGTATGGATAATACTTGGTGTAAACAAAAAGAGGAGTGAACAAATGATCAGTGAACCTATAGCAATCATGTTGAGCACACTATTGGTAACAAGCCATGCTTCCTTCTTATTTTTTTCTTTTAACTCTAAAAAAATAGGGATAAATCCTGCTGACAATGCCCCGACAATAAGAAGATTGTATACGAGGTCTGGTGTTCGAAATGCTGCATAGTAGGCATCGAGAACATCACCAGCACCAAATTGGTGTGCAAAAATACGATCTCTGACAATACCCATAATGCGACTCAAAAAAGACGCAGCACCGAGAATGATGGCAGCGCCAGTAATGGACGATTGGGTATTGTTGAAGAGGCGTTTTATCATGTTATTACAACCAACTTTTTCGTCTCATGATGTATAGTGATAATAATATTACTAACGTCAACATTGCAAACATTGTCCAGACCATAAAGGGGTGATGGGCAAAAGGAAGATTGTCGATATTCATTCCATAAATACCTGAGAGAAGTGTGAGCGGCAAAAGTCCTACAGAAATTGCAGTAAGTGTCCCCACTACTTTATTTGTTCGTTGCGTAATCAAAGATTCTACTGTCACATGCAATCCGTCAACAGTATCTCGGTATGTGTCAAGGATTACCCAAATTTTATTCAGGTAGTCGACAACATTATCGAAGTACACATTCAAATCCTCACTCATGAAGGGTTTTCTCATGTGCGACAAATTTGCTATGACGTACCGTTGTGGATCGATGATGCGTCTAAAGCTCAGGACATTTCGTCTATGGACGGCGAGTTCTTGAACAATGTTTGGATTTCGTTCTCCAGAAAATACATTCGTTTCCATTTTTGAAATTTGTTTGCCGATATTATTCAGAGTGCTTCTGGAATTTTGAAACAGTGATTCAAGAACGTGGTAAAACAAAAATCCAGATGTTCCACTCATCCATTCTTTTTTTGTTTGTCTATTTTTCATGCATTTGTAAAAGAAATTTTTCATTTCTTTTACTTTGGTATTTTGAATTGTAATCAAGAAATTTTCTCCGATAAAACAGTCAACTTCGAGTGGGACAATTGTTTTTGTATTTCCTTGCCAGTGAGGTACTTGGAGGATGACAAAGAGGTAATTTTTGTATGCATCTACCTTTGGTGTCTGACTTTCACTTTGAATGTCTTCGATATCAAGGTGGTGAAAGTTGTGATTTGTTCTGAGATAGGTCAGTGCTTCTTCATCGATGCGATCGATATTGATCCATGTCAGGTTTTGTTGTGTAATCACTTTGATAGCCATACGAGTGCTTACTTACCACGATAATATATTTTTAGTATAGCATAATCTGTACCATCTTGAGCATTGCCATTGTCGTGAACATCAACAGTAACAGTTGTCCCATACTCGTCTACAAAGCGTACTCGATTTGGATGTTGTTCGGAAGTTTCCTCGTATCCTGCATTCGTGAGTGCACTACGATAGTACGATTGGATGAAGGCAGGTGCTGCTTGGAGTTCCGACCACTCTATAGTGACTACCTGTCGATGATCTGCAAGTGGAGTGCCAAGAATACGGATAAAGGATTCCCAGAGTGTTTCGGTGTCTGCTCCCGCTGCTTCGTCTGCACTTTCTATTGCAAGAATGAGTGGAGAAAGAATTGCTTTTGGAACAAACGCGAGGAGTTCTATTGCTTGTCCGCGTTCTTTTCCTGAGATGTATGTAATAGCATCAATATTTTCATTATCATAGAGTGGTATTCCTGCTGGAAAATCTGTTGGGATCGTTGATAATTTTTTTGTGTTTGGACTGACGACAAGATGGATCAACAAGCTGAACACCATCAAAAGTACAATAATGATACCTAACAAGGTCCCACAGCTTCTCTTGAGGCAAGATGATCGTTTTCGTATTTCATCTATTGGTGGCCCTTGGATTTGGATCTCGTCTACTTCTCGAGGCATAAAAATGTATGCAAATATAAGCTATGATAGCAGAAAAGTGTCTATTTGTACATATGGGTGAAGGTCAGGTATGATAGACTATATATCTCACTTGTTATTAGTTATCTATATGAAAGTTACCTTCTTTGGTGCTGCACATGAAGTCACGGGATCCTGTCATCTTATTGAAACAAACAGTGAAAAGATTCTCTTTGATTGTGGGATGTTTCAAGGTGGACAATTTAATGAAGAAAAAAATCATGAAGATTTTGGATTTGATCCTGCGAGCCTTGATGCTGTCGTCGTCAGTCATGCACATCTTGATCATACGGGTCGTATCCCAAAACTTGTTCGCGATGGATACCGTGGTCCTATTTATGGAACAGACGGTACATTGGAATTGGCAGCGCTCATCTGGAAAGATGCATACCATATCATGAAATACAACAATAAAAAAACAGGGGAGCCTGTATTGTATACCGAGGAAGATGTTCAAAAAGCAATGTCCCAATGTCATGCACAATCATATCGTAAGTCGTTTACTATTGGGAGCGCGACCGTCGTACTCAAAGATGCTGGACATATTTTTGGCTCTTCATTTATCGAACTTACTGCCGATGGAAAAACAATCGGTTTTTCTGGTGACATGGGAAATGAAAACGTGCCTATTTTGCAAGATTCAGAATCACTGAGTCCTGTGGATTTGCTTATTTGTGAATCAACGTATGGTGATAGAGTGCATGAAGATAAAAAAATGAGAAAAGATATTCTTTTAGATTTGGTAAAAGAAGGAGTTGTGCGAGGTGGCACTATTATGATGCCAGCTTTTTCTCTCGAGCGAACACAAGAAATATTGTATATGCTTGATGAAATGGCAGAGGAAGATAACACATTGCCTCGTTTTCCGATATTCCTCGACAGCCCGCTTGCGATTGATGCGTTGCCGACATATACTAAATACACAGAATATTATGATAAAGAAGCGAAAGAAAAGCATATGGAAGGGAATGATTTTTTTAAGTTTAAACAGCTCACCATTACTCGCACGGTAGAAGAATCAAAAGCCATTAATACTGCACCAACACCAAAAATGATTATTGCTGGTTCTGGGATGATGAATGGTGGGCGCATTATGCATCACGCAATGCGATATTTATCTGATCCAAAGTCAACACTGATTATTGTTGGTTATCAGGCACAAGGAACCCTGGGAAGAAAATTATATGAAGGTGCACCACATGTCCGAATTTTTCATGAAGATATTGCTGTACATTGTACAATCAAAGCTATTGGGGCACTCTCTGCGCATGGCGATCAGAACAAAATGCTTGATTGGATTGGTAGCAGCGGCACTGCACCAAAGAAGATTTGTTTTGTTCATGGTGAGGAGCCTGCTGCGACCGCTCTTGCGCAGAAGACACAGGAGCGCTATGGTGTCGAGACATTTGTTCCTGAGTTTGGAGAGAGTGTGGAAGTGAAGTAGATCATTGACAAAATGTTGTTTGCATGAGAGACTGCTTCTTCGAATATGAAATTTACATTGCATTCAAATTATAAACCTGCAGGAGATCAACCAACGGCAATCAAGTCGTTGGTTTCTGGTATTCAAAAAGGAAATAAACGACAAACACTGCTCGGTGTAACTGGTTCTGGAAAGACCTTTACCATTGCAAACGTGATTCAAGAAGTACAAAAGCCAACACTCGTCATCGCACACAATAAAACTCTTGCAGCACAGCTTTGCAATGAATTTCGAGAGTTTTTTCCAGACAATGCAGTAGAATATTTTGTCAGTTATTATGATTACTATCAGCCCGAAGCGTATATAGCATCGAGTGATACGTATATAGAAAAAGAAGCGCAGATTAATGAAGAAATTGATAGACTTCGTCATGCTTGTACACAAGCCCTTTTGACTCGAGAAGATGTCATTATTGTAGCATCAGTTTCTGCCATTTATGGCTTGGGTTCACCGACAGAATATGAAAAAATTGTGCTCCATCTCGAAGTTGGACAGCGTCTTGATCGTCGAGCGGTGATGCAACAATTGGTTGAAATGCAATTTGAGAGAACCAATGCAGACCTTGTGCGAGGATCGTTTCGTATGCGTGGACAGGTCTTTGAAATGATGCCCGTAAATGAAGAAATGATTTATAGACTTGAAGTGGGTGAGGGGATTGCTCGGATTGAACAAATTGACCCTGTGACGCGAAAAGTGAAACGAGAACAGGAAGATCTGTGGTTGTTTCCTGCAAAGCATTATGTCATGAGTTCAGAATCACGTGAGCGCGCAATGATACGTATAGATGCAGAAATCAAAGAGCAATTAGCTGTATTTAAAAAACAGGGAAAAGTGCTTGAATATGAACGACTCAAGCGTCGTGTGTCGCACGATCTTGAATTGATCAAAAATGTTGGCTATTGCAATGGTATTGAAAATTATTCTCGACATTTTGAAGGACGTGATGAAGGTGAACCACCGTTTACCCTGATTGATTATTTTAAATATGGGTCACGTTCATTTTTGACAGTCATAGATGAATCACACGTGACTGTTCCACAAGTTCGAGCGATGTACAATGGTGATCGTGCTCGAAAAGATTCACTTGTTGACAATGGATTCCGTTTACCAAGTGCGCGAGACAATCGTCCACTTCGTTTTGAAGAATTTGATGCACGTATCGAAGATGTCGTGTATGTTTCTGCGACTCCTAGTGATTACGAGCGAGAAGTGAGTACCAATATCGCCGAGCAAATCGTCCGCCCAACAGGGCTTATTGATCCAGAAGTGATTATTCGTCCTGTGACTGAAAAAGATGGAAATCTTTCTCAAGTAGATGATGTAATAGAACGTATTCAAGAACGTATACAAAAAAAAGAACGAACGCTCGTCACCACGCTGACAAAGCGTATGGCCGAGGATTTGACAGAATATTTGCAGGAACGAGGGGTAAAAGTAAAATATTTACATAGTGATATTCTTACCATAGAACGTATTGAAATCATCACCTCGCTTCGCAAAGGAGAAGTCGATGTTATTGTCGGAGTCAACTTGCTTCGAGAGGGGCTTGATATTCCAGAAGTGTCTTTTGTGGCTATTCTTGATGCAGATAAAGAAGGATTTTTGCGGAGTGAAACAAGTCTGATTCAGACAATAGGACGTGCAGCACGAAATGTGAATGGACAGGTTGTACTTTATGCTGATCATATGACAGGTTCTATCGAGCGAGCAATCGATGAAACCGATCGTCGTCGAGAAAAACAACTTGCATACAATAAAAAACATGGCATTACGCCAAAAACAATTGAAAAAAGTATTCGCAATATTTTGGAAGAATTTGGGCTTTCACCGTCAACAAATCAACATGCGAAAAAAGCAAGAAATCAACGCATCAAAGAAATTGCACGTCTTGATATGATAGGTGATGCACGATCGATAGGGGAAATTATCAAAGATAAACAAAAGAACATGAAAGATGCCGCGCAGAATCTCGAATTTGAAGTTGCTGCTATACTTCGTGACGAGATACGAGAGTTGTCTGCGAGGGAGAAAATAGGTGTGAAGAAAAAGAAATAATACGATTGACATTGGGTACGGTATTGACAAATACCGTATATTGTGTTAGTTTCATATATTCAGTATACGTAGAATGTGTCTTTTTGAGATGCATTTTCTATGCTGATGTTCGTTGAAAATTAGAGGTATCTCTGTCTTTTATATGGGTAAACAAAATAGTTACGTAGATAAAAGACAGAGATCAGCAACAGGGCTGTTCATTGTCTCTTCACCCGGCACACAGCAGGAGGTATGCCGTGGAGTTCTTCGTCGGTACCAGGTTCTTCGAGACGGACCCGAGCAAAGCGAAAGCTTCGCTCGAGAAGCTCGTGCAGTTCATCGATAGCGCCCTCTACGCAGGTGTTTCGAGTGTCTACGTCGCTGTCAATAGCGACAAGGATGTCTCTGGAGCACTCTCCCTGGAGTTGGATGCTGAGCTGGCGAAGATCGTCATCTTCCCCGTCACGCCCTGGGGCAGGTTTGTCCAGCCCCTGAACGCCATCCTCGGGATGGCGCAGGGCGACATTGCGAAGGGAATGAACTTCCTCAGCGCGAGCGTCGAGGTTCAGCTGACTGACGAGATCGTCGACACGCTCGTCGATCACATGGACATGCAGACGCTCGTGGTCGGTGCTGTGCTCCAGGGACACGACTACAAGGGCGAGCGTGTCATCCACGAGGCGACTGGTTGTCAAGTGCCGTGGAACACGCTCTCGATGTGGAACTCTGAGTTTCTCTACCGTGGCGGTGGATTCCCCATGATCGGTGATGGTCTGCCGGGCGATCCCTCGACTGCCGGCGTCGAGGAGGTGACCACGATCTCGATGGTCCAGCAGCGTTTCCCGCATCTCGAGGCGAAGCTCGTGAAGCTCACGGGTGACAGCTCTTGGGACACCAGTTCCTTCACTGGCGATCGGCTCGCGAAGCACCTCGCCAAGATGGCGAGCAAGGAGCAACGCCCGGCGGCTCAGCTCAGGTGGGCAGGCCTGGTCCCACCCAGGGTCATCCACCTCTACTAGGTAGCTCAGTCGAGGCTCCACAACGACAACAAAGCCCCGTAGCGAATTATCGCTGCGGGGCTTCTCTTTTTTATATACTAATTTATGAATTTGTACTTGTTGAAGAATCTGTCGTTGTTGAGGTTTCCGTCATTGTTTCTTCTGTAGACGTACTCATGCTTTCTGTACTTATGGTGTCAGTCGTTGGTACTTCCATTTCTGGTGTGGTCGTCGTCACTTCTTCGATAAGTGTCATTTCTTCTGTCGACGTTGTGTCACTGATTGCATATTCAGTTTCGAGTGGGGTTGGTTCTACCGATGTCATGTCGTCAGTCGTATTTTCGGTTGTAGGCGATGCTGTTTCTTTTTGTATTTGAATTGGTGCTGGTCCAGAGAGAATTTCGAGTGTAATGTCATCGCTATAGATAACACATTCGTCTCCGTCATTGCTCGTACAAATACGGAAGTGTTGTTCTCCTGGTGGAAGGTTTACCCATGTTGCAGAATGGCGGTTGCCTGGTTGGCGAAACCAGTATGTGTTGCCATCATGTGTTGGGTTTGCGTTTTCACTTCTGAGAAGGATAAATCGTGTTGGTTCGGTGAGGTTTCCATTCATTTCCCATTCAAATTTGACTTGTCGTGCACCCACGGCAGTTGCTTTGAGTTGGATGCTATAACCTGTTGCCGTTTGTTGTTCAACCGTAGAGCCGTCTTTTGATGGTGAGTCTGTGGAGGTATCCTGGTTTGAGGGTGTTGTGGTATTGCTACATCCTGCCCCTACCAATAAGAGTGTGAATGCCAGCATTCCTCCAAAAGAAGCAAATTTCTTCATATACTATGAATTATGAGTAGGTAGCAGTAGTGTAACGATCTTGCTTTTATTTTGCAAGTATACGAAAAGACGTCCTATAAAGGACGTCTTTTATCTTGATGTATGTTTTTTATTCTTAAAGAAGACAGGGGAGCTTGCTCGGCTGTCCGAGGATATATGGTACAATCGAACATATGTCCGAGCACATCAAAAAAAGTCACAATAAAACCCAGATTTTGTACCATCTAGTGTGTCCAGTGAAGTATAGGAGAAAAGTACTGATCAAAGGTGTTCCACAGACACTGAAGGAAGTGTGTCTAGAGATATCAAAGCGGTATGAGATATTTTACGTGGAGATAGGGACAGATTTAGATCACGTACATTTTCTTATACAG
>MNVD01000036.1:0-14724 GCA_001871445.1 Candidatus Magasanikbacteria bacterium CG1_02_41_34
TAGCAATACCAGTACGGCAATTTTGAAGAAACAACTGGAAAATCCAAACGCTCGAATTATCATTACCACTATTCAGAAGCTCGATCGTTTTATTGGGCGTAATTCCGGGCATACTATTTTTGATGGTCATGTTGTTTTGATATTTGACGAGTGTCACCGTTCGCAATTTGGTGATATGCACGCCGCTATTACCAAAACATTCAAGAATTACAACCTGTTTGGTTTTACCGGTACGCCGATTTTTGCCATGAATGCGTCTGCCGGTGGACGACCGGATTTGAAAACTACAGAGCAAGCTTTTGGTGAAAAATTGCACACCTATACAATCGTGAATGCAATTGCTGACAAAAATGTTTTGCCGTTTAAGGTTGATTATGTTTCTACAGTTCGAGAAGCGGAGAATATTGAAGACGCACAGGTGCGAGATATTGACCGTGAGGCGGTGCTGGCTTCACCGGAAAGACTGGCGAATATTGTGGGCTATATTCGCGAGCATTTTGACCAAAAGACCAAGCGAAATAGTTTTTATAAATTGAAAGATCGCAGGTTGGCAGGGTTCAATTCTATTTTTGCCGTTTCGTCTATTGACGTGGCAAAAAAGTATTATGCTGAGTTTAAAAAACAACTTACAGATGTACCAAGTGATAAACAACTTAAGGTCGCAACGATTTACAGCTTTGGCGTAAACGATGAAGATGCCGATGGAATGATTGACGAAAACTCTGAGGATACGAGCGGGCTTGATGTGAGTTCCCGTGATTTTCTGGATAGTGCAATTACTGATTACAATGGGATGTTTGGCACTTCTTTTGATACTTCATCGGATAAGTTTCAAAATTATTACAAAGATGTGAGCTTGAGAGTGAAAAACCGTGAGATTGATGTTCTGATTGTGGTCAATATGTTTTTGACTGGCTTTGACGCCACAACACTGAACACGCTTTGGGTGGATAAAAATTTGAGACTGCATGGACTCTTGCAGGCATTTTCGCGCACCAATCGCATTTTAAACAGCGTAAAGACCTTTGGAAACATTGTTTGCTTTCGTAACCTAGAGAAAGCGACGAATGAATCTATCGCTCTTTTTGGCGACAAAGAAGCTGGCGGTGTCGTGCTTCTCAAATCATACGAGGAGTATTACAACGGCTACAAAGACGTCAATAAGGAAGTGCGCGGGTACGCAAGTCTGGTGTCAGAACTCTTGGAAAAATTCCCAGTTGGTGAGCAAATTGTAGGCGAGCAAAATCAAAAAGATTTTATCAAACTCTATGGTGGGATTTTGCGAGTGCGCAATATTCTTACAACTTTTGACGAATTTACCGGCAACGAGATTTTAACGGAGCGTGATGTTCAGGATTATCACAGTATGTACATTGATCTTTACAATGAATTTCGCAAAAGCATCGAGGTTGATCAAGAAAATATTAACGATGACTTGGTGTTTGAGATGGAGCTTATCAAACAAGTAGAAATAAATATTGATTTTGTATTGGGGCTCATCAAAAGATACCATGAAGACCATAACAATAATCGTGATATTTTGGTTGATATCAATAAAGCGATAGATTCAAGTATTGAACTTCGAAATAAGAAAGATTTGATCAATCAGTTTATCACTTCACTTGATATTCATTCAGTGGTTGATGACGATTGGCAGAAGTTTGTGGAAAAGAAAAAGATTGAAGAATTAGAGCAAATTATTACCAATGAAAATCTTGATCATGATGCTACTTATACCTTTGTAAAAAATTCTTTCCGAGACGGGAGCGTAGCAACAACCGGCACAGCCCTTGTCGATGTTTTACCGCCCGTATCTCGATTTTCTCCAACTGGTGAGCGCACCAAAAAACGTGAGAGCGTCTTGGAGAAACTGACAAGCTTCTTTGAGCGGTTTTTTGATATTTCGGGTGGTAAGTTGTAAGTACATGATTAATTTAAAACTATGCAAGATATAAAATGCCCACATTGCGAAAAAGTCTTCAAAGTCGATGAAGCTGGATTTGCGGATATACTAAAGCAAGTTCGCGATCATCAATTTGAAAAAGAACTGCATGAGCGGTTAGAAATCGCCGAGAGAGAAAAAGCTAGTGCTGTTAAACTTACTGAATCCAATCTTAAAAACACATTTCAAGAAGATTTAGCAAAGAAAGATAAAGAACTGGCAGAGTTAAAAGCCGAAAAAGACCGTAATCTTGCGGAGCAATTGGCAAAGAAGGAATCCGAGCTTGCTGAAATGAAGTCAAAACTAGATAAAGCAGAAGTAGAGCAAAAACTTACTGTAACCGAAGCAGTTAAAAAGATTGAGAAAGAACGTGATGATCTAGCCAATGACCTAAAAAACAAAGAAACCGAAAAACAACTACTGGAAAAAACTTTACAGGAAAAGTTTTCAACAGAGCTTAAAACTAAAGATGATATCATCAAAATGAAAGATGAGGAAATTGCACTTCGTAAGGACATGAAGAGCAAACTTTCAACCAAAATGGTCGGTGAAACCTTAGAGCAACATTGTGAAGTAGAGTTCAACAGACTACGTGCCACTGCTTTTCAAAACGCCTATTTTGAAAAAGACAATGATTCAAAAACTGGAAGCAAAGGCGATTATATTTATAGAGAAAATGATGAAGCTGGGAATGAGATTATCTCAATTATGTTTGAAATGAAGAATGAAAGTGACGATACCGCTACAAATGCAAAGAAAAAAAATGAAGACTTCTTCAATAAACTTGATAAAGATCGTACCGAAAAGAAATGTGAATATGCTGTTCTTGTTTCACTTTTGGAAAACGAAAATGAACTATACAAAACTGGAATTGTCGACGTTTCCCATAAATTCCACAAAATGTATGTAGTTCAACCACAATTTTTTATCCCAATTATCACCCTCTTGCGTAATGCAGCTATGAACTCGCTCAAGTATAAAGCGGAACTTGCTTTGGTAAGAAATCAAAACATCGACATTACGAACTTTGAGGACAAGATAAATGAATTCAAAGAAGGTTTTGCAAGAAATTTCGACCTCGCTAGCCGTAAATTTAAAACCGCGATTGATGAAATAGACAAGACGATTGATCATCTTCAAAAAACGAAAGATGCTCTATTATCGTCAGAAAATAATCTTCGTCTTGCTAACAATAGAACGGAAGATTTGACTATAAAGAAATTGACGCGAGGCAATTCCACAATGATAGATAAGTTTGAAAAACTTTCTGATGAGACTGAATAGAGATGTTTTCTGTCGGGGCAATTCACCTCTTTCATTCCCCTCTTCCCCCCCCTCCCCCAAACCAGAAATAGAAGTTTTGAATGAATAAAATTAATTGGATACAATTGGACGTAGTTAATATATCCAAAAACCAGTAATCTGTTATACTTTCATCGAAGTATCATTCTCTCATGAAATATTCAACATCCCAATATCATCTATCACGTATGAGCCTCCTTTTTCTCATACTGATCCCCATCCTCATTATTATATGGGGATGTATGTTTTCTTTTGGAAAAACGCTGTACCGGTAGGAGAACAGTTTGTGACCGTGTGTTCGAATGAAGATGTGTCGTGCCACCCGACGAATCTTCCCTATCAAGATGCAACACGTTCCACAGAGGAACGAGTTGTTGATTTGCTCGGCAGGATGAGTCTGGCAGAAAAAATAGGACAAATGGCACTTGTTGAAAAAGATAGTCTTAAACATACCAATGACATTGCAACGTATGGACTTGGTGCCATTATGAGTGGTGGTGGAGGAAAACCCACTGACAATAGTCCTACAGGTTGGCAAGACATGATACAGTTATTTCAAACAAAGAGCCAAATGACACGTCTTCAAATTCCCCTCTTGTATGGCGTTGATGCAAATCATGGGCATAGCAATGTGCCAGGAGCCACCATTTTTCCACACGCTATCGGACTTGGCGCAACGAACAACACAGAACTCGTAAAAAAAATTGGAATAGCAACAGCACAAGAAGCAGAAGCTACTGGTGTCAATTGGATATTTTCTCCAAATCTTGACGTGACAAACGATGTCAGATGGGGACGAACGTATGAAACGTTTGGTTCAAATACAGAAACCATTGCTGAACTTGGTCAAGCGTTTATAGAAGGTATGAACACGGTACCAACGATGCTTGCGGGCGCAAAACATTTTATCGGGAATGGTGCGTCCGAGTGGGGAACATCTGAAAACAAAAATTTTTTTATCGACCAAGGCAATGCTTCTGTATCTGAAGAAGAGTTGCGGTATACACATCTTGCACCATTTATCTCCGCCATTGATGCTGGAGCCAAATCAATTATGATTGGCCTCAATCAATGGAATAATGAAAAAATTATATTTCACACATATCTTATACAAGATGTATTAAAAGATGAGCTTGGTTTTGACGGATTTGTTTTCTCAGACTGGTATGGCGTATATGAGGGAGAATCGAATAAATCAACAGCACTCATTCGTGCCATCAATGCTGGCGTAGATATGGTGATGCTTCCCTATGATTACACACAATTCTCTCGTATCATGCACCGCGCCGTACAAAATGGCGATATTTCAGAAGCTCGGATTGATGATGCTGTGACGAGAATTCTCACGGTAAAATTTGAGAAAGGACTTTTTGATACAACACCAACAAACGTCTCAGACCTCGACATCGTCGGATCAAAAAAACACAAAGATCTTGCACGAATTGCAGTACAACAATCTCTGGTGTTGTTAAAAAACAATAACGTCCTTCCCCTCTCAAAAAAAGTGAGGTCTCTATTGATCGCAGGATCGAGCGCAGATAATATTGGAAGACAATCTGGTGGGTGGACAGTAGAGTGGTCTGGTATTGATGGAAATTGGATCCCCGGGACAACGATATTGGAGGGAATAAAAAATACCGTCTCCCCTACCACACATATTCAGTATGATCTATATGGATCATTTCCAAAACAAACAGAAAAAGCTGATGTTGGTATTGCGATTGTAGGAGAAATGCCGTATGCAGAAGGCTGGGGAGACAATGCACACCCATCACTTTCTGAAGAAGATATCGAAACTATTGAAGCAGTAAAAGCACAGAGTAAAAAAATTGTAGTGATTATTGTTTCTGGTCGTCCGCTTGATATTGCCCCTTATGTCGACACGTGGGATGCCGTTGTCGCAGTATGGCTTCCGGGTTCTGAAGGAATAGGAATTGCAGATGTTCTGTTTGGAGATGTCCCATTCACAGGAAAACTTCCTCTTGAGTGGAAATTGTAAATACTATTTTTTCAACATCCTCTACGATGGACTACCTAACATTTATCTTCAAAAATTGCTAGAGAGATATTGTATATACACAAAATGTGGTATACCATATCTATCCGTTTGAATATTTTTATGCGTGAAACGCCCGACAAGAGCGAACAACTTTTTTTGAAACTGTACGATACCTATCAACATGCTATTTTTCGGCATTGTTATTTTCGGGTATACAATCATGAGCTTGCAAAAGATTTGACGCAAGATACGTTCATGAACGTATGGGACTACATGAGCAAAGGAAACATGGTGAAGAACCCAAAAGCACTGCTCTACAAAATCGCCACAAACAGCATTATCGACCATACGAGAAAAAAGAAAGAACAATCACTCGACCGTATGGAAAAAGACGGATTTCAACCAGTAGCGCCTCACGTCCTCGAAAAAACGATTGATAGTGATATTGCCATGGCAAAACTCATGGACATTCTCAATACGCTGGACGATATCTACCGAGAAGCATTTCTCCTGAGATATGTCGAAGGACTGAAACCAAAAGAAATCGCCATCCTGACCGAAGAATCGGTCAATGTGATCTCAGTAAGAATCTCGAGGGCAAAACGTCAAGTAACACGCATCCTGAACACAAAGAACATCGTATGAACCACTTCAAGAAACAATTCAAACATATCAGATTATCTGACAAAGAAGCCGCTGACATGCGTGCTGATATGATTTCGTTTGTACAGGAACATCTGGCTTCGGTAAGAAAAAGCGATGCCATCCGTCATAATATTCATACAGGGAAACACTTCCCACAATTCTTAGTTCTAACTCATACACGTATGTTTGCAGGAATCATTCTTGCCATCGTTGCCGCTTTTAGTGGTGGCACAGTATTTGCCGCTCAAGGAGCCTTACCAGGCGATGTGCTCTATCCCGTAAAAGTACACATCAATGAAGAAGTCCAAGGCGCACTCGCATTGGGGACAGAATCAAAAGCCGCATGGGAAACCACGCTAGCGGAACGCAGATCAAACGAAGCATCCACACTCGCGACAAGCGGAAAGCTGAATGACCAACTTGCAACAGACATCTCTGCTCAACTCACCAAACATTTGGACAAAGCAGAATCACTCATGGCACAACTCGAGGCAAAAGGAAATCTAGAAGCTGCTGCCAATGCTCAAAGTAGACTCGAAGCATTACTCAAAGTACAGCAACGAGTATTCCAAACATTACAAACACAAGCAACAGCACAAGTTGCAACAACAACAAGTACGACATCAACAGATCCAGGTGTGGTAAACACGAGTACCAGCAGAGGAGAGGGCGAGCAAGAAGCTGACACACAACGTGATTCAGAAGATGAACACATGGAACTCGGTCCTATTTCTGCCATCTTGAATGCACTTGATCACAAAGCAGAAGTACAAGCACGCGTTCGTGCTGACTATGCAGACAAGCTCGGAGAGCAAGACGATGATCGTCAATCAAAAACAGTGGAACAAACAAAACAAGTCACAGAAACAAAAATTGCAAATACACAAAGCGCACTTGCTACCTTTTCAAATACCAGTAGCACACAACAGCTCGCTGCACAAACAGCACTCGATGTAGCTGTAGCGACAAAGCAGGAAGCAGACACAAAGCTTCTCGCAGGTGAATATGGTGACGCGTTCGAACTCTATCACAAAGCACAAGTGATGCTCGATCGCGTAAAGTTGTTACTTCGTGTAACGTCAAATACAGATTTGAACATGCACTTTGATACGGAAGAAGATGACATACCACGAGTATTTAATACCTCCACATCGTCAACAGTAAACATGAATCGAGAAGTTGAAGATCATGAGAATGACAATGCAGACAACAGGAGATCAGAAGGTCAAAAAGATGACAACAAAAAAGAAGAACAAAAGGATGAAGAACATGTTGAGGTAAAGGCACAGGTACGTACAGAGGATTCGATTTCAACATCAAAAGATACGCTTGAAGAAGATACAGAATCTGATTCAGAAGCGAATATTGAAGCAGATTTGTAAACCAGTCGTTCACTTCCCTTTCTATACAAAAAACATCCGTTCGTATGAGCGGATGTTTTTTATTTATAGCGTTTTTTCCCTACACCAACCTCCCCAACTCCCCTTCCATCCTATCAATCTTTTCCTGCGTAAGAAGCCACTCCTTCTCTACTCCCTCGAGCTCGTAGGTGATATGATCTACCTGCTCTTTTTTTATACGTGAAAAACTATTCGGGTTTTGTTCAAACCAGACAAATAACTCTTGCTTTTCTTTTTCTAGCTCCATCATCCGCACTTCTGCATCATGCAGATGTTTCTTTTCTTGCTTGAGCTCCTCACGAATTTCAATGCGTCGTTCTTTCTGTTCATTTGTTGTTTTTTCCTCTTCTAATAGCTCTGGCATGGCGATGTGCAGACGCTCTTTCAGATGATAAATATAATTTTCATAATCATGGAGCGATCGTCGCACCTTGCCACCACCCACCTCGATAATACTCGTCGCGATGTTGTTTACAAAGGTTCTATTGTGACTCACAAAGAGAATGGTCGTGTTCGACGCACCGAGTGCCTCTGCGAGCGCTTCCACCGTTTCAAAATCAAGATGGTTTGTCGGCTCGTCGAGGAGAAGGACATCATTTTTTTGGAGCAATAATCCTGCGAGACAGAGCCGTGCCTTTTCTCCCCCACTGAGTACGGAAATTGGTTTTTTCAAATCATCATCATGAAAAAGAAAATTGCCTGCCATTTTGAAGACGTCCTGATCTTTTACATCTGGTCCTGCCATGTACGCGAGGTGCGTGCCAACCTGGTCTTTTGGATTGAGCATTTCTGGTACATGCTGAGCATAATACCCAATACGAATATGCACACCAAACTTGAATGATCCTGCAAGTGGCTCGAGTGCACCGGCAATGGTTTTGAGGAGTGTGGTTTTTCCTTGTCCATTATTTCCTACGATCGCGACATGCTCTCCCCGCTCGATGTAAAACGAGATATTACTTGCAACCGTCACATCTGGATATCCGATCGTCATTTCATGTACAGAAAGTGCGGTTCCTTTTTTTTCGGGAAGCGGTGGCACATAAATCGTTGCAGTGTTGATAGGATTCACAATCGTGATGGTCTGAAGTTTGTGCAGTTGCTTTAGTTTTGATTGTGCTTGCGATGCCTTTGATGCAGTGTACCGAAATCGGTCAACAAACGTTTGCAAGTGGCGTTGTTCTTTTGCAACTTTTTTATTGTATCTACGTGCAAATTCTTCTTGTTGTTCTTTATATAATAAATATGCTTCGAGTGGCTGCGGGAAAAAACTTGCTTTGCCCTGCGCAATCTCGAGTGTTTCGTTGCACGTGCGCTTGAGAAATTCTCTGTCGTGAGAGATGAGCAAAAAACTGCCAGAGAACGATCGAAGAAATTGTTCGAGAAGAAGCAATGTCGACAGGTCGAGATAATTTGTTGGCTCGTCGAGCAAGAGGAGATTGGGATCTTCGAGAAGCATCGCTACAATCTTCACCCGCATCTGATACCCTCCTGCAAACGATCCTATCTCGCGCGTGAGCTGTGTTTTTTTCAAATGAAATTGTCCAGCCATTTTTGCACATTCCCATTCTTCCTTGCCACTCGACCGCGTGAGAAAACCTATGACCGTCTCGGTAAGCTCAAATGGATTTTCTTGCTGACGCAAATACCCGATGCGTGCACTCTGATGAATCTTCACGTCTCCTTCTTCTGCTTCCTCGAGACCCATGATAATTTTGAAAAGCGTCGACTTCCCTGCCCCATTTCTTCCCACCACCCCGATATGCTCTCCCGTAGACACGGTCAACGACAAGCCATCAAACAATGGCTCGATATCATACGACTTTTTCAGATTGTTCACCTGGAGGAGTATCGACATATGCGCACATGCTAGCAGAAATATGGGAAAAAATGAAGAGCAACCCTTTTTTCTTCATTACATTGACACAGCACCATTTTTATGCTATGTTGAGATACTTTTGACCCAGACTTTTTGAGCAAAAACTTTTTGTCCAAAAAAGCTGGGTCAAACCGAGCATCACCACAGGAGGAACCATGTTCTCGAAGATCCTCGCCGCCGCCATTCTCACCCTCGCCACCTCCGCCTGCAGCACCACGAACTTCGTGACGCTCGAGCGCTTCGAACAGCTCAACCGCCAGGTCACCGACATGGATCAGCAGCTCGATCAGATGAGAGAGCAGCAGTACCTGTCCACAATCTGGCAGATGGTATCCCAACCAAACATCAAGCCAGGATGCTGGTACGAATACAAGGAAGGGAACTTGATCATCATGGGTGCAGACCCAGATGACACACATATTAAGGTCGGCCTTACCACGCAGGAAGGTAACTACTGCACCTACCGCTGGTACTACTGGCAAAAAGACGAGTACGGCAACGTCACCTTCCAGCAGACCATGAGGATCGACACGGGTGCACGTCAATCCTCTTGTACCCTGAGAAAGTAGCATTAAGATGCGCCCACCGGCATACCGCCGGGCTGGCGCTGACACACACGACCCATCTCTTCGAGGTGGGTCTTTGCATTTTTTTATATCATCCACCTTGCTCTTTTCCCTCTTAAACAGGTAGAATACATCTACAGCGAGGAGATACCTCCATATATTTAGTTATGAATATTAAACATACTCTACACATTTTTGCGATCCCGATTATCGTCTTTTTTGGTATTGGCGCGTACCTGCTTCTCAACAATATTTTCCATTATCGCACTATAGCAATATTTCTTGCACTGATTCTTGTCGTTATGGGTAGTTGGAAGATGATTGTTGAGACAGTCACGGCATTTTTGCGAAAACAATTTGCCCTCGACTATATTGCGATTCTTGCGATTCTTGTCTCTATCTTCACTGGGCAATATCTGGTTGCACTGGTTATTGTCCTCATGTTGTCGAGTGGCACACAGCTAGAAGAATACGGCATGACAAAAGCACAACAATCCCTCACCGCTCTCAGCGATCGTATTCCAAAAGAAGTCATGCGCCTTTCAACAGATGACCATACCACAAAAGTTGCCATTGCCTCTGTTGTTGTGGGCGAACGCATTTTGGTTCGCAAAGGAGAAGTCGTGCCACTCGATGGCGTCTTAGAATCGACCACAGCCCTCACCGATGAATCATCCCTCACAGGAGAACCCTACATGCTGGACAAATTGAAAGGTGACCAAATCCGCAGTGGTATTGTGAATATGGGAGACGTCATGATTGTCCTCGTCACAAAAACAGATGACGAATCAACATATCGAAAAATTATTGGCATGGTGCAAGAGGCACAACAAGAAAAAGCACCGCTCATTCGTCTTGCAGATCGCTATAGTACGATCTTTACTATCATTACGTTGGTCATCGCAACATTTGCGTATCTCATTTCTCACGATATTGGCAGAGTCCTTGCGGTATTGGTCGTCGCAACACCATGTCCACTCATTCTCGCAACTCCGATCGCACTCTTTGGTGGTATGAATGCAGCAGCAAAACGTCGTGTCCTTGTAAAACGCCTCTCTGCTCTCGAAGTACTTGCGCGCGTGACCACCTTTATCTTTGATAAAACAGGAACACTCACCCTTGGAAAACCAACAGTGACGAACATCGTGATGCTGGACAATAGCATGGACGCAGATCATGCTCTTCAGATTGCGGAAGCAATAGAACGAAACTCACTTCACCCCATCGCAAAAGCAATTGTTGATGCAGCACGTGAAAAGAATAGTACACAACTCAGTGCACGAGATATTATGGAAGAAACAGGTGTTGGTATCTCTGCTATTGTCGAAGATGTCCGCTACCACATCAGCAAGATGGAACAAAGCCATGATATCAATGCAGTAGAACTAAAACGCGAAGGAGAGATTGTTGCTCGCATTGAATTTGAAGATACACTCAAACAAGATTCTACTGATATTCTCAAAGAAATTCATCAGCTCGGTGTCAAGATTCATATTTTTACTGGAGACAAAAAGGAAAATGCTGAAAAAATTCTCTTACAACTTGGTGATATTCGAGAATACCTCACGCTCAAAGCAGACTGTTCGCCAACAGAAAAAAAAGATGGTGTGGCTGCACTCAAAGCTGGTGGAGAGGTGACTGCCATGGTTGGCGACGGGATCAACGATGCCCCAGCACTCGCATTGGCTGATGTGGGCATGGTATTCAGTAATGAAGAACAAACCGCAGCATCAGAAGCGGCAGATATTGTCTTTCTGGGTGGTGATCTCGAGGATGTCAAAGAAACAATTCGTATTGCAAAGAGAACAATCAACATCGCGCTCCAAAGTATTATCGTCGGTATTGGCCTCAGTATTGTTGCGATGATCTTTGCAGCACTTGGCTATATTCCTGCCATTGCAGGAGCACTACTCCAAGAGGCAATCGATGTGGCCGTCATCTTGAATGCACTGCGTGCCAGTAGAGGATAATGCTGTTTTTACTACTTTCAAAAAACAGAATACCTACAATAAAAAAACGCTCGCAATATCTGCGAGCGTTTTCTTTATACACTTATTTTTTGTCTTCATTCTTCACTGACGGATCAATCTGTGTGAGTGGCGTCTTTTTCATACCATAGAAAATCGCACCAAACATACCCGCTAGCAGTACCACACTATACACGTACGGAATCGGATACCCGAGGAAAATCATACCTAGTTGCAACAATGTTGGCACCGTGAGTGCATACACACCGATGGTGAATACCTGCCAATACGTCACAGGTCTACGATCTGCGCGCGCAACGACATACACAAGCCATGCAACAATCCCAAGATAAAACAACTTTCCAAGCCCGAGAAATCCAGCCACAAAGATACCGACAAGACCAAACAACCATATCATCGTCCCTTGAAAAAACGTTGCTATATTATCGCTCACTTGCTGTTTTGTCAGACTAAAGGATGGTACATTTTTTATATACTCGGTCTGCACTGGCTCGTCACCTGCATCATATATTTTTACGAGCTTGCTCGTGATCACGATGGCTGGCATATCTTCTGCAACATTAGCTCGTATTTCTTCGATACTGACAGAACTCGTAGTCACCGTATCGACATACAGGAGCATTGCATCACCATCATTGCCATCAAGCACTTTTTGATATGGCTGCTCGAGATCGGTAACACGAAATGTCTCATCCTGCACAGACATGGTAAAATCTGGCGCATTGTCTGTGAGTTCATCCCAAAGCGTAAGTGCTTTTGACGAAAATCCACGCGTGAGCCAAAATCCTGATATCAGGACAGTGACCAAGAAAAGGACAAAAAAATATGCAATGGCTCGCCACATTTTCATCCGTTGTTCAGCCATCCAGCTAATATCATAAAAACTCTTGTAGAATGCCGTTGCAATGTGTTTGAAAAAATTCATAGTGTTGCTTTTATATACAAAAACACCCCTGTTACGGGGCGTAGTGTACCATTACTTGGTTTCCTTGTGCAATATATGTGTGCCGCAGGTGGAGCAGAGTTTCATCAGCTCGAGGCGATCCTTGAGCTTCTGTTTATTTTTTCGAGAAAAATAGTTAACCTGCTTACACTGCTCACATTGCAACTTGATCATCTGTTTCTGTGCCATAAAAGAAAAAGCATTATTGTTGTGGGAAGACTATACAGGATAGCAGAACATATGTCAATACCTACGTATGAGAGCCCTCCTCCCATTGATTTTTTGCTCTATTATGCTATCCTCTCTGTACATATTATACACTTCTATGAGAGTAGCAATCGTAGGCGGTGGCGCAGCAGGCATGATGTGTGCTGCAACTATAGCAGAAGAATATCCACGTGTGGAGATCTTTGTGCTGGAAAAAAATGCGTCTCTTGGCAAAAAAGTCATTATTTCTGGCGGTGGACGATGCAATGTGACGACGGGTATTGAAGATATCTCCCTAATATTAGAAAAATACCCAAGAGGAAACAAATTTTTGCAGTCTGCCATGCATCGATTCTCACCTAACATGGTCTCTGCTTGGTTTGAGGCACATGGCGTGCCACTCAAATGTGAAGATGACTTGCGGATGTTTCCAGTGTCGAACAATGGTACGGACATTGTTGCTGTCTTTGAAGATATTTTTGAAGAAACAAACGTCCATGTCAAATACAAACACAATGTACAACATATTATAAAAAAGAATACAGGGTTTGTACTTTCTTTCAAAGATCAGAAAGATCTCGAAGTAGACAAGGTCGTCGTGGCTCTCGGCGGACAAGCATATCGCCACACTGGCTCTACTGGCGACGGATATGATATTCTCGAACAATTGGGACACACCATTACTCCCCTTGCTCCGAGTCTCAATTCTTTTCTCACAAAAGAAACCTGGCCAAAAAAACTTTCAGGACTTTCATTTCAAAAAGCAACAATTTTCATTGCAGGCCAAAAAAAACAATACACCAGTACGGGACCATTTCTCTTTACCCATATGGGTGTCAGCGGTCCAGCAATCTTTGCACTGTCTGCTCGTATTGCGTTTTTACGCTATGACAAAGCCACGCCACTCGCGATACAGATAGATATCTTTCCAGATCTAACAGAAGGAGAACTTCTTGAAAAGCTTCAACAGACAAGAGAAGAGCACATGCAAAAAACATTCAAAAATACGCTTCCCCATCTCGTCGCAAAATCTCTTGCAGAAGAACTTTGTATACTTCTCGATATTCCACTCGAGAAAAAAAATGCTGACATGAGTAAAAAGGAATTGTCACGTGTCGTATCGCATCTCAAAGGATTGCCACTCAATATCACAGGACGTGGCGCTGGCGATGAATTTGTGACTGCGGGCGGCGTCGAACTTTCTGAAGTCGACCCAAAAACTATGGAATCAAAAATATGTCCCGGTCTCTTCTTTGCCGGAGAGATTCTCGATGTCGACGGCTATACTGGTGGATTTAATTTGCAAGCATCCTGGGCGACAGGAAACGCAGCAGGCATCGCGATTGGCAAATAAAAGAAGTGATTTCCCTCTCCTTACTAAGAGGAGGGTTAGGGTGGCCCGCCTGCAATCCCGATTGAATCGGGAAAGCATTGCGGGCAGGGGTTGTCACATTACCGACGTCCTTGCTTCTTCGTAACCTCCCCTGTCCCCTCCTTGCTAAGGAGGGGAACGTACAAAGACGTTTTATTTTTTATAATACTTTTTTCCACGCAATTTCTCCGGCAAAAAACTTTTCTTTGACCGTATCTCATAGCCTTCTCCATACCCGATATCTTTCATCAGTTTTGTTGGTGCGTTTCTGACTTCCATAGGAATAGACAGATTTCCATATGCCTTCACATCCCCCTGAGCTGCGCGGAGAGCATCATAGGATGATCTATCTTTTTTACTTTCTGACAAATACACCACACCATGTGCGAGATTGATCGCACACTCTGGCATACCAATTGTTTCTACCGCACGAAAAACGTCATTGGCCACCACCAGAGCTGTTGGCTGTGCCATACCAATA
>MNVD01000036.1:14739-15514 GCA_001871445.1 Candidatus Magasanikbacteria bacterium CG1_02_41_34
GCCATACCAATATCTTCACTCGCAAAGACAACCATTCTGCGTGCAATAAACTTTGGGTCTTCGCCCGCATCGAGCATCCGAGCAAGATAATATACAGCAGCATCAGGCTGGCTCGCACGCATAGATTTTATAAATGCACTGATCGTATTGTAATGTTCTTCCCCTTTTTTATCGTAGCGAAGATGTTTTGACTGCAACGCTTCTTTCAAATGATCAAGCGTAATATGTTCATACAATTCTTTTGTCTGCTCGAGCATAGTGAGTGCTTGGCGCGCGTCACCGTTTGCCATAGCAATGAGCCATTCCATAGCATCTTCTGGAATATCCATATTTGTTGCGGTCAAAATGACACGCATGTCATCAGGAGTGTGTTCTTGTAAGACAAACACACGACAACGAGACAGGAGCGCTGCAATCACTTCAAAGCTGGGATTTTCTGTTGTTGCGCCGATGAGAATAATTTCTCCTGATTCCACAAAAGGAAGCAAAAAATCTTGTTGTGCTTTATTGAATCGATGAATTTCGTCGAGAAATAAAATTTTCTGTGTATCACTTTTTGCTTGTACTATTTTTTCTACATCTGCCTTTTTTGCAGATACTGCTGACAATTCAAAAAACGTTGCCCCAAGACTTTCTGCATAAATTTTTGCAAGTGTCGTCTTACCACTTCCAGGAGGCCCCCAGAGAAGAAATGAAAACATGTGTCCTTGTTCAATCGCTTTTCGAATTGGTTTTTCAGGACCAACAAGATGCGCCTGTCCGATAAAATCGTCAA
>MNVD01000019.1 GCA_001871445.1 Candidatus Magasanikbacteria bacterium CG1_02_41_34
ACTCTGTATAAGAAAATGTACGTGATCTAAATCTGTCCCTATCTCCACGTAAAATATCTCATACCGCTTTGATATCTCTAGACACACTTCCTTCAGTGTCTGTGGAACACCTTTGATCAGTACTTTTCTCCTATACTTCACTGGACACACTAGATGGTACAAAATCTGGGTTTTATTGTGACTTTTTTTGATGTGCTCGGACATATGTTCGATTGTACCATATATCCTCGGACAGCCGAGCAAGCTCCCCTGTCTTCTTTAAGAATAAAAAAACAGCAATGTACTTGCTGTTTTTTATACTTATCTGATCACTAAATAGGCAACGTCATATTAATGCCACTACCAGCGCCTGTTTGACCTTCAATCTTTGGTGCAGGATCAAAGTTTACAGAAATTGGCATGAGCTCACCTGTGAGCGTTGATGTATACAGCATTTTGTTTTTCTTCCCAAATTCGTATACTTCCTTTGTCACCTTTACATCTTGTTCACAATACTTTTTGATTTCATCAATTTTTCCTTCTTCATACCACTTAAGTGCCTGTAATCCATTAGCGCTCTTACTAATTTCAAGTGTTGCTTTTGCGATATCATCAAGTTTGAATCGTTTCCCGGCAGATTCTTTTATTTTTTCGAGGAGATCAAGATGCGGAATGACATTGATATCTCCAGGATAATATTTATCAAGAATAGGTGCGTCAAAGCCCTTACTGTTGTATCCTATAATGCGTTCTGCTCTTTCCAAAATTGGCCAAAGCTCTGACAACTGATGTTCATCAAACGAACGATATGTATCAGTCTCATATTCATAGACAGAAACTACCGTTACTTTTATTTCAGCGCGATTCCGGATATCACCGTATGTTTCGATATCAAAAACTACTTCACCACTCATACTAGCTTACTTTCTTAAACTTGACGGTAAACAGTGGCTCATACTCATTTTCATATTTATCATTCACACTCACCGTCTCACCTTTCATCACCATAGTCATAGCAATGTCATTAATCATTTCCTGATCACTTGCAAGATCTATCTTTATATCATCCATTTGGATAAACTCATTTGAAAATTGTGATTTCAAATCTGTTTCGATGCTCTTCTTTTTCTCACGCAACGTCTTCAATGATTCTTCAGCTTCAATGTACGATTCGCTTCCCTTCAAGGCTTCCCTATAGGCATCCTTAAGATCCTTGAGTTTTTTCTTATTTTCTTGGACGCGATTAAAAATTTCTTGTAGGTCTTGCATATATGTTTACTCTATGAAAAATAGCTGCACTATTGTATCATAGCGTTGGGTTCAGGACAAATATACTATATGCAACTTCCAAAACGAAAACCTGGAAAATATACCAATCTTCCCAATGACCCTCTCATGACTGGGCATAAGTTTGAGGAACTCAAACAAGATCTCGAACGACTCATGATAAAGAGACCTTATGCAGCATCTGAAGTAGCTCGGCTGGCAGAGCTGGGAGACTTTTCTGAAAATGTAGAATATCAGCTTGCGAAAGGACGTCTCCGGGGAATAAATAACGCAATACTTAAAATTGAGCGCCAGCTCGCAGACGCAGATATTATTGCACCACCCAACAGTGATGAGGTACACGTTGGAAGTACAGTAACGATCGAAGCCAGTGGAAAGAAAAAAAAATACACTATCCTCGGATCAAGCGAAACAAATCCATCAAAAGGAATTATTTCTTATACCTCTCCTATTGGCGCTGTCCTATTAGGATCAAAAAAAGGAGATATCATAAATATTACCGTGCAAGGCAATGCGGTAGCATACAAAATTCTTGATATTTGTTAATCATGTTTGTATACCTCTCGCTTGTAGAGAAGTCCACTAATGAAATGAAGCAAATGCCTTCCTGTGTACATGAGGGTCGAAGCATGTAGGACAAAAAGGAGAAAACCAATCAATGCTACTAGTCCTACCGTGATATTTTCTGCGCCACGAAACAAAAAGTGAACTACGTACGCATTAGGATCCTCAAGAAGTTCTTCATGAAAGAACATGATAATAAATTTTTTGGGACCGACATACGCAGCAACAAGAAAAACCATACCTATTATCATACCCACGATACTTTGAAGCGCCCATAAGGCGAGTTTTCTTTTTTTCTTCAAAAATGTTGGCATGTCGACAACATGCAATCTATATTGTGCACTCATCACTTCATAAGACATCTTTATTCTTCCTAGAAAACCTTTCCAAAAACCATATTTTTTTTCTTTAATCACCTGTGTCAATCCTTCAAACACACCAAATTCAAAACCTTTTCCGTAATGCTGCGCATAAAAATTCAATCCAGCTTCTATACGAAATCTATTCTTATAAAATGCAGGTACTTCTTCCCAGAGCGTTCTCGTAAGTGCCCTCTCTCCTCCTAGTAACGGAACAAACCATAAGAGATAGCGAAGATAGTATATCTTTCTATTTCTCATACCAATAAACATCTCAGTCTGTCCATCGACAACTGGTGAGATAATTTGTGAGAGAATGTCATGCGTCATTCCAGAGACATCTGCATCCATAAAAAATATATACTCTGCATCTGTATGCTGTACCCCCTTATTCATTGAATACCCTTTTCCACTATTCATTTTATTTTGAAGAAATGTTACTGGATACTGTGCTACAATTTTTGCAGTATCATCAGTAGAACCATCATCTACCACAATAATATCTGAAAAACGACCATAGCTTACAAGCACACTTATGACGTCTTCAATACGTTCTTGTTCATTATAGGCCGGAACGATAGCAACTATTTTTTTGTTATTTTTTTGCTGATCCATACAATAAAAAAATGAGTACCAATCAATGTGAGAGCAAGAATAGAAATGACATACTCAGTCTGCTGCAGTAGTGGTGACCATTGATACGTCCCCTGAGAAACACCCCACCCAATCGCCAGCATTACAATAAGCCACAGAGTAGTGCCAAGAGTATCAAAAAGAAGAAATAACCAAAAATTCAACTTTCGTGAGGAAAGATAAATAATCGTCAAAATGCGAGTCCCATACAAAAATTTTATGAAAAGCAATACAAAAAAAGGTGTGTTTTTTTTTAAAGGAACCTCCGCCATCTTCAACGTTTCGACTTCCTTTCTCCCCTTTTTCCACCGCTGAATAAAACGAAGAATTGCCTGACCAAAAAAAAACCAAATTGAATCAGATATCACTGTTCCAAAAAGCGCTAGGACAAATACCGTACCTAACGACCAAACTCCCTGTCCAGCAAGAAATGCGGCCGTTACAATTACTATTTCACCAAAAAAGAATGCACCAATAAAAATTGCGAAATGTTGGTAGGTTGTGAGGAGTGAAATAATGTACGAATCCATACGTTTTTGGCTTGATTGAGTATACCACGCCCTCTGGTTTTGTATAGAATATTTTACAACTACAATACTCATTCAACCGAGAAACAAAAAAATATGTCGAATTTTATAGTTATATAAACGAGAACATCATGCATACCGTATATGTTGACGATATGTGTATAGTAGCCTGAAATCGTTCGCTACTTTGCTGACGTTCATGGAAAGACATAAGGTATTTAGTGTTATTCTGCAATGCGATCTATCGTTTTTTTAAGTTTTTCACTAACCTGCAACGCGACAACTTCAAGATCATTACTTTCCACCATACTCATTGCTACCACTGGATTAATAGCAGAGACATGTACTACTCCTTTTTGTTCATATACAATGACATTACACGGAAGAAAAAGACCAATTTCAGGTTCAGCCAAAAGTGCTTTGTATGCGAACGGTGGATTACAGGCACCAAGAATAACATAATTATCAAAGTCCACATTTAATTTTTCCTTGAGTGTTGCTTTAACATCTATTTCTGTCAGAACACCAAATCCCTCTGCTGCAAGTGCTTGTTTTGTTTTTTTAATAACAGAAGAAAATGATCCTGATACTTGTGTAGTAAATCCATATGACATAGGATAATATATTACGTGAAAAGACTCTCTATTTCAGAGAGTCTTTATAGTATATCAGAGAACGAATCGTTTTATGCCTGTGGATGAGTTTTACCCTTGTTTTCTATATTTTTACTCACAACAGTGTTTGTTTTGTCCTTCAATATTCCTTTTGGCTCTGAAAATACAAACAAATACAGAATTTCCGCAATACCCACTGTATTAAGAACCAGAAGTACTGCAAACCAGACCGAATCACCACGTCGTGCTGCCTTCCAAAGAGCAAATGCTTTCCACACGAGGGACCAAATCATAACAATAGCCAAAAAACCAAAAAAACCTTGGTTATAGCCACCTACACCAAATCCAAAACCACTACCACCTGCCATATACGAATGAGAAAATGTATTCCACATATACGTGATATTAAAAAGGAATAATATAGATAGTATATTCCGCTTGTATACACTTCACAACAGTATGAGTGGACAACTATATATTCACAACTAGTACTTTGAGCATACTACTCAATACTCTCAACTATTTGGTCTACAAGAGAATCTATATCAAAAGAGTCCTGGGCATCTTTGCATGTACTTTTCTGAGGTTCATCATAATTAGCACATTGTACTTTTTGAATAGAAAAATTCATTTCAATTGCCTTACCACCATACTCAAATGTATAGCTATACGTGATATACACACTTCCAGCAGCACCCTCACTTGATATTGATATACAATAATATGTACCCTGTATATTTTTACCGTACGTTTGTTTTAGTATATTAGGTTCTTCAGTAATCTCTTCACACTCATATACAAAAGTTCCACTCTTCAACTTTGGTGGCCATTCAGCCGGTGTGACATATTTACTTCCAAAATTTTCTGGATAAGAAAATTGAATACCAGTAATTTCATCATGGATATGATTCCAACTAACGTTTTCTTCATTAAAAATATTTTTTTTGGATTCACCTAATATATATTGCTGATTAGATGAATCATCAATAAAGTATGTTACCCATGCAAAATAAAGACTAGCGCCCAAGACAAACATAATGAAAATGAGCAACAATACACCTGTGTATTTCGATTTGTGTTTCTTTTTCATAAAAAAGATAGGAATATCACGATGAAAATAACTTTGCCATAATCCAAATTCCAAATAATCCTCCAACAAACGCCCCCACAACAGAGGCAATCGATAAAGAATCAGCGCCAAACCAGAGAGGCACATATGCACCAAGTGTACTTCCTATTACCACACCAACCATGAGTAATTTTTATCCATAGACTTCGATTATTATATTGTAGTATAACAGAAAACACAGCAATGTGCTGTGTTTTCTCATGCTCGACGGGTGGGACTCGAACCCACGACCAATTGGTTACACGTCATCCACAATTTTCATTGCGGCGTGGACTATATCATCACCCTCGCCTATTTCCGATCATGTCGGAATCGTTAGGGTGCGAAGCTCTTCCCCTGAACCAAAAAAATGTTCGTACAAGGTACTCCCCGAAGGGATAGTCTCTGAACCTTTTTCCATATATGGACGCACATACGTTTCTCTCTCAAGGAGAGTGCTCTTATGCACACCTAAAATCATACCTGGAAACTTGGCTGCGAATTACCATGCAGATCCACGTGGGACATGCGCAGGTTTCTCGTCCTGTACAACTCAACGTAAGTTGCACACGATCCCGCCTTTACGGGACAATTCACTTCGTTGGCATCCTCTTATTTCTAAGAGGAGCTGCTAGTGCACTTGGATTGCTCCAAACGTCTATTTACAGCCAACTGCTCTACCGCTGAGCTACCGTCGAATAAATTCTAATCGAGTATAGTGTACTCGACTTCTATGAGCCTCTAAAGACTCTTGCTCGGGGACAGGGATTCGAACCCCGATAGTCAGGATCAAAACCTGAAGTCCTACCTTTAGACGATCCCCGAATGATGATTTGTATGAGCTGAACAACCCTAGGTTCTCAGATAGCGACGCATTGCCAGCATACTGGATATCAAGGTAAGAAAAAAGACAATTCCAAACTGAATCCCAGCGAGTGAGAGTATATGTGAAACATAGTAATTTGTCAAGAATTGTGGATCTCCCAAAACAACACCTAGATACTGATCCAAAAAACCAGTACTGGTATACGCTAATGACATTGCAATACCAACACTTATTACACTAAAGACAACAGATTCTACAACATATGGACCTCTTACAAACCAATTTGTTGCACCGACGAGTTTTTTTATACTGATCTCAATGCGTTGTGTATAAATAGCGACACGAATTGTATTAAAAATAATGAGGAAAGAAATAATGGCAAAAAAGACTGTAAGTGCAAATGAAAAATGTTCAACATTTGTAGTAATAATATCAATTTTCTGTATAGCACCTTGTGTATCAGTAAATGTTTTAGATTCTACAATAGTTTCATATTCTGGCACATTGAGATCATTGATAACGGTAACATAATCAGCAGGATCTTTTGTTTTTACTACAATTGTTGCACCAAGTGGATTTTCTGTAAGCTCCTCGAGCGAAGCAAGAATATTTTCGTTATCATGATACAATATACGAAAATTTGCCAAGACTTCCTCCTGTGATAAAAAAGTTGCTTGTGTCACTTCTGGCAATGAGGCAATGTACGTATAGACTTCGTCAATCTCACTAGCAGTAGCCTCGGGGGAGAGATAAAAACTTACATCAATTTGATCACGAATGGATGTCGTTGCTTCATTTGTAACAAGTCGAAGAAATAGCAGTGTATTGATAGACAACAACATCAAGACGAGAACAAAAATCGTCATGAAAGACAATCCTATATTTCGCACAATATCTTGTAATGCAAAGCGAATAATGCGTAAAAATGAATACATAGTTATACAGCCGTAGCACTTAAATGATACTTTCCATGTTGTTCATCTGAAATAATTTTTCCATCCTGTAGTACAACCACACGCTTTCTGAGCTGATTGACGATGTCACGATTGTGAGTAACGAGGACAATTGTCGTGCCAAATTCATTTATTTTTTTCAAAATCTCCATGATTTCTTGTGTATTGATACTATCAAGATTCCCTGTAGGTTCGTCAGCAACAATAATCTTTGGTCTATGAACCAACGAACGTGCAATCACTACACGCTGCTGCTCACCACCAGAAAGTTGATGTGGATAACGCTCCATTTTTGGACCCAAACCAACGATCTCAAGAACACGAGGAACAATATCCTTGATACGTTTATGTGGCTCCCCTGCTACTTGCAATGCAAATGCCACATTTTCACGTACGGTCTTTTTTGGAAGAAGTTTGAAATCCTGAAAAATAACACCAATTTGTCTTCTCAAAAGTGGTACATCCGACTGTCGAATACGAGAAATATCCCATCCGCCTATTTCTATCTGTCCGCTCGTAGGCTTTTCTTCTGCTATAAGCAATTTGATGAGAGTCGTTTTTCCAGTGCCACTTTGTCCTACGATAGATACAAATTCTCCAGCCTCAATAGACAAGTCTACATCAGCTAGTCCGACACTATCAGCGGTGTATTGTTTTGATACTGAAGTAAGATGAATCATACTGATGATCAGTATATCACAATTCAAAAACGAGAGGTAGATTTGTTGTGGAATAAAAAATATTTGACACAGTTCAAAGTCCTCTATATAGTCATATGTACGATATCTGCACCAGTACAGATGCAACGCTTCGGTTACGATCACATAGTCCACATCGTGTGGGACGCAAAGTCCCCAGCTCGCGTGCGCGAGCTGGGGACTTTTTCATATCTATATTTTTTTCTGAGCCACCTCGGGGAGTCTCCGCCCGAGGCGGATGCGCCTTGGGCGCAGAACCCGTGTTTGTACTATTGTGAAGTTTTTTTGTGAGAGCCACCTCGGGGAGTCGAACCCCGGACCTATTCGTTACGAGTGAATTGCTCTACCAACTGAGCTAAGGCGGCATGTGCAAATGCGGCCTTATTCTAACGTAAAAAGATAGGTATTGTCAATCAGTTTTTTCAATATGTAATGTTGATGAACAGACTATACAGCTTCATTTTGTTCTCTTTCATGCCACCACTGTTCCATGAGAACTTCTAACTTTTTTATAGCACCATTGGCATTTCTCTTACTAAAAATTTCATTTTTCACAGCAGAAAGTTCCCCATCATCTTTAAGAAATTCTATATCAAATCGAGCAGCAAAATTCTCTGAAAAAAATGTTTCTTCAGGTAGTAGTATGGTTGGCTTCCCTAATGCATCTTGTCGGATCTCATCACGATGTTTTTTAATAAAAAAATCCATCGCAATCATTTGTATAAATTGCTCTATCTCACGACTGTCTATAGGCCTATCAGAGTTCAAGAGAGCAATAAATCTCTCTCGCCCTTGTCCTGCATAACCCCCACTTTCACTCTGCAAATTTCTTTGTAATTCAGCGGGGGTATTCGTCTCAGACATAACTAATGCTGTTTATGTTATTGAGCAATATCAGATCCTTCTGGTGCTACGTTTTCATCGCCATCAGCTACAGGTGTTTTATTTACAACCTCAGCAAACGGATTTGCAATGTCACTATAGATTTTAACATCAGCTTCTTTTAGCTGCTCTTGAAAAAATGCAGCAAAATCATTGACTGTACGGACATCATCGGCTTTGACAATATGTAAACCGAACTGAGTTTCAACAATCTGATCATACAGCTGTCCAGCAGTCATTGAAAAAAGTACATCTTCAAACTCTGGGACTGTCGTTCCTCTATCGATCCACCCAAGATCTCCTCCTGTTTCAGATGTACCATCACTACCAAACTCTGCTGCGAGTGTAGCAAAGTCTTCTCCATCTTGAATACGTTTCAATACCTTTTCAGCAGTAGCCCGCACCTCTTCAGCAGGTTGCTTGTCATCTATAGCAAACAAGATATGACGTGCCTTTACCTGTGTTGCTTTGTATTTTTCGTCTACACTTTCGTCAGTAGAAAAAGCGTCTGCAACTTTTTTCTCTATAACGATTGGGTTGATGACACGACTGGTAAAAGTGTCAAGCGACCAACCGAAGGTTTTTTGAATTTCTTGTGCAGCAGTTTCTTCATCTGGGAATTGAGAGAGAAGCTCTGCTTTTGCAGCATCAATATCACTTTGTTCTGCAATGACATTATACTTTTTTGCATACTCATCCATGAGCGTATTAATGAGCAAACGACTCAATACTTGCTGTGAGATATCTTTTTCGGTTACAGGCTCAGCTCCCGTATCCTGCTGTAAGTAAAAACTTTTTAATGATGAGAAATCCATCATAAAGTCTGTGTAGGCAACAGCATGTCCATTGATTTTCGCAATTGGAACATGCAACATTTGTGCGACACTCAACACAAAGGGAGCTTCAGACAATGTGCTTACTTGTGATTTTGTATACATGTACACACCAACAATAGCGATGACTACGACAATAAATATACCTGCAAGAAACTGAGGTACCATGTTTTTTTTCTTCGACTCATTTAGTGATGCACCAGTAGGCTGTTCTTCTGGAGTTTCCATTGATTCCATATAAAAAAAGTTAGACATTATGAATACTTGGTGTGATATGTTATCACAAAAAGCCAATTCAATCTTTACACATATGTGTTCAAGAGCGAGACGGCTGTATATGCGTAATATAGTACCACCATTTTGTAGGATTGTTCAAGGGTTCATCCAAAATATCACTTGAAGACTCAGAAATATCATCAGCAAATGCAAATTCCTCTGGAATAGCTATAACATGCTCACCAGGTTTCTTAAGGTTAAATTCTACCCGTGCTTTTTCTTCCACATACTCATCACTTGAAACATATTTGAGAAGTTCAAATGATTCCAATTTTTTGTGTTGTAAATTTTGAACTTCCTGCTCTAGTTGTTTTATTTCCTGTCGAATTGCATAATCCTGATAATATGCTCTTGCATAACTGAGTGCGACAAGAAATGCTGCAATAAAAAGCAATATCAAAAACAAACGTGACGAAAAAAAACGCTGCATGGCACTATGCTCCTGTGTACTTTTTTGTGTCATATAGTAATGACAACAGTATAGCACGAAATATTATTCCGCACGATGTTCAATAGCTTCGCGTGCAATCATGCGGTCATCCCAAGGAATCATATTGCCACCAGCAATGCACATAGCTTGCTCGCTCCCCTTTCCTGTGATGAGTACCAAGTCACCAGGTTTGGCCCTCCCGATTGCAGCTGTAATTGCCTTACGACGATCAATGTCGACAAAAAGATTTATTCCTTTCTTTTTTCCTACTTTTTTTACTGCAGTAGCGACATCTTCAATAATTTTCATCGGATCGTCTTCGTAAGGATCTTCATCTGTAACAAAACACATGTTCGCATGCTCTCCGATAAACTCACCCAAAGTAAATCTCCGTGCTTTGTCTCTGCCACCGCCAGTAGACCCAAAAACGTGTAATACTCGCTTTGGCTTGAGAAGATCGACAACTTCATACAATTTTTTCATTGCCACAGGCTCAAATGCATAATCAACGATCACTTGAAAACCCTGCACTTCGGCTTCAGAGATGAATTCAATTCTCCCTGGAACATTGTGAAATGTTTCAACAGCCTTTTCTATCGTCCCCCAAGAAATATCAAGTGCTCGAGCAACAGCCATACATGCGACAATGTTTTTTGCATTATGTTCCCCATACATTGGTGCAGAAAATGTTCGTTCATGTACTTTGAAATGAATACCTTCATTATCAGACATAATATCTTCAGCATGCAATGTTTCCTTTCCATCAAAAAAATTAATCTTATCAAATCGCTTTGAGGCAAATTTTGTATACCCCATAACAGATCGATTGATAAGTGCCATCTTTAAAATACGTTTTCCTTTTATTGTCTTTCGTCGTGAACGTGCAGCATATTCAAAAAGATCAATTTTTGCTTGTCGATATTTTTCAAAACTTCCGTGTGAATCAATATGTTCTGGATATAAATTTGTCAAAAGCATCATGTCGTAGTTGATAAAACGATGTCTATACTGTACACGCCCTTCGGATGTTGTTTCAACAATGGCAATAGTGCATCCCTTTTCAACCATTTTTCTAAGATATTCCTGTATCTGTGTTTTTCCCAACATGGTCATCTTTTTATCATTCAAATGATGTTCTCCAGCTATAGAAAACTCAATAGTTGATAACGCACCAACAGTATACCCTGCAGATTCAAGGAGCTGACGAAGAAGATACACCGTCGTCGACTTGCCACTTGTCCCTGTGACGCCTATCACAAGCAATTCCTCGGAAGGATTTCCAAACTTCATTGCCCCAAGCCACGCATAAAAAAGATGCCTGATATTAAGAATACTTTTTGGTACAATTTTTTTTACAGTTGCTTTGGGCGACATATTCTTCTATTGCTTTAAACGCAAAGAAACTTCATACATAACAAATTCCAATTTGTTTGCTGCCTGCTTTGCTTGATCAAACTTTGTTCTAAGATATTTGGTAAATTCAAATTCTGTCAAAGACTCTACAATGTCCTGTGCCATAGTATTGCACGCATTCACCATATCAAGATTATGTTCTGTCGCAGCTTTTATTGCATAGCGATACAATTCTCCCGGAACATCGCACAACCCAGCCAAAAATACATCTCGTGGGACATCAAGTCCATTCAATTCTTCACCCAACGTCCCACTCTTCAAAAACTGATGTAGAAGTGCTGCTTCTACATACTCCTCCATACCAGCATGATATGATCCTTCTGTCAATAACTCAGGTATTTTTTTAAACTTCATAGCAATACTTTGCAAGAGTATTTTTGCTTCTACAAGCTTTGTCTCTGCTTCTTTCATATCCCCACGATGCATAGAAAAAATTGCCCGCTTCGAGAGGTGAAGGGCATCGCCAGAAATTTTGATGACATCTCGTCGTTTTTCTGCATACGTATGAAGAGATTTTTTGAGTGCATTCAGATATGTTTTTTTTATCATACAATAAGGTTTATATTATTGAGAAATTTTTCTTAAAGATTTTTCTTTCCAAAAAAAGATACCTTTTATACTTTCTATTATGACGACATTCCACAATCCAAACAAGAGGAGAAAGGCCCACTGAGAAAAATGAAGTGGAACGGTACGAAGAAGGAACTGCAATGGAGGAAGATATACGCCCGCAAAAAGCATAATCCACCCAAACAATACTGCCCCGAGAAGATAGACATTATCAAACGGATTAATTTGCCAGACAAAGCAACGCAATGAACGCACGCAGAACACAAAGAACAGAGCATCAATCCCCAAACCCACAAATATAATAGTTCGGGTCAAGGCAATATCGTGGGTTGTCTGCCAAAAATAGACGAACATGGAAAACAAAAATACATTTGCGAGTGAACTCTTTGCAATAATCATCGTTAACATTTTTTTGTCGATCAAAGGAACTGATTTTTTTCGTGGAGCGTCATTCATATTTTCACGATCTCCTTTGTCAAAAGCAAGTGCCATAACAGGAAATACGTCCTCAACGATATTCATCCACAAAATCTGTACTGCCAACACAGGCAATGGATAGCCAAGCAACATGCTTGCCGTAACCAAAATAACAGAGGCAAAACTTCCGGACAAAAGATACAACACAACTTTTCTAATATTTTGATAAATTGTCCGTCCTTCACTGATAGCAGAAACAATCGTTGCAAATCCATCGTCAAGAAGAATCATATCGGAGGTTTCTTTTGCGACATCGGTACCAGAACCAAGTGATATCCCAATATCAGCGCCTTTGAGTGCAGGAGCGTCATTGACACCATCTCCTGTCATCGCGACAACCTCTCCGTTTGCTTGGAGCGCTTTCACTATCCGTATTTTATGAATTGGATCGACACGCGCAAAGACAGATACATCTGATACAATCTTTTGGAGTGCGGCATCGGTAAGCTGTTCTAGCCGTCTCCCGTCAAATACTTGATCGGGTGTCACGGACAACCCAATCTCAGTCGCAATTGCCTTCGCAGTCTCCACATGATCCCCAGTAATCATAATAGTACGAATACCTGCTTTCTTTGCCTGTGCAAGCGTATCGACAATATCAGGCCGCAACGGATCTGCGAGGGCCAATAACGCTACAAAGGTTACTCCTGCAATATCCTGTTCTCGAATACTCGATTTCTTTTCTATGGGTGCATATCCTACAGCGATCACACGTAAACCTTGCGTCGTGAGCATATACTGTTGTTCTTCCATTATTTTCTTACGTTCTGGTGTCAAGAGAACTTGTTTTCCACCTGAAAAAATATGTGTTGATTTCTCTAGCAATAATTCAGATGCACCTTTTATAACTAGAGAAAAATGATCTCCTTGTGGTGCAATTGTGGCAATATATTTTCGTTCGCTGGTAAACGGAAGTGATGCAACTCTTGGTGTTATTTCATCTATATCATGTTTAGGAATACCGAGGTGCATACCAGCAACAATAAGCGCAGTGTCGGTGGTATCGCCAACAAGTTTCCAATCTTTGATCTCGGCTTCTGGATTTTCCAACATTCCGTCATTCGCTATGAGTCCAAGACGAAACGCAAATAACATATCATCATATGTCGAACGTTTTTCTTCACTCATGGACAAGAGCTCTGCCATTTCTTCGTCATGATCAAACGTCACCACACGTGTGACGGCCATATTGCCTGCCGTCATCGTACCAGTCTTGTCAGCACATATGACACTCACACTTCCCAATGTTTCCGCAGCAACAAGCTTTCGAACGAGTGCGTTTTTTTTCAATACTCGTCTCATCCCTATAGCAAGAATGACAGTGAGCGACACCACCAGCCCTTCGGGTACAGCCGCAACGGCAATCGCCACAGATGTTTCAAACAGATGAACCATGTCATCTGCTTTGGTCAGGATGCCTATCACAAAAATAGCAACCGAAATACAAACAACAATAAAACTGACAACACCACTTAATGTTGAAAGTTGCAACTGAAGCGGTGTTTTTTCATCGACAGTATCTCGTACAAGCTTTGCTATGGTGCCAATCTCAGTATGAATACCTGTTTCGACGACAACAGCAACACCACGGCCATTCGTCACGACCGTCCCACGATGAATCATATTCTTTCGATCTGCGATAGGTACATCAGATGATATCACCCGTATATGTTTGAGTATTGATTCAGATTCCCCAGTCAATGCAGATTCATTTACCAAAAGTTCATTGACTTCGAGAAGTCGTGCATCTGCCTGGATCTTGTCCCCTGCCTCGATAAACACAATATCTCCTGGCACGAGTTCTTGTGTATCTATGCGTTGTTTTCGTCCATCACGCAACACGCGTGTTCGGAAGGACACCATGTTTTTCAATCGTTTGAGTGCATCATCCGCTTTGTGTTCCTGAATGTAACCAATCACCGCATTCAAAAAAGCCGTGATCAAGATCACTGTCATATCAATATATTCTCCCAACATACCGCTCACTACCCCCGCAAACACCAAAACAATCATGAGGGCATTTGCAAATTGTCTAAAAAAAATTCCAAGCCGAGTTGTTTTTTGCCCCGTACTCGGAAATGTATTTTTTCCAAATTTCGTTTGTAGGGTCGTCACATCACTAGTAGAAAGTCCCTGAAGAGTATCCGTATGAAAGGATGAAAGAGTTTCTTTTGCAGTCTGTGAAAGAAAATTTGACATATGTCAGTAGTGTAGCATAATTTGGGTATAAAAAAAACGCTCATAGCGTTTTATTCTTAAAGAAGACAGGGGAGCTTGCTCGGCTGTCTGAGGATATATGGTACAATCGAACATATGTCCGAGCACATCAAAAAAAGTCACAATAAAACCCAGATTTTGTACCATCTAGTGTGTCCAGTGAAGTATAGGAGAAAAGTACTGATCAAAGGTGTTCCACAGACACTGAAGGAAGTGTGTCTAGAGATATCAAAGCGGTATGAGATATTTTACGTGGAGATAGGGACAGATTTAGATCACGTACATTTTCTTATACAG
>MNVD01000018.1 GCA_001871445.1 Candidatus Magasanikbacteria bacterium CG1_02_41_34
ACTCTGTATAAGAAAATGTACGTGATCTAAATCTGTCCCTATCTCCACGTAAAATATCTCATACCGCTTTGATATCTCTAGACACACTTCCTTCAGTGTCTGTGGAACACCTTTGATCAGTACTTTTCTCCTATACTTCACTGGACACACTAGATGGTACAAAATCTGGGTTTTATTGTGACTTTTTTTGATGTGCTCGGACATATGTTCGATTGTACCATATATCCTCAGACAGCCGAGCAAGCTCCCCTGTCTTCTTTAAGAATAAAAAATACTCGCCGATAGGCCGAGTATTTTGTTATGTATTACATGTTTTATGCTACTTGAAAGAAATTCCATCCGATCGATTCATCACCACGATCCATATCTTTCCAGCATTGAGTTCTATTTGGTGTCCTTCTTCATCAAAATCGTAAAACTTTGTTCTCTCTGTTCTCGATACTTTTCTCCACTGTCCTTCTACTTTAAATCCATTGCGAAACACAATAGCCTCACCACTACCGATAGTATCCATACCCAGACGTCCAACACCATCGAGGACAGTCGTATCGACATATTGCACGATGAGCGTATCTGCGATAATATGTTCTTTTGTCTCCGCATCAATAACAGGCTCATCAAATTCATATCGCTCGTATTGTTCTGTCGAGGTGTTCAATTGCCAGGTTGCCTCGTATGTTTTTCCAGCAAACGTAGTAGTAATTTCATACACACACTGTTCTTCACACGCATCCCATGACCGAAATTTCCATGCTCGAAAAACATTCGTATCAACAGGATCTCCCGTGCCACCATAATCTTTCAACGCCGCACTCCACAATTTTTGTGACGTGTATGCATTGTGGGGCGCATAGCGTGCAGTGTCTCTCCAATAGTACCACCCATGATAAAATTCATTCATGTCAAATAATCCATACTGTGCAATCTTATCGAGGGCATCAGGTGATCCACCGACATGCATATACATCGTGCCAGGATATTCACTCAGCCAATCGAGATAATATGGACGCGCACTGCGAACAGGGCCAACTTTTTGAATGTCTGTATCTACAGGGAAAAGTGCAAAAAATCGATTGAAGTTTGCTTCGACAGGCGCTTCGTAT
This sequence comes from Candidatus Magasanikbacteria bacterium CG1_02_41_34, assembly GCA_001871445.1. Taxonomy (GTDB): domain Bacteria; phylum Patescibacteriota; class Patescibacteriia; order Magasanikbacterales; family UBA922; genus UBA12086. Next base: position 1,104 of record MNVD01000018.1, read on the forward strand.
ACGACCGATGCACGGGAAAGTCCTGATAGTGGACGCGCATCATAATGATTTTCTATCATGATACCTATCAACACAGGATCTTGTGCAGTCATAGAATCAACACACACACCATCAAGATGTCGCATATACGTGCACGATGCAGGTGCTGATACTTCTTCAGATGTATCCACTACAGTATCATCCACTCGACTGTCTGAGGGATGTTCTCCAAATATTGAAAACAATACAAGGAGAAGAATACCAAGAAACACACAGGCACCAGCGATAATATACGGCAGGTTTGTTTTTTGAAACCATTGTTTAAAATATATCATAATAAAACAATCATAACAGATTTTTGAACAAGAAAAAAGATCCACATACGTGGATCTTTTTTTGATATTATTTTCTCTCAAGATTATTTCTTTTCTGCTACTTTTTCAGCTGCAACAGCTTCTTCAGCCTTCTTTTTTTCATCTACTTCTACAGTCGCCACATCACCCACTTGGCTTGTTTCCATTGCATTGAGCTGATCTTCAGAAAGAGGCGCAGATACTTTTGCGACAAGTTCATCAGCATCTTCTGCGATAGTAATACCAGCAGGGACAACCAAATCTTTGATATGAATTGCATCCTCAAATGTCGCAAGTACACTAATATCAACATCGATATGATTTACCAAGTCTTTTGGAAGACAAGTCACGTCCACGGTATCTCGCTGTTCTATCAATGTTCCACCAAGTGCTTTGACAGCAGCAGGCTCTCCTACAAAATGAAGTTCGATAGTTGCGTGCATTTCAACATTCATGTTGATCTGTCGAAAATCGATATGAATAAATCGATCCTTAATCGAATCATATTGCACATCTTGCACCAACACTTTTGTTGGAGCACTCCCATCGATGGTGAAATCAATAAGACTTGATTCACCAGCATCAGCATACATTTTATCAAACGTATGTGCGTCAACACTCACAGGTACAGGTTCCATTCCAGCACCATAAACAATCGCAGGAATACGGCCTGCGTCGCGAACGTCTTCTGCATGTCCTGCCTCACGTTTTTGTACAGTAATTTGAAATGTCATACGTACTCACTCTTGAATTACAAATAAATGTTCTATTGGCTTGTTGTGGTGTGTTTGTTTTGAAAGGAGGGTATGAAATGAGAGAACCTCATCTTCATGAATTGGTTCAGTGTTGAGCACTCTCTCAGCATCAAACGCAGAAAGATCTGTAGCCATACCGACAGAACTCATGCCCATCTGCGATATCGCAAAAATAGACAACAGTGCATGCGAACATTCACTACACGTCAAGTGTAACAAATGTGCATTGTCATACGTATCTACGATACGAATGTCAGTCGTCTGGAAGGCAGTCTGACACACAGGACAGTCTTTCAAGAGCTTTAGCCCTTTGTACTGCGTATCCCGTTGTTCATCGTGTGGCTGTGATTTTCTGCCCATATACGAAGCGAAAAGAATATAGCATAAGTATAGCGGACCGTCAAGAGGTTGTACAGGGGAGGAAGAAAAAACAAGGTAGCTAGAATACATCTCCAAGCACTCTTGCATACACTTCTTACGCATGCGATCGCGCGATAGAAAGAGCAATGCCAATAAGAAAAAAATTAATAACCAACGATGACCCTCCATAGCTCAAAAATGGCAAGGTAACCCCAGTCACCGGCAACACCCCAGTTGCCGCCCCAATATTGACCACGACCTGCGTAAAAAAGAGAATCGCAATGCCAAGAAGGACAAACACCGAAAAATCATCCCGGCATCGTTTTGTCAGCAAGATGATCCGCCAAATAAGAAGACTATACAGTACAAACACGCCGATGACTGCAATAAAACCAAGTTCCTCGGCAATCACAGCAAAAATAAAATCAGTTTGTGCTTCTGGTAAAAAATGCAGTTGACTTTGTGATCCAAATCCAAGACCACGTCCAAACATATTACCCGCACCAATAGCTATTACCGACTGCGATACATTGTATCCAGCACCCAGAGGATCGGAGGCTGGATCAAGAAATGTCATGAGGCGAGCTTTTTGATACGGTGCAAAGAAGAAAAACCAGCCCAACAAAAATGCGCCAATCCCAAGGCCCAACAACAACACGATGTATCGTTTTTTTGTATTACTAAACAGAAGCAATCCAAACCAGATAGAAAGTAAGATCAATGCAGACCCAAGATCAGGTTGTAGTAAAATAAGTCCCACATAGGCGCCAACAACAAGAATGGTAGAAAATACAAACTGCCACTTGTAATACTGCCTCCCATGTCGATAAAAAATCCACGATAAAAATAAAATAAGGGACACTTTTGCAAGTTCTGCTGGTTGAAGCGAAAATCCAGCAAATCGAAACCACCCCGTCGTTCCACGAATTGTGATACCAAAAATGAGTACTCCTATGAGCAAGAACAACACCCCAATGTACGCAAGGCGAGAAAAAGATTGATAAAAAACACTGTGGACGCTTGCCGCAAGCACGAGAACCACACCACCAAGAATACATGCAATCATTTGTACAGGAAAATACACAAGCGTATTTCCTTTGGAAAGATCCACACTATAAATACCAGCAAGACCAATAGCAGACAAAAGAATGACCACAATGACGAGCGTCCAATCATATCCACGCACGAGTCGAAGTGTTTTTTCTAACATAATAACACTACCCTACCACAAGAGAAGTGGTGAATACAATAATGATACAAAAATCGCCATTACTCCATGAATGCACCTTGATCAAAGAAATTGATCGTTGGATAGAGTGTCACATCTGTGACAAAAAGATTGCTTCCAAACAGTCGTATATCGACAGGTCGTACTGACTGCTCCAACAATTGATCTATCGTAACTAGCGCTATTCCCTGGCGCTTTTGCCCATCTTTGAGTTCTACAAAAAATTGTGGTGTCCAATATCTAAAAACACTGTTGTTCGAAAGGGTGAATGTTAGTCGATCCCCACCAATGTCTGCATCGGCTGCACGAGTAAAAGAAACATCGCTTACTTCAAACTGATTTCTTTTTTCAAGATAGCCCTTTATATCAAATACCGCATGTGGATCAATACTCCGCCATTCTACAGATAAGGGTTGAAATCGAACAGAAGATGGTCGTGTCACAGCACCTACCCCAAATACCACCATTGGCTGATGGACCCCAGGCATGAGAATAGCTTCTCTTTCTTCGGTCATACCACCACTATACGTAAATTGGTACCGTACTCGTGCTACCCATCGTTCATTGGGATTGTCGACGTCGATGACAAAATCATATACATCGTCAGCACTTTGAAATACTTCTGGTACACCAAATTGTACATCACTTGCTTCGTATCGCGCTTGCTGCACAGCATAGTTTTGAAACCCTGCAACGCTCTGTGCTTCGTTTTGTTTGTCTTGTGTATATCCCACAATCATATAAGATCCCCACCCCCACAAACCGTAGCCGAGAAAACCAATATCAAAAAAAATGAAGCATGTCATAAAAATACGTTTCAACAAATCTCGATGCTCCACATACCAAATGCCTCGTTTCAAATCCGTACTGGAAAAACCACTCAACGGATCTTCATAGCGATCAAGGGCATCGGATTCTTTCTTTTTTCCAAACATATAGTGTGAACAAGCAACAACATATGTTGCGTTATAAGTAGTATAGCAATTTTTTTGCTTCTTGAAAAAGAATAGGGGTATAGCAACGAACATATACCCTTCATGCGTTGCGTACGTACTGCAAAAATCAACTTTTATCTGTAAAAGAATTTTTTATAATAGACGACTATTTGTATTCAAGGGGTTTTAAGGGGAAAGCTGTCTGAGCCTCAATGCTTGTCAATGGGTACTTTCTTAACGCCGACACAGGTGAGCTCTTTCCCCTAACACTTTTTGTTCCTTTTTGGTGACAAAAAAGAAGGGAAGATATTCTGTAATACTATTTGAATGAAACCCATCTAAAGAAAAAAACGTGTGACTATATGTATTGCCCGCAATACGTATAGTCGTTTCATCCGTATTTCTATCTATACAAACTCTGCAGAAATGTCACGTAAAATCTACCCTTGCCTAATACACCCAAAAAGGCTATACTATTTGCATTGCAAATCATAAAAATGATCCCTGCTCTATGATATTTGTTATCTGAACGTATATGCCAGAAAAGAAAAAAACAGCTCCAACTTCAACAAAAAAAGACGCGAATAAAGGCGGCGAATATACTGCAAATCAGATTACTGTCCTCGAAGGACTCGAGGCTGTCCGCAAACGTCCGGGGATGTATATCGGATCTACAGGTTCTCGTGGACTCCACCACATGATCTGGGAAGTTGTCGACAACTGTTTCGACGAAGCCATGGCTGGATACTGTGATACTATCACGCTCCGCCTCCTCCCAGACCATTGGATATCTGTCACAGACAATGGTCGTGGTATTCCTGTCGACATTCACCCAAAGAAAAAAATCAGTGCTCTGACCGTCGTCATGACCCAACTCCACGCAGGTGGAAAATTTGGTGATGGTGGATACAAAGTATCCGGTGGTCTCCATGGAGTAGGCGTGTCTGTCGTCAATGCACTTTCAACGGAAGTAGTTGCAACCATCCACCGAGATGGCAAAATTTGGGAACAAGAATTTAGAATAGGAAAACCAAAAGACAAAGTAAAAGCAATCGGCAAAACAAACGGCACAGGAACCACCATTGCCTTTCGTGCGGATGCAAGCATTTTTGAAAATCTTGATTACAATTGGAAATCCATTATCGAGCACCTCCGTCAACAAGCATATCTGACCAAAAGCGTTCGGCTCCATATTATCGATGAGCGTAGTGAGGAAGAAAAACAAGTAGACGCCTCTTCCGTCCCGATCAAAAAAGCATCATACCAATTTTATTTTGAAGGGGGTATTGCAAGCTACATAAAACACATCAACAAAAACCGTGAACCAAAACATGAAACAGTATTTTATGTTGAAAAACAAGTAGACCATATTGCAGTAGAAGTAGCACTCCAATACACTGCCGATTATCAAGAATCATTGTTTGCCTTTGCAAACAACATCACCAATCCAGATGGCGGAACACACGTGGCAGGATTTCGTGGTGCGCTGACGAGAACACTCAATTCATACGCACGAAAAAAAGGTATTTTGAAAGAAAAAGATGCAAACCTTTCTGGAGAAGATGTCCGCGAAGGATTGACTGCCATTGTGTCTGTAAAAATTCCAGATCCACAATTTGAAGGACAGACGAAATCAAAACTCGGAAATCCAGATGTCAAAGCAGCAGTAGAAACAACATTTGGTGAAGCACTCGAAATTTTCCTCGAAGAAAATCCAAAAGATGGAGAAGCAATCGTCGGCAAATGTCTCCTCGCAGCTCGCGCACGCAATGCCGCACGTATTGCACGTGAATCAGTATTGCGAAAAGGGGCACTGGAAGGATTTACGTTACCTGGAAAACTTGCAGATTGTTCTAGTAGAAAAGCAGCAGACTCAGAGCTCTACATCGTAGAGGGAGATTCTGCAGGAGGTTCTGCAAAGCAAGGACGCGACCGTCGCAACCAAGCCATTCTTCCTCTCAGAGGAAAAGTCTTGAACGTAGAGCGTGCACGTCTTGATAAAATTTTGACAAACAACGAATTAAAATCTCTTATCATCGCGATGGGGACAAACATCGGCGAAATGTTTGAAATAGAAAAACTCCGTTACCATCGTATCATCATCATGACAGATGCCGACGTCGATGGTGCACACATTCGTACCCTCCTTCTCACATTATTTTTCCGCTATTTTCCAGAGCTCATTGCGGCTGGACACATCTTCATTGCACAGCCACCACTCTACAGTATAAAAAATGGCAAAGACATGAAGTGGTTTTATAATGAAGAAATCCTCGAAAAATATCTGGAAAAACAAGGGATCAGTACTAGCGATCTCGAAGTACCAGAAGAAGACGAAGATGGTAATGAGGTAGAGGTAGAAGATGAAAAAGAATCTGCAAAATCAAAAGCAAAAAAAGGAAAATCAAAAATAAATATCCAACGATATAAGGGTCTCGGAGAAATGAATCCAGAACAACTCTGGGAAACAACCATGAATCCAGAAAATCGATTGCTCAAACGTGTCACTGTCGAAGATGCAGAAAAAGCCAGCGAAGTTTTTGATATCCTCATGGGCAGTGAAGTACCACCACGAAAGAAGTTCATCCAGACGCACGCGAAATCTGTTAAAAATCTTGATATTTAGGAATTTACCCGGCGCAGCCCTGAGGAATCGAAGGGCGGAGACGGGGACACATGCAAAGAGTGTGAAGAACTTGGATATCTAAGTTGTTACTTTCCCCCTTGGAAAGGGGGAGTTGGCCCGCAGAGACGGGCTCCGTCTTTGCGGAGAGGGGGTTGACACTCAGAAAAAAATTCATTGCTAGTCCATCAACCTCCCCTACCCCCTCCTTAGAGAGGAATGTTCTCAAACTAAAAAGCACCCGCCGAATCGGCGGGTGCTTTTTTATTTCCACTTTTCGTCCTGCCATTTCTATCTTTCGGAAAGGACTCATCAGTTCCGACTCTCAGTCGGAAGAAGTGGTGGAGGATGGGCAAGACATCCTCCGAGTGCACCTCCTTGTGAAAGGTGACGAAAGAGCAATGAATGACTCTCTCATACTTGCCGTCCGAGTGCTCGGACTATGAGAGAGTGTTGTTCAGGCTACCACCGCGCGCCGTAGATGGCGCGGTCCCACTCCGCCTCCTCGACGGGGCGGGGCGGCGTGGGGACGTGGGACTCCAAGTCCGGCCCGAACGCGGCGCTCAAGGCGCCGAGGGCGGGGAGGCAGAAGTCCGAGCCCAGCCGGCGGAAGGTCCCGCCCTTCTGCCCGTCGCGGTAGTCCCAGTCCGCGAAGCTGTCGAGCTTCGCGTGATCGTACCACCGCAGCGCGTCGATCAAACGCTGCCGCTCCAGCCGAAACTGGACGGTCGCGACGCGGACGGCAACGAGGTGCGCCTGGAACTCCGCCTCGGCCTGGTCGGCCGGGACGACGTCAACCCTGTGGCTACTCCCGGTGCCACAGCTGTACTCCAACGTCGCCCTGAGGCGCCCGTTGACGTACAGCCTCCGGAAGGCGTTCCAGCTGCACACCCCCGCCTTCCGGTCGCTGATGAACAGCGACCCGTTCGTGCCCCAGGGGGCGGCGACGATGGCGGCGGACAGGTCCTCCCGGGCGACGGCGAGCTTCTTCTTCAGCTCATCGTGGGCCCCGGCGGTCTCGTACGACCAGGGGTTCGACTCGAGGGCGGCCTCGGCGGTGACGACGGCGGTGACGAGGACGTTGGCGCGGGCGGCGGCGAGGGGGGTGGCGGTGGTGTTCATGGTAAACCCTTGGGCTGGTTAGGCCCGTCTCACTTCTATCTGGCTTGCACCAGACTGATCCGTAACCCATCTTTCGGGGGTGCTGAGTGAGTCAGCTTCCGGATCATAGCAATTGAGAGCGACATGCTCCCGATCTTCCCCCCTGCCTTGTTGCAGAGAAGAATATAGAGAGGTTCGCTCTGGCTTGTAAGGAGCATCTTCATCGTAATTTGACAAATGAATATACCACAAAAACCCCTTTTTGTCAAGAGCAATACAGTCATTTTTGTTCATTTTTTACCTTATGTTAGCCAAAATGTTATACACAGTGAAAAAACAAAAAACCTCGCAACCCCACCTTCCGCCCAAGGCGGATCCGCCTTGGGTGGAAAATTTTCCCCTTATCTGGGGAGGACTTTTTTATAATAGAACTTTTCAGTAAGTTCCCTCCCATTTTTAAGGGGAGGGTTAGGGTGGGGTTGAGCATTACCACCCAAACAAAAACAGCTTTTAAACAAAGCTGTTTTTGTTGATCCCCGACACTCGGTGCGATCAAGGCGTTGAGTGTCGGGAAGAAGGATGTTCTCTTACTGCTCCAAGAGCTCCTGATTGAGACGATCTTGAACCACGCAAACCTGAACGTAGATCCTCTGAATGTACTCGAGGAAAGATATGTAGTCTTTCCACTGAAAGGACTCACTTCCCTCAGGAAGAGGACCAAGAACGTTTCCCTCAAAGTGAAGCCACACCTTCCAACACTTCGGGGGACGAGTATCGCAGTGGATCACTAGATGAGCCTTGTACGGCTTCCTTCCGTACAGATGAACAACAGCACCGCTCTCCTCGTTGAGAGAAAAGGGTCTTACCTCTGTCATCACAGGTTGAAGGTCCTCAGACAGCAACGCTTCTCTGAACGCTACAATAGACATGCTGTCACCCATTTTCAATCTCACCCACGATATGCAGGTTCTTGATTAAGACTAATGAAATTACTACAGGAAGTTTTCTATTATGTCAACAAAAAACCAATTATCCACCACTCCCCCTTGACAAAACCCCTATTTTGATATATAGTTATCTCAGATTTGGCCAAAGGCCTTTTTTTTAAACCACACATTTAGACAGTACTATGGGTAAACTCTCTGCGTATTTCCGCGAGGCACTCTACGAACTTCGTAAAGTCACCTGGCCAACAAAAAAACAAACGGTCAACTATTCTATCGTGGTTATTGTGATTGCGATCGGCATGGCTGTCTTTTTCGCTGTTCTCGATGATATCTTCACATGGCTTCTTGGACTCGTCGTCTAAAAACTTTTTTTTCATTGATTATTGTTCCTTCTTTTTAACCTATGGCAAAACAAACCCTCGACCTCGGACGACGCTGGTACGTCCTCCACACCTATAGTGGATACGAAGAAAATGTAAAACGAAATCTCGAACAGCGTATCGATACGTTTGACATGACAGACAAGATTTTTGGTGTCATCGTTCCAAAAGAAAAAAAAATAAAAATAAAAAATGGAAAACGTACGACTGTTGAAGAAAAAATATTCCCAGGGTACGTACTCGTAGAAATGGTGGTCACCGATGACTCATGGTATGTCGTCCGCAACACACCAAACGTCACAGGATTTGTAGGATCAGGAACCACACCAACCCCAATTGATCAAAAAGAAGTGGACTCACTCATGAAACGAACCCAAGCACTCGAAGCGTCACACAAGATCGACGTTTCTGCAAACGATCCAGTTCGCATCACGGATGGTCCATTCAAGAATTTTGAAGGTAAAGTAGAAAGTGTCGATGAACACCGCGGCAAAGTCAAAGTCCTCGTCAGTATGTTTGGACGTGAGACTCCAGTAGAACTCGATGCATTACAAGTAAAAAAACTATAACCAATAGGTCTGGAAAGGCCTATAATGCCCAGAAGGCTTGGAAAGAAAGTACTTTCCTGCTTCTAGCCTTCACAGCATTTCAAGCCTTTCAAGCATTACTAGCATTTCTCTATGGCAAAAAAACTCATGACCCAAATCAAACTCCAAGTCATCGGCGGTGGCGCAAATCCAGCTCCTCCAATCGGTCCAGCACTTGGACAGCACGGGCTCAACATTCAAGATTTTTGTGTACAGTTCAACAATGCAACTGCTGATAAAAAAGGAGAAGTTGTCCCTGTCATCATCAACGTGTATGAAGATCGAACATTCGACTTCATCATGAAGGTAGCACCAGCGAGCTCACTTATCAAAAAAGCACTCGGACTCAAATCAGGATCCGGCAATCCACTCAAAGACAAAGTCGGTAAACTGACACGAGCGCAAGTAAAAGAAATCGCAGAAACAAAAATGCCCGACCTCAATGCACACGACATCGACGCAGCAATGAAAATCATCGAAGGTACTGCCCGCCAAATGGGTGTCACAATCGAAGGATAAAAATAAAAAATAAAAAAACACTCGTAATGTAACGGGTGTTTTTTTATTTTGTATCTCGTGTTACTCGTCTATTGTTATCCAAAGGGTTTTAAAGGGAAAGCTGTTTGTCCCGATTTGATCGGGATTGGTGACAAAAAGGAAGGAATAAATGATGTAAAACCTGGATTCATATACACTTTTACTATTCGCCAAAAAACAAACTTTTCTGTTATACTGTCAGTACTAACACTATTTATGAAAACATCCCTTACCCCCACACGAGTCGCCATCATTGGCGCAGGTGCCGTCGGTGCCGCGGCAGCCTATGCAATCACACTCCGCAATGTCGTCGCAGAAGTCATCCTCATCGATATCAATCAAGAAAAAGAAGCAGGTGAAATTTTGGATATTTCCGATGGCCTTTCTCTGGTAGAAACAGGACGAGTCGTTCGTGGTGATTATCCAGACGCAGCCGATGCTGACATTATCATCATCACAGCAGGCGCAGCACAAAAACCTGGAGACACGAGACTTGTGCTGTTGGAAAAAAATGCAGGCATTCTCAAAAGTATTTTCAAAGGGATAGGAAAAATTCAACAGAATGCAATTGTTCTTCTTATTTCAAATCCAGTAGACGTCCTCACCTATCTTGCACAAGAAATAACAGGACTACCAACACATCAAGTCTTTGGCAGCGGCACTACACTCGATACTGCACGCCTTCGCTCTGCCCTAGGAAAAAAATATGGTGTCCACGCAAGCAATATAAACGGTTATGTCATGGGTGAACATGGTGACAGTGAATTTATTGCATGGAGTAGTGTATCAATTGGTGGAACACCCGCAAAAAAACTTCCACGCATGACAAAAAAATCCATGGATACTATCGAACATACCGTCCGAAAAGAAGCATACACCATTATAAAGAAAAAAGGAGCGACGTATTTTGGCATAGGTCTCGTGGCAGCAGATATTGTCGAAGCTATCGTATACGACCAACATACCATCCTCCCCGTCTCAGCACGTCTCTCATCATGGAATGGCATCTCTGATGTCTGCCTTGGTGCGCCAGCTGTTATAGGAAGACGTGGTGTCATAGAACACTGGCCACTCAAACTCGAACTGGGAGAACGAAAAAAAATAGCGACCTCTGCAAAGATTATCCGTTCGTACGTGAAAAAAGTTGTATGAAAAAATTGTTTCTGGTATGCACAATGATTGTTCTCGTCGGCGCTGGATGCGGTAGCTCCAATTCAGGCGATACGACGAGTACCTCGACTGATAGTGCTACCAGCACCCACGATGTCGTAAAAAAACCAGAAGGTGTAGAACCTATTGACTATGCTATAGAGGCATGTCAAAACAATGGCTACGATATCATCTTCAAATATGACAACGACACAAAAACCTCATATACCTATTGCCAATTTCAGAGCGGCTATGCATGCGAGGCTGTTTCTTATATCACAGGAACATGTACGACAACATCAACAAACCGTATGTATCTCGTCACCACCGATGGTGTTCCACAAAATATCCGTACATGTACAAGTGAAGAAAAACCCGTTTGTGGCAAAGATGGTATTACCTATGTAAATAGCTGCATTGCTGGACTCCAACGCGTCGACATAAACCATGTAGGAGTCTGTACAGAAGCAGAACAACAAGCAGCGGCAGGAAAAGCCGACAACGCCGCAGGATCTTCTAGTTCTTCTGGCAGTAGTTCATCTGTTTCAAATTCGATCGGCACTGCCACAGCCCCAACCAATGCAAATACTGCATGGCTCAAACACCTCAATGCTATCGCATCAGGAAAAAATTCAGGAGCAAGTAGCCCAATAAAAGAAGAATGTGTCTATGGCACCAACAGAGTCTACTATATGGTAGAAAGTTGCCCAAACTGCTTTAGCACCCTCTACAATACCAATGGCGACGTCATCTGCCATCCACACAATGATATTGCAAACGAATGTCCGAGCTATTTCAATAAAGATAACCGATCAACAAATTGTAAACGGATATAGGCACAACCAAGTCGAACCATATACTAAAACTTATTCACCAAAAACTTTTTTACATATATAAAAATGGCTCTACAAAGCCATTTTTTGTTATTTTATCTCCCTGACCCCCTTGACAAAACCTTTTTTTTGTGCTATATTTGTCCGTTGCTTTACTGGTGAGCCCCCTACTTCAGGGGTACAAAAGCAACCGCTTCACATGCCGATTGGTGGGGTCATATGAGAACACAATATCTGTGATTTCATATAACCCCGCCACCCGCAAGGGAGGCACCGACGTTCCAGGAGGAACATCAATGAAGATCAACGCCCTCGCCCTCATCATCTGCGTCCTCGCCGTCGTCTTCGCGCTGGGCAACGTCGCCCACGCCGCGCCGAAGCAGGTCCCGCCGGATCTGCTGGACGCCAAGCCGACGGCGACGTTTGTCAACGTGGCGCGGTGGGAGGCCGCGCAGAAGGAAAAGGAGCGGCGCGGTCGTCGTACGTGGATCTTCCACGGCGACGGCCACACGACGATCGTCCTCGAGGGCCAGCCCATGCCGATCCCTCGGATCGACTGGGCCTACTGGCTCTCGAAGGACACCCCCACCAAGTGATCAGACCGCCACGGGACTCACCTCCCAAGGCGGCAACACTCGGTGGGATCGGCAGGGGTGGCAGTGCATCACAGCACAGCCGCCCCTCGCCGACACAACATATCTCATAAAAACTATTGACAAACATAGTTTTTTTTATTAGGATGCGCTATCAATACGGTGTACCACGCTTTGCAGAGATACCACGATATATCGTGATCTCTCTGCAAGTCGGGGACGTCTCGACCACTGCAGAAGGGGAACCAGGAGAAATTTCGATGATGCTACACTTTAGCATGACAATGCTCATCGCCGCGATCTTCGCGGTCGGACCAATCACGCACGCGTCACCGCCACAGATCACTCCCGGGACCCGGCTCGTCTGCCCGGCAGAGCTGGGCAGCACGTGTTTCGTGTTCGGAGGCTCATACCGCCCGGACTACGAGCGTGCCAAGGACACGCTCATGGTGCAGGACACGGAGTCGCACGAATGGAACTTCCGCTCGGGCTGCGATCACAACATCCTGACCTACATCCAGCCAGGCGAGATGTGCTACGGGCGCTGGGTGAAATCTCCATCGATGCCGAGCAACGCAGCGGAAAAGCTCAACGCAGAAGTGCGCCGTACCGATGTGATCAAGGAGCAGAGAGGTAAAGAGGAAACCCTCGACGCATTCATCCGATGCTACGAGCAGTCGCTCCAACGACGCGCAGAGGCAAGTCGGCCTCCGGTCGAGATCGACTACGACCTCTGACGAACGGAGGCGGGGAGTGGTACGCCTCGCGTACCACTCCCCGCCTTGACAAATCTTCCATTTTCCGCTATTATTTCGCTCGTACTCTCAAGTACGTTTTTTTATTTTCCGTGGGACCTGTAGAACCACTTCTCCAGGGTTTGTACCACTAAGTTCACAATCCGAATAAAGCGAATCTTTGTCCGAATCTACAAATATCCTAATATTACGAATATTTTACAAAGAAGATTTGTAGACATTCGGATATTTGTAGATTCGGACAACATTCGTAGATTAGGATTATATACACTATGTCAAAACGAATGACCGACCTCAAGACCAAAGTAGACAGCACAAAAGTCTACTCACTCGACGAGGCTATCGCACTTGTCAAAGCAACCAGTACTGTCAAGTTCGACGCATCTGTCGAATTTCATGCTCGCCTTGGGATTGATCCAAAGAAAAGTGATCAGCTCATCCGTGCGACGGTTGTCCTTCCCCATGGCACTGGCAAAACAAAACGTATTGCAGCCTTTGTCGGACCAAATGATGAGAAAGCAGCAAAAGACGCTGGCGCAGATCTCGTTCTTGGTGAAGAAGAAATCAAAGAAATTAAAACAACAGGAAAAATCGACTTCGATATTGCCGTTGCAACACCAGAAATGATGCCAAAACTCGCTGTCGCAGCTCGTGTGCTCGGTCCAAAAGGACTCATGCCAAACCCAAAGACAGATACCGTAGACAAAAATGTTGCAAAGATGATCGAAGCACTCAAAAAAGGAAAAGCAGCATTCAAAAATGATGATCAAGCAAACATTCATCAGCTCGTTGGAAAAGTAAGCTTTGATAATGCAAAACTCAAAGAAAATATTGAAACCTTTATCGAAGCACTGAAACGCGCAAAACCATCTGGATCAAAAGGAACCTATATCAAGACAGCATTCCTGACTAGCGCGATGGGACCAAGTGTAAAAATTTCAGTAGAATAAAACACACTTACTACATAAAAAAACGACCGAAATCGGTCGTTTTTTGTATACTTGCTCCTCGGACATAAACTTGTTACACTTTCTACACATCAGATACCTATCCCTTCATAATGCTTTGTATATGTCAGAACATATCCGTCCAGATTGGGACAACTATTTCATGGAAATCGCAAAAGTGGTGGCTCTCCGAGCAACCTGTGATAGAGGCAGATCTGGCTGTGTGATTGTCCGAAATAAACAAATTCTTGTTACTGGCTATGTCGGTTCTGCATCAGGCCTCCCTCACTGCGACGAAATAGGACACCAGATGAAAACCATGCGACACGAAGACGGGACAGAAACCCAACACTGTGTGCGTACGGCGCATGCAGAACAAAACGCGATTGTCCAAGCTGCAAAAGTAGGCACTGCACTCGAAGGTTCAACCCTGTACTGCAAGATGACACCATGTCGCGTCTGTGCAAAAATTATTATCAACGCAGGCATCAAGAAGGTCGTTTGTGAAAAACGCTATCATGCAGGGGAAGAAAGTGAAGAAATGTTTCGTATGACGGGCATTGACCTTAGTTTTGTTGATGAATCGATAGAACAATATGACAACCAATAACAAACTTATTCTCGGCATTACAGGCAACATGGCCTCCGGGAAAACAACGATTACCGACTATATTAAAGAACACCACGGCGGGGTATCTTTTCGCTTTTCAACAATGCTCCGTGATGTCCTCACCCGTATTCATGTCGAAGAGACACGAGACAATTTGCAACAACTCTCTACATTTTTGCGTTCCACGTTTGGCGAAGATCTCATGTCAAAAGTGATTGCTGAAGATGTGAAACGCGCAACAGACAATATCATTATTGTAGAGGGCATCCGACGTCCAAGTGATGTCGCATATCTCAAAGAAATTCCTGGCTTTCACCTCATTGCTATTACTGCCAATTTGAAAACTCGATACAACAGAATTATTCAACGAAGTGAAAATCCTGACGATCAGACAAAAACATTTGAAATGTTTGAAAAAGAACAATCACAAGAGGCGGAAGGAAAAATAGAAGAAATTAGTCGTGATGCAGAAGTAATTATTGATAACAATGGGAATCTTGATATGCTATACACAAAGATTGATGACATCATGACAACACTCACACACGTATGAATATTTATCTAAAAAAACTGGACCCTGAAGCAAAACTTCCACAATACGCACATCCCGGTGATGTCGGTATGGATTTTTTTTCACTGGAAGAATATACCCTCAAACCAGGTGAACAACGTGTGTTCAAAACGGGTATCGCCATGGAATTCCCTATTGGATTTGCAGCTATTGTCAAAGACAAAGGAGGCATGGCAAATGCGGGAATTCATACGATGGGTGGCGTCTTTGACGCGGGGTACCGAGGTGAATATCTTATCCAATTGATCAATCACAGTGATACTATTTTTTCAGTAGAAAAAGGAAGAAAAATTGCACAGATTATTATCTTCCCTGTTGAGATTCCAACACTCGAAGAAGTGAAGGAACTTTCAGAAAGTGCGCGAGGTGAAGGAAGATACGGAAGTACGGGAAAATTTTAATTACATACTACATACACTATGACAATGTCTGGATACTCAGAATCTTATAGGCCAGATAATCCTAGACAAGACGAGCAAGGAAGTCGGGATTATGAAATTGTAAAACAAAGATTCAAATTATCAAAAATATTTGAAGATTTTGAGATACTTCTCTCAACTGAACCTGATCCTAAAAAAATAAAAACGTATATAGAAGAATTAAACACTGCTGAAATTCCTGATTTTATTACACACAAATTACAAGAGATCACAGACAAATATCAAATACTCAAAGACGAACACGCAAAAAATGTACAAACTATCAAAGAACACTTTCCTACATCTTCAAATGAAGAACTTGGGCATGCCATATTCACCACATATATAGGGACTTCACCAAAAGGTGATGTAATTTGCATTATCGATGGACCTGAACCTTATATACTTTTTGAGTTTACAAATCCAGATGATTATGTGTTATTCCTACAGGGTGCTGTCACCAGTGCACCAGGAGGAAATTTTCATAGATCGTGGTCTTTAGAAATACCTTCTACTCAACAAGAACATCCACCTCAAAAAATACATGCTAAGGTAATATGTATAAATACAAACAAAGAACAAACAACGCCCGAGAGAAAAAGAGGTTTTGTACACGAACGACAACATTTTATTAATGATACGATAGACTTTCAAGCAATCGAACAAAATGATGCAGAAAACCACGAACACTCGTGGGCATCAAAATTATTAAAAGATGAATTTTTTGCATTTTCAAGAGACGGAAGAACTCCACAAGAAATTAGAACTATTTTGGGAGGAGGTCCTGTATACTCTTGGATTTTTGAAGCTCTTCCGGAACAAGCACAAAAAAAACTTCATGAACAGCTCAATGATATTATAGACGCATGTAATAAAGTTGACTTTAAAACATACGAACTTCACCCCTCAAGATTTATTGGGATGCTTTACGACATACCATTCAGTCATCTTGCTGAGAGTATAAACAACATAGTTGTATATCAAAAAAAAACTCGAAGAAAAATGACTGAAAAAATACAACAGCATACAAATGATAGAAGAAAAAAAGAATCAGGAATATCAGCTCAATGGTATATTAATCAATACGAAGATGGAAAATTTAACGGCAAAGACGTATAGTCTTTAGAAAAACATATATGCAAAATTACCTCTCAATCGTACAACACATTCTCGACAACGGTGTGAAAAAAGAAGACCGTACCGGTACCGGGACGATTGCTGTTGCTGGTGCGATGTTTTCGCACGACATGGCAGAGGGCTTTCCTCTGCTGACTACAAAAAAAATGCCATTTCAAATAATTGCGACAGAACTCGAATTTTTTATCAAAGGCATTACAGACAAAGAATGGCTGAAAGAACGGAACTGCCACATATGGGATGAATGGTGCAACCCAAAAAAAGTGTCATACGGACATGACGAGGAAACAAAACAAAACATGGCGGACGAACGAGATCTCGGGACAGTGTACGGATTCCAATGGCGCCATTACAATGCACCCTATGACAATTGGAATAGTGACTATACAAATCAAGGTGTTGATCAACTCAAAAATCTTGTTGAGATGATCAAAAAAGATCCAACAAGTCGTCGTCTTATTGTAAATGCGTGGAATCCACAACAGCTCGATACCATGGCATTGCCACCATGTCACTGGGCATTTCAAGTCACGATTCTCGATGGCAAACTCAATCTCTTGTGGAATCAGCGGTCTGTCGATGTCATGCTCGGGCTTCCATTCAACATTGCAAGCTACGCACTCCTCCTTCATCTGCTTGCAAAAGAAACAGGGTATGGAGAAGGAACCTTAGTAGGATTTCTCGGCGACGTCCATATCTATAGCAACCATATCGACGGGGCGAAAGAACAACTCACCAGAGATCCACATACACACAAACTCTGTACAATAGAAACAGGAAATTTTACATCAATCTTTGACTGGAACGCGAATGACACAAAAAAGAAAGGATATGAAAGTTATGAGAAGATTTCATTTCCAATTGCTGTTTGATGTATGTCCATAACATTAGTAGCAGCCATTTCAAAAAATAATTGCATCGGCGTAAAAGGCGATCTGCCTTGGCATATTCCAGAAGATATGAAACGTATGCGGGAAATAACACGAAAAAAAGTACTGATCATGGGACGCAATACGTGGGAGTCTATTCCACCACATCGCCGTCCGCTTCCAGATCGCACG
>MNVD01000031.1:0-46238 GCA_001871445.1 Candidatus Magasanikbacteria bacterium CG1_02_41_34
CACCAAGCAAGATAGCACAAATAACAAAAAGTATCACAGCACGAGAGATATTTAGAAAACACCCAGGCGTAAAGACGATGTTGTGGGGAGGAACATTTTGGAGTAGTAGTTACTATTTGAATACGGTGGGCGCCTATGCAAACGAGACCGTAATAAAGAATTACGTAAAAAACCAAGGAAAAACGTATCAAGAGATACATCGTGAAAAGCAGCTTAAACTACTTATGTAAGTGATGAGACCCCGTCAGCTTGCTGCGGGGTAATTCATTATAGAAAAATGAGTTGGAACTGCCACGAGCTTATGAGCGATTCCAACTGGTGTCGGGCATAGTCCCTGTTGAAAATAGGGACGGCGACTGATGTGGATAACCTCTCTATAATACAAGTATCCTCTCTTGACAGTCTAGAGAAAGTAAGATACAATTGTGCCGCACTCAATCAAAGAATTTTTGTGCACGATAGCTTCCATCGCTGAGCAGATAAGATCTTTATCAAGAGTTGCCTTTGGCAATGTAGGGTAATAGAAAACATCTGTAGAGGCTCGAAGATATCAGGAGAAACATACTGATGCATTTCAATTTGATACAAGCCTTTATCTATTCCAAAGGCTAGAAGGAAAGGACACGATGCCTGTCATCGATATCTTTCTTTCTAGTTTTTTGTTACCTTCCCGAGCAATCGGGAAGCAATAGCGACATTATGAGATGTATTCTAGGGACAAAAAAATCAATGACACAGATCTTCCGTGAGGATGGTACTGTTGTTCCTGTAACTCGCGTACAGGCAGGTCCATGTGTTGTAACACAGGTGAAGACTGCAAAGCGAGACGGTGTGAGTGCTGTACAAGTTGGATTTGGACCACAAAAAGCATTTCGACTTACGAAACCACTCAAAGGACATTTGAAAGATCTTGACGCAGTGCGACATATGCGTGATTTTCGTGCACCTGAAAACCATGGTCTGTCACGAGGCGATAGCTTTACTGTGAGTATTTTTTCTGCAGGAGATCGTGTTCAAGTCGCTGGTGTGTCAAAAGGAAAAGGATTTCAAGGTGTAGTCAAACGTCACGGATTTTCAGGTGGTCCTGCAAGTCATGGACACAAAGATCAGCTCCGTATGCCTGGTTCTATTGGATCAGCAGATCCAGCACGTGTATTCAAAGGAATGCGCATGGGAGGCCACATGGGAGATCAGCAAGTGACTGTCAAGAATTTGGAAATCCTTGCTATTGATGAAGAAAAAAATGAACTTTTGGTCAAGGGTGCTGTGCCAGGTGCGCGAGGTGGGCTCCTCATGATTTCTACGGAAGATGGAAAGATTGACGTTTCTACGGGTGCTGACGAAACGAAGGCAGAAGTTGTTATTGAAGACCAAAGCGAAGACGTTTCAATTCCTGAAGAAAAGACTGCTTCTGAAGAAGAAGCAGTAACCGCATAATCCTCTACATATGAAGGTATCAGTTTACAATGTACAAGGAAAAAAAGAAAATGACATGGAATTGAACGATGCAGTCTTTGGTGTACCTGCAAAAGATGCACTGTTGCATCAGGTATATCATGCGTTAGAGGCAAATGCTCGACAGCCATGGGCTCACACCAAAACAAAAGACGAGGTTCGTGGTGGTGGAAAAAAACCTTGGAAACAAAAAGGGACTGGACGTGCTCGACACGGGTCAATTCGCTCTCCAATATGGAAAGGTGGAGGAGTTACCTTTGGTCCACGAAATGATCGAAATTTCAAACAACGACTGAACAAAAAAATGAAACAAGTCGCCACAAAGATGGCCTTGTCAGAAAAAGCAAAGGAAGAGCAATTTTTTGTTGTCGATGGCATGGAAACTCTGAAAAAAACAAAAGACATGGCAGCCTTGGTACTCTTGCTTCCACTCAACGGAAAAACAACACTCGTCCTTGGTGGAGAAGGAGAAGATCTTGGATTGGCAGTACGAAATATTCCAAAGGTTGATTTGCAACGAGCGATTGATATGAATGTTGTAGATCTACTGCATCACCAGTACGTTATTGCAACCAAAAAAGCAATTGAAACTCTTGAATCACGATTGGCATAATATGGGAATTTTGAAACGAAACACAACTAAAACGGATGAAAAAAAAATGGAGACAGTATCTCCCGCAACACCATCCACAAAGAGTGTTTCTGTGCCATCTGCACATAAGCGTATTCTTCTTGGTGCTCACGTGAGTGAAAAAGCAGCAAGTGTGGGAGGTTCTGGTACGTATACCTTTCGTGTTACGATGAAAGCAACAAAAGGAGAAATTTCTGAGGCTATCCGTACACATTATGGTATCAAGCCAGTTGCAGTACGCGTGATCAACATTGAAGGAAAACGTGTTCGATTTGGTAAATATTTGGGAAAGCGAAATGATTGGAAAAAAGCCTTTGTTACCCTCCCAGAAGGGAAGCACATTGATATTCACTCTGGTATTTAATATCCTGCTATGCCGGTAAAAAAATACAAACCAACAACTCCAGGGCGACGCGGCGCAAGCGCACAGGATTTTTCTGATATTACAAAAACGCGTCCTGAAAAATCTCTTACAAAAATCATCCAAAAGAAAAGTGGACGAAATAATACTGGACAAATTACTGTCCGACATCGTGGAGGTGGAGTAAAGCGTCTGTACCGCGTGGTTGATTTCAAACGATTTTCTTTTGATAAACCTGCAACGGTTGAAGCGGTTGAATACGATCCAAATCGTAGTGCTCGTATTGTACTTGTGAATTTTGAAGATGGTACAAAAGCATATTACGTTGCAGCAAAGGGACAAAAAGTAGGTGACGTACTTATTTCTTCACAACAAAAGATCGAAGCAACGGTGGGAAATCGTATGCCTCTCGAACATATTCCTGTAGGTCTGTTTGTCTACAACGTAGAGCTTTCACCTATGACAGGTGGTTCTATTGTTCGGGGAGCAGGTACTAGCGCACAGCTCCAAACAATTGAAGGTGCGTTTGCTCAACTCAAATTCCCATCTGGTGAAATCAGACTTATTCCAAAAAATGCACTTGCATCAGTTGGTACTGTCAGCAATTCTGAATACAATCTTGTTCGTCTCGGAAAAGCAGGACGTATGCGAATGAAAGGATGGCGCCCAACAGTAAAGGGACGCGCGATGAACCCTGTTGATCATCCACACGGTGGAGGAGAAGGACGTACGAGTACAGGTCTCAAGGGTGGTCCAAAGACGCCATGGGGAAAGAAAGCACTAGGTGTCAAGACACGAAATAAAAAGAAAGCGAGTAGTAAATTTATTCTCCATCGCCGTAAAGGCAAAAAATAATTTAGAGAAGGCTTCGAAGGCCTAGAAGGTTCGGAAAGATATTCTTTCTCAGCCTTCACAAGCCTTCCAAGCCACCAAGCATTCATCTATGTCACGAAGTTTGAAAAAAGGACCTTACGTTGACCCAAGAGTGGTCGCGAAGATCATAAAAGCAAAAAACAACAATGATCGTACGTCTATTAAGACGTGGTCACGATCTTGTACTATTACGCCAGATATGGTCGGTGTGAGCTTTGCTGTACATAATGGTCGAAGGTTTATCGAGTTTATGGTGGACGAAAATATGGTCGGCCACAAGCTAGGAGAATTTTCACCAACAAAAACGTTCAAAGCACATAGTGGAAAACTTGCAAAAGATGTAAAAGAAATAAAACCACCAGCAAAATCAACAAAATAATTGACAAACAGTAACAAACAGCGTATAGTGCGCCCACCTATTATATACATATGAAACGGCAAGCAACAGCAAAATTGAATAACCTCCGCGTTGCACCACGAAAAGTGCGACTGCTTGTTGACCTTATCCGAGGCATGCATGTTGCAGACGCACTCATACAGCTCAAATTTTCAAAAAAACACGCCGCAACATCTGTGTTGAAATTGCTCCGAAGTGGTGTGGCAAATGCTGAACACAATGCAGATATTAATATTGATACCCTCATTGTGAAAGAAGCCTATGTCGACGGTGGTCCAATATTGTATAGATGGATGCCACGAGCATTTGGTCGCGCAGGAAAGATTCGAAAGCGTACCAGTCATATCACACTTGTGCTCGAGGGTGATGAAAAAACAAAGAAAGCAACGAAGGTAAAAAAAGTAGCGAAAAAAGCAACTGTAGCTAAGGAAACAAAAGAAGAAAAGGTTACAGAAGAAACTGCATAATTCTGAATTCAATATTCTGATATATGGGACATAAAGTTCATCCAAAAATTCACCGCACAGGTGTCATCTATACATGGGACTCACGTTGGTTCTCAAAAGATGACTATGCTACCTATGCACGGCATGATATTGCTATCCGCACATATCTGCGCAAAAAATTTAAGGATGCACATATTGATCGTATCAGTATTGAACGTGGTCCAAAAAACCTTACCGTAACTATTCTTGCTGCAAAGCCTGGATACATTATCGGGCGTGGTGGAAAAGGACTTGACGATGTACGAAAACATATTGAACGAAAAGTTCTTCAAATGAAGATGAAAGTCAAATTGAATGTGCGTGAGGTGACATCACCATCGCTTTCTGCTATGGTAGTTGCGCAGTCTATTGTAGGAGATTTGGAAAAACGTATCCCTTTTAGACGATCAATGAAGCAGTCAATCCAACGTGTCATGGAATCAAATGCAGGTGGAGTAAAAGTGCAGGTATCTGGCCGTCTCAATGGTGCCGATATTGCTCGTTCTGAAAAGCTTGCCTCAGGAAAAGTACCATTGATTACATTGCGTGGAGACGTTGACTATGGTTTGGTAGAAGCACATACAACCTACGGAGTGATTGGAGTGAAGGTATGGATATACCATGGAGAAGTTTTTGGACAAAAGGACGCGTTTGAAGGATCTGACGAACCACAACCGAAGTCGACAAATAAACGTCGAAAACGTCCCACAAGACGGCCTGATGCTGATAAGAACTAAGATACGGTATGCTTATCCCAAAAAAGGTAAAACATAGAAAATGGCATAAACCCCGACGTGGAAATAAAGGGACTGCCAGCAGAACCAATACCATTGCATTTGGTACGGTGGGTGTTGTCGCAACGACACACAGCTGGGTGACATCACGACAGATCGAATCTGCTCGTCGTGTCTTGACTCGATATGTACGACGTGGTGGAAAAGTGTGGATTCGTATTTTTCCAGATCGTCCTGTAACAAAAAAAGGATCTGAAGTGCCGATGGGAAAAGGAAAAGGTGCACCGGATCATTATGTGTGTACAGTGAAGCCAGGAACGGTTATGTTTGAAATGGGAGGTCTCCCTATCGACAAAGCGAGTGAAGCACTTGCACATGCTGGCCACAAACTTCCAGTAAAGACCAAAATTATCACCAAATAATGTTATGTATGGAACTTGTTGAACTGAAACAAAAAACAACACAAGATTTGAAGACGATTCTTGCAGAACAACGAGTTGTTTTGAGAGATCTTCAGTTTCAGACACGCGAAGGACAGCTGAAGCAAGTACATACTATTAAAAAAGCCAAAAAAGTAATTGCCCAAATTTTGACACTGCTCAATGCGCAAAACGCACAGCAATAATCACCCTATGACTACTCAGACACAGACCACAAAAAAAGCACAGACCATCAAACGTGAATTTGAAGGTACTGTTGTGTCATCAAAATCACAGAAAACGATTCATGTTCGTGTGGAGACTGTCAAAATGCATGAAAAATATAAGAAACAGTATGTGACGAGCCGAAAGTATTCTGTGCACGATGAAAAAAATGAAGCACAAGAGGGGGATATTGTCAGATTCCGAGAGTGCCGTCCATATAGCAAAACAAAACGATGGTACATGACAGCAGTCGTAAAAAAGACTGTATAACGAGTGATATATGATACAAGATGAATCAATGCTCAAAGTAGCAGACAATTCAGGTGCCAAGAAACTCAAAGTCATTCGAGTACTCGGTGGATATAAAAAGAGATACGGACATGTTGGTGACATTGTGACATGTGCTGTAAAGGAAGCAGCTCCACGAGCAGCGATCAAAAAAGGTGATGTGGTCCATGCGGTTCTCGTTCGTCAACGAAAAGAAATGCGTAGAAAAGATGGTACCTATATTCGATTTGATGAAAATGCAGCCGTAGTGGTTGATAAAAAAAATAAGGAACCAAAAGGAACTCGAATCTTTGGACCAGTTGCTCGTGAATTGCGTGCAAAAGGATTCCAAAAAATTGTATCCCTTGCTCCAGAAGTACTTTAAGATTTGTATGAAGATAAAAACAGGAGACAATGTAAAAGTCCTCACCGGGAAAGATCACGGGAAGACAGGGAAAGTAACCCAAACACTCTTTCATGAACAAAAGCAGCGATGGTTTGTTGTGGTAGAGGGTTTGAATGCTATGAAGCGGCATATGAAACCACGACAACGCGGTGAAAAAGGACAGGTTTTGGAATTATCACGACCTGTGGATGCTAGCAATGTTATGGTGATCGACCCATCATCAAAAAAACCAACCCGTGTTGGGTACAAAAAAGAAGGTTCAACTAAAAAACGCATTGCAAAAGTTAGTGGGGAATACCTCGACTAGTAGTTATATATGACAGAGCCAACACTCTACACACAATATAAAACAACCGTTGTCCCAGCACTGAAAGTACAGTTTGGGTACAAAAATGTTATGGAAGTTCCACGTATTGAAAAAGTGGTACTCAATGTTGGCTATGGTCGACATGTAAAAGATAAACAGTATATCGAACAAATAGAAAAGACGTTGACACAAATCACTGGACAAAAGCCAGTACACAACAAATCAAGAAAGGCTATTTCAAACTTTAAAATTAGAGAAGGCATGAACATCGGTGTATCTGTTACGTTGAGAGGTCGCGGGATGTACGAATTTTTAAATAAGCTCATCCATGTGACATTCCCTCGTGTACGAGATTTTCGTGGTATCAATCCAAAAAGCTTTGATCCACAAGGGAACTATGCTATTGGATTTAAAGAAAATATTGCATTTCCAGAAATTGGTGGTGATGCTATCGAGCGTATGCATGGACTCGAAGTTATCGTTACTACGACAGCGAGTAATAGAGCGGAAGGTTTTGCACTTTTGAAAGGACTTGGATTCCCATTTCGGGACAAATAATATAGTGTTATGGCAACAAAAGGACAAATAGCAAAATCAAAACGCATTCCAAAGTTTAGTACGAGACTCGTACGTCGATGTTGGAATTGTGGACGAAAGCGAGCTTTTATGAGAAAATTTGGGCTGTGCCGTATTTGTTTCCGGGAAATGGCAAATGATGGAAAACTTCCTGGTGTCCGTAAATCAAGTTGGTAAGAAGATTATTCTATGATGACTGATCCAATCGCAGACATGCTCACACGTATCCGAAACGCTGCTTCTGCACGTAAGCGGACTACTGAGGTACCTTTGTCAAAGGTAAAAAGAGCACTCGCAGACATTCTCAAAAAAGAAGGCTATCTTCAGGATGTCTCAGAAGTAGATGGCAATCCACGTATGCTTATCTTGACGCTTGCATATCAAGGAAAGCAGTCAAAGATTCAGTCTATTACTCGTGAGAGCAAGCCAGGACATCGTGTGTACCGAAAATCTGATGAGATACCTCGTGTTCTCAATGATTATGGTATTGCGATTGTCTCAACATCAAAAGGAATTATGACAAATAAGCAAGCACGAAAAGATGGTATTGGGGGAGAAGTGCTTTGCAGTATCTATTAATGTATGTCACGTATAGGAAAAAAGAAAATTCAGATTCCACAGGGAGTGACTGTCACTATCCTAGATGGTGTTGCAAAAGTACAAGGGCCAAAGGGCACACTTGAGCGTGTCATCAATCCTCTCGTCACCATCTCAGTAGCTGATAATACGGTGACTGTTGATGTTGAAAAAAAAGAAGACAAGAAAGAACGATCGTTGTGGGGAACTTTTGGTGCACATATCAATAACATGATTGAAGGTGTTACTACTGGATTTAAAAAACAACTCGAAGTAAATGGTGTGGGATATAAAGTTGCGATGCAAGGAACTGACCTCAAACTTGATGTTGGATATTCTCATCCTGTTATTTATAAAATACCTCCTGTCGTAGAAGCAAGCGTAGAAAAAAATGTGATTACACTTGTTAGTGCTGATAAAGAAATGCTGGGAGCAACGGCAGCAGAGATCCGTGTTATTCGAAAACCAGAGCCGTACAAAGGCAAAGGAATCAAGTATATTGAAGAACAGATCAGACGAAAAGCAGGAAAAGCAGCCAAGTCGGCTGGCGCATAATGATACTAGATAGAAATTTTCTATGAATACTACACATCAGACAAAAGAACAAATGCGAGACCGCAGACGTGCTCGTGTTCGAGCTCGTGTAATTGGAACCGCTGTGCGTCCACGACTTTCGGTATTTCGAAGTCTTCGTGGTATGTATGTCCAGCTTATTGACGATAGCACAGGAGTAACTCTTGTGAATGTTCATAGTAAAAATGAAGGAAAAAATATTGATGCTGGTGAGCGAACAGGCAAAGAAGCTGTTGCATACGGACTTGGAAAAATTCTTGCAGAAAAAGCTACAAAAGCAAACATTAGTACGGTCGTTTTTGATCGTGGTGGGTATGCATACCATGGTCGCGTGAAGGCTGTTGCGGATGGTGCGCGAGACGGTGGTTTGATATTCTAATTTCGATCTCATATGTCACAACCAGAAGGAAAACGAAAACGAGGCCCACGAGCCCCAAAAGAAAAACCAGAGTTTGACCAACAAATTGTTGATCTTGCTCGTGTTACTCGTGTGACAAAAGGTGGAAAACAAATGAGTTTCCGCTGCTGTGTTCTCATTGGTGATCGAAAAGGCCGTGTGGGATATGGTATCCAAAAAGGAAAAGATGTACAGATCGCTGTTGAAAAAGCAGTACGACAAGCAAAAAAACGAATGATTTTGATTCCTCTCATCAAAGAAACGTTGCCACATGCTGTTCATGCAAAGTTTAAAGCAGCTAAGGTGTTGTTGAAACCAGCACCAAAAGGATCTGGTATTATTGCTGGTTCAGTTATCCGAACAGTTCTCGAGATGGCAGGTGTACCAAATGCTTCATCAAAAATGCTTGGAAAGACCAACAACAAAATTAACAATATCAAAGCAACATTTGATGCACTCCAATCGTTTCAGACAAAAGCACCAAAGCTAAAAAAGGCAATTGTGTTACCTTTGGTAGAAGTAAGTGATGGTGAATCAAAGCAAACATCATAATTATATGGCAATAGGCGCTCACACAATTTCAAATACTCCAGGCTCTCATCACCGACAGAAGAAGCGTGTTGGGCGTGGAAATGGATCACAAAAAGGAACTTACTCAAGCCGAGGAATGAAAGGACAACGTTCTCGTTCTGGAGGAAAGAGTAGTCTCAAACTGCATGGAGCAAAGCAATCCATCATGAAAGTTCCAAAACTTCGTGGATTCAAAAGTATGCATCCAAAAGCACAGGCCGTTACATTGGCAACACTTGAACGTGTCGCTAAAGAAGGTGTAACATTGACTCCTACGTTTTTGAAAAACAAAAGCGTTATTAAGAATATTTCTCATCCTGTAAAGATTGTTGCTGGTGGTGAATTGAAGAAAAAAGTCACTTTGTATGGTTGTGTTGCAACAAAAATAGCAACTGCAGCAATTGAAAAAGCAGGTGGCACACTCAGTTTCTAAATATACTCAGTTTCTTGGCATTTCGAATGTGCTATGGTATATCGTTCTGTGAGGAACGAATATGCATGTATAAGAGAACTGAGATCACTTAGTTAACTACATACACTCAGTATATTATGTTAGAAACACTTCGTCGCATTTGGAACATCAAAAGTTTACGCCAAAACATATTGTTTGTTCTTGGCATGCTTGTTATTTTTCGTGCTGCTGCACATATCCCTATTCCTGGCGTTGATATTGAAGCGTTGCGTAGTTTTCTTTCAGGCAATCAAATTTTGGGACTTTTGAATATATTTTCTGGTGGTACTATTGAAAACTTTTCTATTGTTATGCTTGGTGTCGGACCGTATATTACGGCCTCTATTATTTTCCAAGTGTTGACCATGGCAATTCCTCAACTCGAAGAGCTCCAAAAAGAAGGGGAGTCTGGTCAGCGAAAGATCAACATGTATACACGTCTCGCAACGATTCCACTTGCGATTCTTCAAGCTTTTGCCCTTTTGAGACTGCTTGGGTCTACTGCAAGTCAGGCTGGAGGCAATATTCTTGGAGCAGCGTCTCCGTTTCAATGGATATCGATGATTACTGCTGTTACTGCAGGTACTATTTTTCTTATGTGGATTGGTGAGCTTATCACTGAAAAAAATATTGGAAATGGTATTTCTATTCTTATCTTTTCTGGAATTGTTTCTGGGCTTCCAACCACATTTCAGAATATTATTGTAAATTATAATCCGGCTGATTTGCCAACATACATAATGTTTCTTGCTGTTGCTATTGTGACTATTGTGGGTGTTGTGTATATTACTGAAGGACAACGCAATATTCCTATTACCTATGCACGACAGGTGCGTGGGCGAGCTGCTGCTGGTATGAAAAATCATTTGCCGCTTCGTTTGAATATGGCGGGAGTTATTCCGATCATCTTTGCCGTGTCTGTAGTTTTGTTTCCTCCAATGATCTCACAATTTTTTGCGAATAATCCTGGTACTGGTGGAGTAATTGCTCGTGCTATTATTACTTTTTTCAATAATCAAGCATATTACGGTTTGCTATATTTCATTCTCGTATTTGGCTTTACATACTTTTATACTGCAATTATCTTTCGACCAGATAAAATGGCTGAAAATTTGCAAAGACAAGGTGCGTTTATTGCTAATGTTCGACCAGGAAAACAGACAGAAGAATATCTTGGTAAAGTCATGAATCGTCTTGTATTCAGTGGTGCACTTTTCCTCGCTCTTATTGCGGTGTTACCTCTCATTGTACAGGCTTTCACACATTCTCAAGTATTGGCCGTTGGAGGTGTCAGTCTTCTTATCGTGGTCAGTGTCGCAATTGAAATGGCAAAGCAAGTACAAGCACAGCTGACGATGCATGAATATGATAGAGTGTAGTGTCAAAAACAATAAATAATATACAAAACCTCCGTGATGGGGTTTTGTTATTTCATGTGTGCGAACGCTGTGTATCTTGATTATTTCGTCCAACCACGCTACACTGTCTTTATTATAATACACATGTATGGGATTTTTTGAGTACTTTTTTGGAAGCAATACCGCATATTCTTCGGATATGAAATCACTTTCGAGAGAACAGATACGTCTCTACGTGTCTCAGTCTCGTGTACGTACACTAAATAGTCGTGAAGAAGAGGCTATTGAACATGCCCTCGATACCGCGCGTCAAAATGGAAATATTTCTTTGAGAAAAATAGACAAAACACTCCAGTCTTTGGTATCAAAAAAAATAATTAGTATCAATGATAAAAATGGTTTGATGACCATGTTTACACAGTATTTTGAATTGACGTAAGATATGAAAAAAATTATTATTCTCCTCGGTATCCCTGGTAGTGGAAAAGGAACGCAAGCCATGCGTCTTGTGGAACACTACGGATATGAACATATTTCGACAGGAGATCTTCTCCGTGGATTGCAAGGAAGAAAAGATCTTGATCAGGAATTGCAAGAAGCCGTAGACACCATGCTCGAAGGAAAACTCGTGAAAGATGATGTTGTATATCGCCTTGGTTTTGATGCTATTCGTGATGCACTTGATGCAGGCAGGGGAGTTGTGCTGGATGGTGTTGTCCGCAATCTTGCACAAGCCGAGCGGTATCAAACATTTTTTGAAGAACTGGGCTTATCAGATGATGTTCAAGTGATAGAAATTGCACTCGATGATAAGGAGAGTTTTGATCGACTCAAAGCGCGCATTGCCAGTGGGTATCAATCACGACCTGACGATACTGAGGAGATTCTTCGTGAACGTATCAAAGTACAGGGCAATGAAGCACTTGAGCCTATCAAAGCATTTTATAACAAGCACGATCTTCTCGCTGTCGTGGATGGGCGACAATCAATGGATGCTGTGCATGAAGCTATTCTGCGGATTTTTTTATAATAAGAATATATAAAAAAACGACCGCCCTGGAGTCCAACATTAGGTGTACACCTAACAGTTTCGTCTCAACAGGAGTGGTCGTTTTTTTTGCCTTTCGGCAATTCTCTAGAGAATATGTAGCAATGCACCAATGTGCATCTCTACAGAGCTTGCATATTATATATGCATATTGCAGAATTGTCTATGTAGAGCTATGTGGACATCTTGATTTTTCCACTATGTGTGTTAGACTAACGACATAAACGATATCCTATGGCATATATAAAAATACAAATAGAACAAGATGCAATTCTCAAAGGAGGACTCCTGTTGGGCGAAATTTTAGAAGATCTTGGAAACATGGTGCAGCCAGGCATGACAACCCTCGAAATCGATTTGGAAGCAGAACGACGCATTCTCGCTGTCGGAGGTATTCCCGCATTCAAGGGTTATGCTCCATCTGGCCACAGTCCCTTTCCTGGGACTATTTGTGCGTGTATCAATGATGAAATTGTTCATGGTATTCCGTCAAAGCATGTACTTATCGAAGGACAAATTTTGAGTATTGATATTGGGATGCAATATCCAGCAAACAGCGGTCTTGGACAAGGTGGCAATGGATTTTTTACTGATACTGCGATTACCGTACCTGTCGGGGAGATTAATAGCCAAGCACGTCAGCTCATTTCTGTAACAAAAAAATCACTTGATAAAGCTATTGCTGTAGCAACCAATGGTACTTCTGTTGCCGAAATTGGTCGTGTCATAGAACGATATATTGAGCCACAGGGCTATGGCATCGTGAGAGACCTTGTTGGACACGGGGTCGGGCATGAGGTGCATGAAGAACCTGCTGTACCAAATTATTATGAATCATATTTGGAAAAAACCATATTACAACCAGGGGTTGTTATTGCTATTGAGCCAATGATTACTGTGGGGGATTATCGAACAGATGTCCTTGATGATGGATGGACAATTGTGACAGATGATGGGAGTTTGTCAGCACATTTTGAGCATACAATTATTATTACCGCAGAGGGTGAACCTGTGATCGCAACAAAACGTCCGTCAGAGAAATAATATGAGTGTGACGTTTTTTTCCTCAACTTTTTTTTCAGCATTGCATCGAGTATTTATTACTGCAATGCTGTTTTTTATTGTCTTGATTTTTCCACAGAGTGTACACGCACAAACTGATGAATTCCCTATATCCTTGCAAGGCGTGTCGGAGTCATCTGTTTCTCCTGAGCTTTTTGCCTGTGTGAATGTCGCAAATGATCGATATATGCGTGATGTTTTTATTCGTTACTCAGATTGGCTTGCAGAGGCAACACAGTGTTATAAGACATACAATGAGATAACGTTGTTGCCTGAATTTTTACAGACATATGATTTTTCTATGGCGTCATCAGATTTTGCTCTTGAAAATTGTAATGCCGATGTGCAACGCGGACAATATGGACGTATTACGACCTGTCTCTGGACATCAGGAAACAGTACTGAACAATGTTATGCTGCAGAAAAAAATACAACAATACAGTTATTGAGCACCTGTTATCGAGAACAGATACCTGAAGACAGTATTTGGCAATTGTCTTTCATGCAGAAAGAAATTCAACACATACTTGGAGATGCTGATTACAATACTCTTTCCATGCAGACAAAATATATCCTTGATGCATGTTTGAAAAAGACGTTGGCAGGAGAAAAAAATGATACCATCGATACGAAAAAACAGGAGGCTGTCGCCGCGTGCTATGCCGATGTTGGATTGAATACTATTGCTACATTTTTTACGACCTCAAAAGTTGTTGTGGACTGTGCTGTCGAAGCGGCGCAAGGTCGAGGTCTGACTGATATCAAAACACTGATCACATCACGAACAACAGAAGATGAATCGTATATAGAACAGTGTGTGATCAAAAAAACTGCTCCTGTTATATTGGGGATAGCAGCGGTAAATATCCCTTTTGTGGCAGGGTTTGCACAGGTGCTCCTGTATCTTCAATTTTTGATTACGCAACCACTCCTGCTACTCCGAGGCTCTCGAAGTAGTTGGGGGCATGTTCTTGATGCTGTGACTGGAGATCCTATCGATCTGTCGGCAGTACGGCTTATTGATGAAGGAAAAAATCATATTTTACGCAGTATTGTAACTAATAAAAATGGTGAGTATTTCTTTCTTCCACCACTTGGCACCTACCGTGTCGAAGCAAGTAAACAAGGCTATGCTTTTCCTTCCACGCTGTTGAAAGATACCACGCAGTATTACTTTGGTCATACGTTTACCGTGGATTCCAAAGGAGATGTGGTTGATAAACATATTCCACTAGATCCTGCGGTTGAGGCTGTTTCTATCCGAGCATTTGTATATAGAAAATGGCGCTATCGCATTGCGACAGGTCTTTCGTTTATCGGACCATCATCATCTTTTGTATTTTTATTTTTTGTCCCAAAGTGGTGGGTTGTTCTGTTGCTTTTTGTGCACATTGTCCTCTTTTTTGTGTTCCGTCGATTGTCCTCACAACCGAAAGTAAAACAGTTTGGAATAGTGAAAGGTGTAGATAATAAACCTATGTCTGGCGTAAAGGTTTTCTTGTTCAATGGACCGTACAAAAAATTGTTGCATTACTATGTCACTGATATTTTTGGTCGATATTATTTTCCTCAAGTCGTTGGTTCCTTTTTGGTACGTTTTGAAAAAAAAGGTATGACTTCTGTGAGTGAAGAAATAGAGATAGCTCCTGATGACAAAGTGAAAACATTGAATATTGATGTTATATTACAAAAATCATAAATATACTATGAATATTCTTGCCATAGATTTTGGACAAAAACGTATCGGCCTTGCATGGTTGCAGCCAGGCATTGATATCGTGTTACCCTTTGGTGTCATTGCCTATGATACGTGGAAAAAAGAATTACCAGAACTTATCAAAAGTGAAGGAATACAACACGTAGTCATAGGGAATCCACTCGGCATGGATGGGGGAGAAAATATGAATACAAAACGTGTTCAAGCATTTGGTGATGAACTCGGTGCTCTTATTCATGTTCCTATAGATTTTTACGATGAACGATTTTCTTCAAAACAAGCCGATGCGATGGGGGGCACGGCGACGAGAGATGAAAAGTCGGCCATGGTGATATTACAAAGTTATATTGAGAACAAAAAGTAATATTCTCTTATGTACGGTATTGTCCTCTCTCGACGCGATTTTCGTGAGGCAGATCAAGTGATTTCTATCTTGACGGCAGAGGAGGGGAAACGTGAATATATCGCGCGAGGAGTAAAAAAAATTGTTAGCAAAAATACGTCGCATCTCGAACCAGCGACGCTTATTAGTTTTGGTATTGCAGAAGGGAAGAAAGAATGGTCGTATTTGACTAATGTGCAACCAGTGGAATCTTTTTTTCATTTGCGACAATCTTTGCCAACACTTCATATCATTGGGTATAGTCTTGATGCACTTCTTGTGATGCTCAAAGAGGGGGAACATGATAGTGACATATATCAATTTTTTATTTCATATCTTCGATTTCTCGACCAACAATCTGTCGTGAACATACTTCTTCTTGATGCATTTTTGATAAAACTTTTTTCTCATCTCGGATATCATCCCTCACTCGATGCCTGCGTGGTGTGTGAAAAATCGTATAAAGACATTGGTCTAGAATTTCTCTCTGCATCAGAACAAAAACCTGGTTTTTATTTTGCTGGTGGGGGAGTGATATGTGTGAGTTGTAAGATAGAAAAACAACGCATTGGAGAAATTATATATCCGTGTGGTATAAAAGAAATTAATACACTACGTTTTTTGTTGGCTTCCTCATGGCAAGATATTTTTTCTTTTTTACTTGCTGAAGAAGAATACAAACTTGTTCACAAACTTATCTATGAATTCATGTTGTATCATAGTGAGCGGAAGTGGGAAGATTGGGGAAATATTACTTTCTGATTTCTCTGATCATGACATCCCCTGAGCAAAGAAATCATCGGAAGGTCGAGGGCCTTCTGCGACTGTTGGAGGTTTCCGTTACATCTGTCCGGTGGCTTTGAGTAGCATGCCGAACAGGCTGAGCACCAGTAGAAAAATCACTACCCGTGCGCCGAAGCCTAGTACTGCTGTTACGGTCTGGACTGGGTGGAAGATCAACTTCCACAGCCCTACGATGAACAGAATCGCCAGAATCACCACGACTGCCAACATATCGTTTCCTCCAGTTTCGTCATGCATAGATACAACTTATGTTCTATATATCCATGACAAAACTGAAGAGCCGTGGATTATATACTATATTCTTTTTTCTGTCAACCTTGCTATTTTCTTCTCCTTTTTGTAGTATAGAAGAACACTCATATATAATATTCTGATATGAACGTACGTATTTCACAGTTCAAAGACCATGTTGGAAAGGAAGTCACGATCCAAGGTTGGGTCCAAGGTGGCAGATCTTCTGGCAAGATTGCCTTTTTTGAGATTCGCGATGGCTCTGGATTTACCCAGGCAGTTGTGGCACAAGACAGTGTTGCAGAGGATGTTTGGCAAAAGGCTGTTGGGGCTTCGCAAGAGTCTTCTGTACGACTCACTGGGACGGTCTCGGCACATCCAAAAAAAGAAGGGGTGTACGAACTCCAAGTTTCAAGTATGGAGATAGTAGGAACATCGGAAGAATATCCTATCGGAAACAAAGAACATGGACCAGACTTCCTCATGAATCATCGCCATCTGTGGCTCCGTAGTAAAAAGCAATGGGCGATTCTTCGCATTCGAGATACGGTAGAGCGAGCTATTATGAATTATATGCATGAACAAACATTCGTGCGGACTGATTCTCCTATTTTTACCCCAAATGCATGTGAAGGCACGACAGATCTTTTTCCTGTGCCATATTTTGATCTGGGGGAAGCGTACCTGTCACAGTCTGGACAGCTGTATATCGAAGCGGCAATTGCGAGTGTTGGACGATGTTATGATTTTGGGCCAGTATTTCGTGCAGAAAAATCTGTCACAAAACGGCATCTCACAGAATTTTGGATGATGGATGCCGAAGCTGCCTTTGTCGAGCATGATGAAAACATGAATATTCAAGAAGGTCTTGTGAAATTCATTGTGAGTGCGTGTTTGAAAGAATGCACAGAAGAATTTGTTATTCTTGAACGAGATACTGCGCCACTAGAAAAAGTACTAGAACTATCATTTGAACGACTCGAATACGACGATGCTATTGTTCGATTGAATGAACTTGGGTCAGATATAAAGCATGGAGAAGATCTGGGAAATGATGATGAAGGATTGCTGACACAACATAGTGATGTACCGGTGTTCATTCATAAATGGCCAAAGCATATCAAGCCATTTTATATGAAAATCGATCCAGAAAATCCGGCACGTGTGTTCAACAATGATCTTATTGGTATTGAAGGATCTGGAGAAATTATTGGTGGGTCACAGCGTGAAGATAATTTTGACCTTCTTCTCGAACGTATCAAGGCTGATGGTTTGAGCCCAGAAGAGTACGAATGGTATCTTGATCTCAGAAAATACGGCAGTGTACCCCATTCAGGATTTGGTATCGGGCTTGAGCGTATGGTGAGATGGATGTCTGGTACAGAGCATATTCGTGAATGTATTCCTTTTCCACGATTGGTGAATCGAATAAAACCGTAAGAAAGAGAAATGCCCGCTGTTCGATTTCTCTACTAGGCGGGCTTGGTCGTCTCGTCCCTTCGTATGTCAGCGGATTATTTCCGCGAGGTGGCTTTGCCACCGCTCGATCTGTGGTCGCTCGTATGTCATCCAGATCATTCGCCGGAGGTCAGGTAGGACGCATGCGAGCGCGATCCTGGTGTCGCCATAGGCGACATAGCCAGTCAGCACGGCGAGCTGGAAGCGTGGGAACGAAACGAAGTTGAGGAACTTCCTCATGTGGTCTCCTTGTGAAAGCAGTATA
Source organism: Candidatus Magasanikbacteria bacterium CG1_02_41_34 (assembly GCA_001871445.1). GTDB lineage: Bacteria > Patescibacteriota > Patescibacteriia > Magasanikbacterales > UBA922 > UBA12086. The sequence continues at coordinate 18,029 of MNVD01000031.1, forward strand.
CAAGATATGGTACAGGACCTACGGATATTGGCAAGCATAACACTTAATATATATGTCAAGAAAAAAAAGAAGAAAATCCGCCCGAGGCGGATCCGCCTCGGGCGGAAAAAAGAAACCAGTATTCCCATCAGAAATACCACAGGAATTTTTTGACAGGCTGACAGAGATGTTTGGCGATGCGTTGTCATCTGAATTACAACAGACATTCATTGATCGATCAACGACGTTTCGTGTGAATACGTTGCGGGCAAAGGAGAAAGATATCCTCGCAATATTGAAAGAAAAAGAATTTGAACTTGAACATGTTGCATGGCTCTCAGATACGTATATATTACGCAATAAAGAAAAGCGAGATATTTGTGATCTTGACATATACACTGATGCAAAAATTTATTTGCAAAGTATTGCAAGTATGATTCCACCTCTGGTGCTGGATCCAAAGCCAGGAGAAATTGTGCTTGACCTCACAGCTGCTCCTGGGAGTAAGACGAGCCAGATGGCGATCATGATGAAGCAAGAAGGTGAGCTCGTGGCAAATGATAAAAACAAGATTCGTTTTTTCAAGCTCAAGCACAATATGGAACAGCAGGGAGTGATCGATGATTCAAAAAAAGATTGGTCATGTACACTTCGCATGGAACCAGGGACTGTCTTGTTGCAAGAGTATGAACAATATTTTGATAAGATATTGCTCGATGCACCGTGTAGCTCTGAAGCTCGATTTGTGGTAGGAAATCCAAAATCATTTGGGTACTGGAAAGATCGAAAAGTAAAAGAAATGGCGTATACACAGCGACGGCTTTTGCTATCTGCATGGAAATCGCTGAAACCAGGCGGTACACTTGTGTATAGTACCTGTACGTTTTCGCCAGAAGAAAATGAAATGCAAATAGATAGATTGCTCGAACGCTTTGATGATGTCGATGTGCTCCCTGTAGAAATTCCCGATGTTGAGAGACTGCCTATTATGAAAGAATGGCAGGGAAAAACATTGTCACCAGAAGTGCAGAAATGTTTTCGTGTAAAACCGACAAAAGATATTGAAGGATTTTTTATAGCCAAGCTTCAGAAGAAATAATCGTATGGAAGAGATTGTCATCGGTGGCATTTACAAACATTATCGCAGAGGAGGGGAGTATGAAGTAATTGGCTTTGCCCGACATTCAGAAACACTCGAAGAACTTGTGGTGTACAAACCCTTATATGACTCACCAGAGTTTCCAGAAGGAACGCTCTGGGTGAGACCGAGAGAGATGTTTTTGGAAGATGTGGAAGTTGATGGGGAAATGGTGAAGCGGTTTCAATATCAAGAAAGAAAAACGAGCTAGGAACTCGTTTTTTGTTTGTGCTGTATTTCATCTAAACATTTTTTTCCGTTTGGTGTGGAGGAAAGAGAAAAACAAAAAGGGTGAATTGCCCTTCCCTAAAATACAATTTCAATTTACTAAAAACTAGTGAGCAGGAACCTAATTATTAGTTAGGAGTTGACTTGCGATGTTCTTTTACAAGAACTCGTTTGCCATTAGGCATAGTGCGATAGTGTCGGCGTACCTCGACTATTTTTTTGCCTTTTTGTGTTTTAGCCATAGTGTTATAACTTAATATTGTTAATAAACAGAGGATCTCGACTCATCCCCACCACGAGATACTTTTAGTATCCTATGGAGGAGGGTCGAGACTTGATTAATTAACGCATAAGTTAGCCACCGACTAAACCTACTCACTAGTTTTTAAAAAACTGTGGACAAATAGGTTTAAAATTCAGTCAATTTTCAGTATAATACAATTATACCGCTAGGTAATATAAATTGTCAAGAATTTTTATGCTAAATTTGACCAAAAAACAAAAACAAATTTTTGATTACATTGCATCATTTATTGATAAAAAAGGATTTTCTCCAACTCTCGAGGAATTGAGGAAGCACCTAAGGTTGAAAGCTTTATCTGGTGTATATCAGCATGTCAATGCTTTGATAGAAAAAGGTTATATCACTCGAGATGAAAATGCAACTCGTGGTCTTGGAATTAGGAAGCAAGGAAAGATAGATACAATTGAAATACCTTTGGTTGGTACAATTACCGCTGGTCAACCAATAGAAGCAATAGAGACAAGAGGAAATACAATTACAATTGCCCGTGATACTTATTTTGATCCAGAACAACTGTATGCTTTGAAAGTTGTTGGCGACAGTATGATTGAAGATGGTATTTTTGATGGTGACATGGTCGTTATAAAAAAACAAGAAACTGCTGATAACGGTCAGACAGTCGTAGCTGTTATAGATGAAAATGAAGCTACTCTGAAAAAACTTTATCGCGAAAAAAATAAATTTAGACTGCAACCTGCAAATCAAAATTTGCTTCCGATTTTTAGGACCGAAGTAGAAATTCGTGGTATTGTAATAAAAATTATTAGAGATTTTAATAATCAATTGCAAAAAACAAAATTGTTTAAGACTATTGATCTTTTTGCTGGTGTAGGTGGAATAAGGCTTGGTTTCGAAAAAACTGGTTTTGAAACTGTGTTTGCAAATGATTTTGAATCACAATGTAAAGATACCTATGATCTTAATTTTGATGGAACAAAACTTTTTGTAGAGGATATCCAAAAAATAAATGAAAAAAAATTGCCAGATTTCGATTTCTTACTGGGTGGTTTCCCTTGTCAGGCATTTTCAATTGCTGGATATAGACAGGGATTTCATGATGAAAAGGGACGTGGAAATTTATTTTATGATGTTGCAAGAATCCTCAAAGAAAAACAACCAATGGGGTTCATGCTTGAAAATGTAAAAAATTTAAAAGGTCATGACAAAGGAAAAACATTTAAAATTATTATTGATACGCTTGAAGATTTGGGTTATCATGTAAAATCAAAAGTTTTGAACAGTATGGAATATGGTAATGTTCCTCAAAATAGAGAAAGAATTTATATTGTTGGTTTTAGGGACAAAAGACATTACGAAAAATTTAGTTTTCCAAGCACTGTAAGACTTACAAAGAAGATTACGGACTTACTCGAAGAAACTGTTGATGAAAAGTATTATTACAATGGAAAACCACTTTATAAACATTTAAAAGACGATGTTACAAATAGAGAAACTGTGTATCAATGGAGAAGAAAGTATGTACGTGAAAATAAAAAAGGAGTGTGCCCAACGCTTACTGCCAACATGGGTATGGGGGGACACAATGTTCCAATTATTAAAGACAAAAAAGGAATAAGAAAACTGACCCCTCTTGAGTGTGCTAGGATTCAGGGTTTTCCAATGAATTACAAACTTCCAAAAAATATTTCAGACTCTGCATTGTATAAGCAATTTGGTAATTCCGTAACTGTACCTGTTGTGCAAGCTGTAGCAAGACAAATTAAGAAGGCGATAGAGTAAATACTATTCAACAAAGTTTACCTCTAAATTTTTTAGTTTATCTATTTCATTTTTAAGATAATCTGGACCTATATCTTGTTCACGAAGATTAATATGTGTGGGGATAAATGATGTTGTTATTTTTAAAGACATGCCATTTTCTATCCATGTTTTTGGTCGTAATCTCAGTTCTAATCTTTTTTTTGCTTTATAAATTTTTGTACCACCGTATGCATCGTCAATAAAATTTTTCAAAAATACAGATTTAGTAGTTGTTCTTTTTTTGTCTACTTCAACTTCTTCAAGATTTTTTAGATTTATGACTGCTCCTGTAAAATAAAAGTCTGCACCTTCTATTTGAGTTCCTGGACGAAGGATAAAAAAGTAATATATTGTTTCAATAGGATAATTCTTTTTTAGAGATTCGTATTTTTCATTGAATAATTTAACCCATTGATTTTTGATATCTGTGTATTTCTTTTTTTTGAACATCTCATCTAAATTTATACCGGGTCCTTCAAATTTTTGTCCAAGAGATGCTTCACCACTATCACCATTTGTTACACTTCCAGATGAATCGAGTTTTATATTTAGCATCTTAATATCGGCCCCCCATTTTTCTCGTTCATTGTAAATATCAATTGGATATGAACCCGCTCCAACTGGCTTAACATCGAGAGATTGGGTGAACCATTGTTCAATATGTTCTTTTGGTATTTGAATAGGTAGCGTTTTCTGTTCTTTTTTTGGTTCGGGCTGTGAAAATAAAGATTTTATGAGAAAATACTTAATAATTTTTTTTGATTTTTCATCAAGAAAACTTTGTAGTTCATCGGGGCTTAGTGGGTTGATTACAAATTTTGTTTTTTGTTTACTTTTATTGTTAATTGATTTTTTCATACGCAAGTTCGTGTCTATGTATTTTTTAAATAAAAACAAATATCTAAGATATCCTATATTTTTCTACCCCTCTATACACGCATTATACCCACTCACTACCACATTATATTCATTTACCAACGACTCGGTATCACCGATGAGCGTATTGTATTCAGCAACAAGTGCATTGTAGAGATTTACTTGTTCTTTGTATGCATCACCTTGCTTTGGCTCGTATGCATCGAGTGCTGTTTTTTGTGTAGTGAGTTCTTCTTGTTTTGTTTTGATAGCTTCTTGATTTGCTGTGATCAGCGCTTTCATATCTGTACTTGGCAACGGACAGTTTGGTAGTGGTTTGCCAAAGACTTGGACTGCGAGCCATGTTTCTCGTCCATCATACATGCCTTTGCCCACAGCAACACCAATTTCTGTATATTCTGGTTTCAAAATATTTGCTCTGTGGCCAGGACTATTCATCCATGCAGTCACAAGATCGGTATCTCCAGAAAAGTCTCCTAACGCAAGATTTTCTCCGGTGAGTCTGTAGGTGTATCCTGCACCTTCTACCCAATCTGATGGTTTTGTCCCGTCAGGGCCTTCGTGTGCAAAGTATTGTTTTGCAAACATATCAGCAAGTTTTGCTGCTGCAGCACTCGACAGTTTTGTATTGAGGGAGAGCGTAAAGAATCCTTGCGCGGTTCTTTCAGCATTTGTCACAGCAATCACTCCTGGGACAGTGAGCGTTCCTACTGCAGAGAGTGATGGACGGGTTAGTGGTTCTGGTGCGTGGATTTCTGTTTTTGTAGCTGTGATTTCGCGCTCGGTAAAGGTTGGGAGTGGGTTCGTTACGTTCGTTTGTTGTGTTTCTTTGATTCCTGGATTCGTGGATAGTTCTTTTGTTTTGCCAGCGGTTCCTGTTGAGTCAGAAGCCTCTGTGAGGTGTTGTGAGGTGTTGTAACGGGCTAATTCTTCTATGTCTACACTTACGAGTGCTTGGTGGAGAGAAAGGCGAAATATGAAGATAGCCCCAATAGTGAGGCCTGCGAAGAAGAGTATTGAGAAGAGTCGTCTCATAAAGGCTTGCGTAAAGGGGAGGATATTGCTACAATACGAAGGCAAAAAATGCTTTGTACAGAGAAATCTTTCTCATAAAGTATACGTAAAAAATACTATTTAATCAACTCCCCTCAGAAATCTGATAGGGGGTATATGGAAATGCTTCGCGTGAAATCGCGGGGATAAAAAATCTCGTCCGCCTTGGGCGGATTCAAGTCTATGATACTCAGAACACACACGTGTGGGGAATTACAACATACACAGGTAGGAGAGACTGTCACCTTGTCCGGGTGGGTACATAAACGGAGAGATTTTGGTGGGATCTTATTTGTTGACCTCAGAGATCGGTATGGTCTGACACAAGTTGTGTTTCATCCCGATACGCTCAAAGATTTTTCTGTGGCGGAGAGTTTGAAATACGAATATATTATTACTGTTTCTGGAAAAGTTGTTGCCCGAGATGAAAAGACAATCAATACAGATTTGGCGACAGGTGAGATAGAAATTCATGCGACAGATTTGATTATTCAATCCACGGCAAAGCCAATGCCGTTTGAAATTTTTGAAACACAAAAAGGTGAAGAAGATGAAGATTTGCGATTGACCTATCGGTTTTTGGAATTACGTCGAGAGAAATTAAAAGAAAATGTGATCTTCCGAAATAAGATGGAGCAACATATTCACAAGTACATGCAAGAAAGAAATTTTTTGCATATTGCAACACCCATTCTTACGGTAAGTTCACCAGAAGGTGCACGCGATTTTCTTGTGCCAAGTCGTATTCATCCGGGCAAATTTTACGCGTTACCACAGGCACCACAACAATACAAACAGCTCCTCATGGTTGCAGGATTTGATCGATATTATCAGATCGCGCCATGTATGCGAGACGAAGATCCACGTGCAGACAGATCGCCGGGAGAATTTTATCAGCTCGATACAGAGGTCAGTTTCATGTCGCGTGATGAATTTTTTGAGCTTATGGAACCATTGTTTGTCGAACTCACCGAACAAGTGGCTGGCAAACAAGTTCAAAACACCCCATTTCCACGTATTCCATTCAAACAAGCAATGGAAGTATATGGGAGTGACCGACCAGATCTTCGATTTGATTTGAAACTCGTGGATGTGACGGCGTGGGGCAATGCAAGCGAGTTCAAAGTTTTTGCAAACGCACCTTTTGTTCGTGCGATCAAGATTGATGGGGGGCAGGAGTGGAGTCGAAAACAAATTGAAGAAGAATTTGAAGATGCAGCAAAACGTATGCATGCAAAAGGACTCGCTTGGATGAAAATTGTGGACGGCAAGGCTGATGGTGGCATTGCTAAATTTTTCTTAGAAGAACAACTTGAAACATTGAAAACATCACTTGACGTCACGGCAGACTGTATCGTTTTCTTTGTTGCCGATGAGTGGGAAGTGAGTTGTAAAGCACTTGGTGCTGTACGAGAATATGCAGGCAAGAAGCTTGCGCTTGCTGATCAAAACGTGATTGCGTGGGCATGGATTGTAGATTTTCCCTTTTTTGAAAAGAATAGTGAAACAGGGAAGATCGATTTTGGACACAATCCATTTTCTATGCCACAAGGTGATCTTGATGCACTGAATTCACAAGACCCTCTCGATATTCTTGCAGACCAATATGATATTATTGCAAACGGTTTGGAACTCAGTTCTGGAGCTGTCAGAAATAAAGATCCGGAAGTCATGTACAAAGCGTTTGACATTGCAGGATATACAAAAGAACAAGTTGATAAAAAGTTTGGTCACATGATAAAAGCGTTTGAATACGGTGCGCCTCCCCATTGCGGTTTTGCGCCTGGTATTGAACGTATGGTGATGGTATTGAAAGGAGAAACGAATATTCGTACCGTTATTCCATTTCCAAAAAATCAAAAAGCAGAAGAACCTATGATGGGAAGTCCTGCTGTGGTAGATGAAGCACAATTGAAAGAATTGGGGATTGAGATTTCACATAACACGTAACATGTAGCACATAACACGTAACACGTAACACGTAACACAATCAGCTTCTTTGTCGATACCAATGGAGGCAACACTTCGTCTGTCAAGCCATGAACAATTGAAATTTGTATTCATGATGGACTTAAATATAAAACAATTTACTGGCCCTTTTGATCTTCTGTTGTCTCTTGTCGAGCAGCAGGAACTTCGGATTACAGAAATTACACTTTCTGAAGTGACAGAACAGTATCTCACGTATCTCGATACGATCGAAGAAGATCGTGTTGAAGAATTGGCAGATTTTCTTGTTGTTGCGGCAAAATTACTGTATCTCAAATCAAAACGACTTCTTCCAGACTTTCTTCCTGAAGAAGAGGATGATACTGATGGTCTTGAAGCGCAGTTGAAACTTTACAAGCAGTTTGTGGATGCAAGTAGAATTATAGACAAGCGTTGGCTTGGTGCACACAAGAGTGCTTTCAGAAAAGAGCCTCCCAAGGCACCTGAAGCATTCTCATTGCCCCCAGGACTGGATCTAGAGGCATTGGCACAATCTATGGTACACTTAGTGTCCAAGATTGCTCCTCCAAAGCAATTGTCACGGACACATATTGATAGAGGTGTCTCTTTAAAAGAGCGTATTGATTCGATTCGGAAACTGTTGAAAGAACGAAAAAGTTTTCGTTTTGCAGATGCACTTTCTGATGCAAATAATAAGACAGAAGTGATTATAGGCTTTCTTGCAATTCTCGAACTCGTGAAGCAAAAATCGCTTCGACTTGATCAGGATACGATGTTTGGGGATATCATGATTACGCGTACCTGAGTGTAATTATATTTATGACGTTATTATCAAAAATAGAATCTATTCTCTTTGTTGCATCAAAACCACTGACGATTGTTCAGCTTGCAAAAGCACTCGATACAAGTAAAGAACATATTATTGAAGCATTGGATACACTTGTGATGAAATATAATCGTGAGGAGAGCGGTATTCACATCCTTCATGAAGCAGAAAGTGTACAAATGGCAACAAATCCTGGAAATCTAGAAGCTATCGAAGGATTTTTGAAAGATGATGTTTCGGGGGAATTGACCAAAGCACAACTCGAAACATTGACGGTGATTGCATATCGTTCACCAGTCACACGCGCAGATCTTGAACAGATTCGTGGAGTAAACTGTGCTGTTATTTTGCGAAATCTCATGATGCGTGGATTGGTAGAACAATATGACAGTAGTGATGAAATTCTTTCCACATATATTCTTACAATGGAAGCACTTGCTGCACTGGGTATTTCCGAAACGATTCAATTGCCACAATACAAAACATTGCACCAGCATGATCATATAGAGCATGCGTTGCAACAGAATGAACAAGAATAATATATGAATTTTCTCGATATACAATCTGGGGCACAAGATAGATCAAATACCTGGCGTAATATTATCGCGATAGGTATTCTTGTGGTTACTCTTGGTGGTATTGGCTGGTCATTTGCATCATCATTTTCCTCTGGAAAAGTATCCACCTTTCTTGCGCGGGTTACGCCCGAGGTATTTCCCACAGCAGAAGATAAAGATGTTGTGAAGGCTGGTGGGGATATTACGGTAGAGCCAGTCAATCTCCCTGTGCCACCAAAGCTTATTGGGGAGCTTGTTCCTGCAAGCACGTTTGCGGCAGAAGGATTGATTGTCAAAGATGTAAAAACGGGATCATTGCTCTATGAAAAACATGCATATGATCAGCGTCCGATTGCGAGTATTACAAAACTCATGAGTGCACTCGTCATCCTCGAAAAGTCTCCAGATTGGGCAACGTCTACTGTTGTTATTTCAGACGATGTGCCAGATACGCACATGTACGCAGGTGATACGTATACACTTGGAGAACTCTGGCGCGCTGCACTCGTAGGTTCTTCAAATAAGGCTATTTTGACGCTTGCTGATGCTGTTGGTTGGCCACGAGACGCATTTATCGAACGGATGAATCAAAAGGCACGTGAGCTTGGGATGCTGGATAGCGTGTTTACCGACCCAAGTGGTCTTGATGCTGGAAATATTTCTACACCTTCTGATCTGGTGCTCCTTCTCAATGAAGCATTGTCACATGAGGAAATTCACCAGGCATTACTTATCACAGAAGTTCAGCTCTATTCAAAAGAACGAAATAAACAGCATCACATGTGGAGTACTGATTGGCTGTTGCTTGGGTGGATTCAGCATGGATTTGCAAATATTATAGGTGGAAAAACAGGGTATATTCCAGAATCTGGGTACAATTTTACTGCCCGAGTAGCAGATATTCGTGGACATCAACTTGATATAGTAGTATTGGGAGCGCCAACACATGAAGAACGGTTTACGGTATTGAGAGATGCGGGTGAGTGGGCATTTCAAAATTATATGTGGTTGGATTCATCTTCCACAGTATCGGAGGGATTATGAAAAAAAGAAAACTTATTCGAAATATTCTTTTGCTTGCATGCGTCTTCCTGTTTATCGCATGGTTGAATGTTTTTTTGATTAAAAATAGCGAAACAGTAAGATTGGTGGTATCACAGTTTGGATATGCCGGCATGTTTGTTGTTGCGATTATTAGTGGATTTAATGTGGCTGTCCCTATCCCTGTGATAGGATTTTATCCATTATTTGTCGAACTCGGGTTTGTTCCTGTATTTATTATCCTCACTCTTTCTCTTGGCATGACACTTGGCAATACGGTAGGGTACTTTGTCGGATTTGCCGGAAAGGGTTTTTTTGAAAGAGCGTCGAGCATACGTGTAAGAAAGATGTTTGATCGGCTCTATCTTCGACATCAGTCGTTGCCGTTTGTGTTCTTATTTTTTTATGCTGCCTTTGTTCCATTGCCAAATGAATTATTGGTAATTCCTATGGCCATTGCTGGGTATCGATTTTGGCAGATGGTAGTTGTATTACTTATTGGAAATATCATTTTTAATATTGTGGGCGCATTTGGTATTTCTACCATTGTTTCTTTTCTGTAGTCGTTATTGTATGTATCTTAATCCTACAACATGGTTTGCATCACTTCCTCATGAATGGGCTGTCTTTTTTTTGTCGATGTTGCCTATCACAGAGCTCAGAGCTGCTATTCCAATAGGACTTTCCGTGTATCATCTTTCTATTCTTACGACGTGGTTCATGGCAGTGTTTGGAAATCTTGTTCCTTCATTTTTTTTGTTGCTTTTATTGCCTTGGTTTCATGAATGGATTCTACGGCAAAAGTTTATTGGTCCAATATTCAAAAAAAAACTTGAAGATGCTGAGCGGTTTTTTTCTGGGAAGCATGCGAGGTATGGCGCCATTGCGCTTGTTGTGTTTGTCGGAATTCCACTCCCTATGACAGGTGCGTGGACAGGATCACTCGCATCGTTTATCTTCAAAATTCCTTTTAAAAAATCTTTTCCTTTGATTGCACTTGGTGTCGCACTTGCTGCGACGATTATGACGTTGCTGACACTCTTTGCCGGAGGAGCATGGCGAGCGTTGTTTTAGAAAAGCGGGAGTATACCGTTGAAAAAACACTCGCACTAACGTGTGTTTTTTCTTTCCTGAATGATTGTTTTTATTTCATGTACAATGATATTGATGAGTTTTTTTGTTTTTTGTTTTGATGAACGGATTTCATCATATTCCCAGTATATTCCAGGATTCGAATTGCCTTCGACAAAATAGAGATTTCCATTGTTAGTTCTGATGTAGTCGAGCGCGTAGAGGGAGTGACTAATGTCGGATGTTGCGTCTAATATTTTTTTTACTTTTCTGTTCATAGCCAACACATCTTGTGGAATTTTTTTTAATGATATATAAAAAGAATTTCCACCTTGGTGTTGGTTTGCCAAAAAATTTCCTTTTTTTGCCACACGTATATAGCTTTGAAGTGTTTTTTTGTAGAGCGTGATGACGCGCAGATCGATTGTTCCGTGGTGCTTTTTGAAGTGAAAGCCAGTGTCACAGGCTAGAAATGGCTGGAGGAGATATGATATTTCTTTGTTATTTTTTTTACAGTGTTCTATTATTTTTTTTACACCAGCTTTTGTAAACTGTACTTGATAAATATTGAATCCACCAGATCCTTTTTTATTTTTTATAATATACCGATCTAAAAAATCTTCAGCATGTGGATGCATTTGAAGAATTTTGTCCAACCGTTTTTTTGCGAGAAAAATTGCTTTTTCTGTCCCACCTTTTATCTCTATCGTCGGTATGGCAAATTCTTTGAACGTATTGTACGTGTGGATCTTATTATTAAAAAGGTATTTGATTCCTCTGTTGTTGAACGTATAGACTTTGTCGCTAGACGTCAGAAGGGCAAGTTGCGCAGTTTGGAGAGCATTTTTTGGAGTAAATTTGTCAAAAAGAATAGTGGTTTTTGCTTTATGTTGATGTCTTTTCCAGGCATGATCATACGTCCAAAAACTTTTGAACAGTCCTGTACCGCAAATATCTGTGGATGTTGCAAATGCGGCTTTCAATCCCTTTTTGTGACATCTTTCCAAAAAATATCGATAACTGTCATTATATACCCCCATTTTACTTCTTGGAGAAAAGGGAATTTTGTCTGTGTATGTGCTATTACTGGCACTTTTTGCCTTCATGCCTGAATACACAATAATAATGTCAAATTTTTCTATTTGTGTATTCATGATATATGTGCACTGATAATGCAATCAATCACCCCGTAGCAAGCTGACGGGGTGTGAGAAGAGATATGATGTTGTCTCCAAAAGGGAAGCAAGTCTTCTTATCCAGAACGCATCTGGAGAAGATGTAATATATATTCATACTACCATATATACATGTATCTGTACATATATATTTCTCAGAATTTTTCTTACTCCACCCTTAACAACACCACTTCTGGAGGATTGAACAATCTTGCACGCGGACCACTTTCTCCTGTCCCGCTGGTAACAAAGATCTGTGTATCTTCATCTACCTGATGTAGCCCTTGATACCAATCGATGGGGATTGGTTCATTGAGTCGACCGATGGGACCAAAAAAAGGCAATCGTATCTGTCCACCGTGAGTATGTCCTGAGAGGACAAGGTCTATATCTTCTTTTGTGGCAAGCCATACGGCACCAGGATTGTGGATGAGCGCAATTGTAGGTATATCCTTGGGTTTGTTTTTTAGTACATCAAAAGAAAGTTTTTTTGCAAGATATGAATCTCCTCCAAAAATCGCAATGTCTTGATCGTGGATTGTGGTGGTGACGAGTGTATTCGTCAGATAGTTAATTCCAATAGCTTTGAACGCACGCTCTGCTTCTTTACTGATATCTCCAAAAAAGTGTTGTGTCTCTGTACTGGGACGTTTTCCTCCAATACCATACTCGTGATTTCCTGGAATTGCATATACAGGAATTTTGGCATCGATAAGGCGAGAAAGTGGAGTAATGTAGATTGTTTCATCTATATCTCCAGGAGTATTGTCAAGTTGGTCTCCTGCAAGCATGACGATATCTGGATGAAGAGAGAGTATTCGGTCGACCACACGATCAACATGCTGATTTTGGTTGTATATACCAAGTTGAAAATCAGATACAAGGGCGATGGTAAATGGATGTTCAATGCCTTGTAGATCAATGGTTTGTTCGTGTGTAATGAGAAGACGTGGTTCTACAAAACTTCCATAGAGCATCAAGATTGCACCAAAACATAACAAAAAAACTGCTATATATGTCAGTCGTGGATGTTGATATTCCCAGCTTTGTGTTCGTTTTTTTGTACTATAATACAAAAAGTATGCTGGCAAGAGAGTGCTCACCAGACCAATGGCGATGAGCAAGTCAAAGTATACTTGCATAGGGTTTCAATTGTGCCGCCGGTCGGAATCGAACCGACACGGATTTCTCCACACGATTTTGAGTCGTGCGTGTCTACCAATTCCACCACGGCGGCTTTCTATACTGCAAAGTAGTCCATACTATAGCGAAAAATGGCAGGGTTGTCAATTTTATGATATACTTTGATTTAGTTATTTTATGGCTAAAATTATTGCTGTTGTAAACCAAAAAGGTGGTGTGGGAAAGACCACTACCGCCATGAACCTTGCCGCTCACCTCGCTGAACTTGGCAAATTTGTGCTTCTTGTGGATATGGATCCCCAAGGGAACGCAACAAGCGGTCTTGGCATAGGTATACATGAGTTGGAATATGGTGTGTACGAAGCCTTGGCAAAACAAAAACGGGTGCATGATGTTATTCAAAATACGACGCACGAGGGACTTCGAATTTTACCTGCTACGACCAATCTTGCTGGTGCAAACATTGAGCTTGTAGATATGGATCGACGTGAATTTCAGCTTTCAGACCTCCTTGGAGAAGTGACGCATGCATATGATTACATTATTATCGATTGTCCACCTTCTCTTGGATTACTGACTATCAATAGCCTTGTTGCTGCGAATGAACTGTTGATTCCTGTACAAGCAGAATACTACGCACTTGAAGGGCTTGGTCAATTGCTGAAGACTATTCATCTTATTCGAGAACATATCAAACCAAATCTTGAGATTCTTGGTGCGGTTATTACGATGTTCGATAAACGGACGAAATTGTCTGGTGACATCATGGATCAGTTATATAAATATTTTCCTGATACTATTTTTAGATCCGTTATTCCTCGAACCGTACGACTCGCAGAAGCACCAAGTTTTGGACAGACGATTCTCCAATACGATCCAAAAGGGAAGGGATCTCGCGCGTATGAGAGATTAGCAAGGGAGATTTTGGAGAAGCATCAGATGTAAATTACAAATTTCTAATTACCTAATTCACCTAATAAAATTTCAAAATAGTATCCCTCATTAGAATTTTTGCATTTTATTTTGAATTAGATAATTAGATGAATTAGAAATTTATAGCATATGGCTCTAGGCAAAGGATTGGATTCCCTCATTCCAACATACTCAAACAGAAAAATGGTACGCAAAGAAACCTCTTTTTCGGGTAATAGTGCAGACCGAGTATGGCATATTCCACTTTCTGATATTACCCCAAATCCAAATCAGCCACGAAAAGAATTTTCCCATGCTGAGATGGAACAGCTTGTTGCATCTATTAAAAAACATGGTGTGATGCAGCCTATAACTGTGACGGAAAAAGAAGATGGTGGATATGAAATTATTGCTGGAGAACGTCGATTCCGTGCCTCTACTATTGCAGAGCTTCCGACTATTCCTGCGCTGGTTCGGAGTGCGACAGAGCAAGAAAAACTTGAGCTTGGTCTTATTGAAAATATTCAAAGACAAGACTTGAATTCTATTGAAGAGGCATTTGCGTATCAGCGTCTCACTGATGAATTTGGCTTAACCCAGCAAGAAATTGCTGATCAAGTCGGCAAAAGTCGTCCGTTGATTGCCAATACAATTCGTCTGTTGGATCTTCCTGAAATTATACAAAAAGCACTTATCAACGGGCATCTGTCTGTTGGAAAAGCGCGCGCATTACTTAGTCTCAAGGATGAAAAAGAACAACTGCAGATGTATCAAAATATGATGGGGACGACAGCAACAGTTCGCGAAGTAGAGCAAGCTGTCGCAGGTAAGGGGCAACAATCAAGAAAGGGATCTGTGCGTCGTGATCAACAATTCTCAAGTGCTGAAAAAATTATCGAAGATCGTCTTCGTGCAAAAGTACACATTAGTGGCAAAGGAGAAAAAGGAACTATTCAAATTTCGTATTATTCTAAAGATGAGTTGAAACGACTTATTGAAGAGCTTTCGTAAACAGTAGGATACGTAAAAAAAGGCATTTATACAATGCCTTTTTTTACGTATGTTGCATATGTGCTGATTCTACTTATTACTTATTTGGCAATACAC
Organism: Candidatus Magasanikbacteria bacterium CG1_02_41_34; assembly: GCA_001871445.1. GTDB lineage: Bacteria > Patescibacteriota > Patescibacteriia > Magasanikbacterales > UBA922 > UBA12086. The sequence goes on from MNVD01000031.1 coordinate 33,150, forward strand.
TTTTTATCCAGCTCGTATGCTTTCGTTTTGCTGCATTTTTAATATGTGTTTTTGCGGTATGTGTTTTTACAAAGTGTATCCAGTCTTGATTTGGTTCTTTTCTGTTTTTATCGAGGATAATGTCAATGACATCTCCGTTTTTTAATTCTGTATCCAGACTGACCATTTTATCATTCACGATTGCTCCATTACATTTGTTGCCTACATCAGTATGGATGTGGTACGCAAAATCTATAGGTGTTGCACCATCAGGAAGGTCAATAACATCACCCTTTGGTGTGAAAACAAAAATACGTGATTGCAAAAAATCAACTTTCATTTCTTCGAGGTCATTGAGTTTTGTGAGCATGTCTTTTTGAATTTCTGCGAGTTCTTTTGCCCATGCCACTTCCTTTTTTGGCATACGTGCTCCATGTTCATCGTAGTGCCAGTGTGCAGCAATACCAAATTCTGCCTCCTCGTGCATTTCTTGTGTTCGTATTTGAAATTCCACATGTTCTCCTTCTGGAGTAAACACCGTGGTATGAAGTGATTTGTACCCGTTTGGTTTTGGTTGTGAGATATAATCTTTGATGCGTCCTTTCATTGGTCGCCATATGTAGTGAAGTATACCGAGCGCGGCATAACAATCTGCAACAGTCGGTACAATAACACGAATAGCGACGAGATCGTAAATTTTTGCTATCTGGTTGTCTTTACGAAGTAATTTTTGATAAAAACTATACAGGCGTTTTTCTCTGCCGTAGAGTTCTTTGACTGGGACGCCTGCGAGTGCAAGTTCTTTTTTTGCTGTATCTTCTATATGCTTCAAAAACTTTTCTTTTCCTGCCAATTTTTCTTCTCGAATTTTTTTTGTGCGCTCGTACTCTTTTGGATACACAAATTTAAATGAAAGATCTTCGAGTTGTCCTTTCATGTCTGCCATTCCAAGACGATTTGCAATTGGAGCATAAATTTCTAGACTCTCGAGTGCAATACGATATCTTTTTTGTGGTGGAAGTGCATCGAGTGTAGAAAGATTGTGAATGCGATCTGCAAATTTGATAATCATGACGCGGACATCCTCGGCCATTGCCACAAACATTTTTCGTAAATTTTCGATATAGCGTTCAACACCGCGATATTTCAATTTTCCTAGTTTTGTGATTCCTTCTACTAATTTTCTGATTTCTTGACCAAAGTTTTTTTCAAGTTCATCGAGTGTAACTTCTGTATCCTCTGGTACATCGTGAAGGAGTGTCGCCACAATAATGACAGGATCAATTTTCATGTCAGCGACGATGTGGGCAGCACCAAGCGGGTGAATAATGTATGGTTCACCAGATTTTCGAAATTGGCCGTCATGCGCATCGTAGGCAAATTCGTAAGCAAGCTTGATTAAGTCTAGGTCTGCCTGTGGAGCGTATTCCCGTACCTTTTCGAGTAGGCCTTCTATTGTTTGTTTTTTTTGTTTTGTCATAGGACAAATGTGTATATATTCATCCTAGCGTAGAGAAGAAAATTTTGCAAGTTCTAGTCTTTTTTTATAAAAATATCCTTTATAATGACGGACGTTGAGGCTTCTTTGTCTTGCAGGTTTGCCCTCCTTCGAGATCAGAAAAATCTCGTAAACTCTCCCATTTTTCACGAAAATCTGCTGCATCGAGATATTCTACAAAGGTATTGTATTGGGAATGTGATTTTTGTATGCGTGCTGCATGTTTGATAGGGCACCAGTATCGTTCAGTTCGTCCTGCGATTTCTGTTGCAAAGCGCATCAGATTATTGAAATAACTACAGTACAAGCAATTGAATTTTTCAAACCAGTTGAGATAGGGAAGTCGTTGACGGTCGTATACAAAATAGTATCGTGCTCTGACAAGAGGAATGTTGTACAAGCGGAATGCTACACGGTGGTATATCTCAAGGCCTATATGAAAAAGTATTGCTGGAATAATCATGCCATAGATAAATGGCATACTGATAAGATGAGGAACACTAATTGGAAAAAAACTTTCGAGAAAACTAATTTTCCATGTTTTTAATTGTCCTCTTTTTTTCTTAAGTTCTGTAAATATATTTGTCTTTGCGTTGACAGCTTGCATCGCTCTGTCAAATGCTGCAAATACGTCATCACCAAGTTCTGAAAGTTTTTTTATTTCCAAGTCTTTTGTCTTGCCCAAACGTTCTTGGATATTTTTTAATCTTTTTTGTAGTTCTTGTTTTGTTTTATTTATCATAATCGATGTTACCACATTCTACATAGAGAACATGAGTATATCAACAAAGGTGCATATCGTATATGCACCTTTGTTGATTATTCACTTTTCTTCTTCTTTGCCCACTTTCGTTTTGGTTTTTTCTTTGCTTCCTCAATCAATTCCTGACATTGTTCAAGTGTGAGCGTAGTAGGATCTGTATCTTTTGGAATTTTTGCATTTATTTTGCCGGCTTTTATATATGGTCCATAGCGCCCCTCACGTATTTCTATTGTTTCTTCTGCATCAAATGTTTTGATCAATGCTTTTGCTTTTTTTTCTTGTTCTGCTTTTACTATTTCTTTTGCACGTTCAAACGTTATTGTATATGGATCGTCTTCTTTGATAGAAAAATACTCTTTGTCAATCTGGACATATGGTCCAAATCTGCCAATCGCCACAGTCATATCTTTTCCATCCGTTGTTTGTCCTATTACTTTTGGAAGTGACAATAAATGCATGGCTTCTTCCATCGTGACTGTCTGTACTGATTGTCCTTTGCCAAGACTCGCAAAGGTTGGTTTTTCCTCATCTTCTTTGTCACCGAGCTGGACAAATGGACCAAACCGTCCAATGCGTGCAAAGACTGGTTTACCACTTGTTGGATCTATGCCGACTTCTCGAATTTGGAGTGTATCTTCGCGGGAAAGTTCTTCTTCTTTTTTTACGAGATTGTCATGGAAGGGATGATAAAATGTTGCAATGATGGGTTTCCAATCCCGTTCACCTGTTGCGATTTCATCGAGATTTTGTTCCATGAGTGCTGTGAAATCATAGTCAACAATATCTTTGAAATGTTCCACGAGTAAATCATTGACGACCATTGCGATGTCCGTTGGTTTTAGTCGTTTGTCTTCGAGTCGTTCTACATAGCCACGTGCTTCGATTGTCCCAATCGTTGGTGCATAAGTAGAAGGACGGCCTATGCCACGTTCTTCCAGTGCTTTGACAAGTGTTGCGTCTGAATAGCGTGCGGGGGGCTTGGTAAAGTGTTGTTCTGGTTTCAATGCTTCACACAACAGTGTTTGTCCTTGTGATAATACAGGAAGCATTTCGTGTTTTATACTTTCGGGATAGAGGGCAAGCCATCCATCGAAGACGCATGTCTGACCATTTGCACGGAATGTATATGTGAGTGCGGTAATATCAACTGCTGTTTTATTCAATTTTGCAGCGCTCATTTGTGTCGCAACTGCCCGTTTCCATATTAAAGAATACAGCTTGAATTGATGGTCATCAAGATATTGTTTGATTGATTCAGGAGTACGTGCAGGATCTGTCGGGCGGATTGCTTCATGTGCTTCTTGTGCACCCTTTGCTTTCTTTGTATACACGCGTGGCGTATCGAGTGTATAGGTTGTACCGTATGTTTTTTGTACAAAGGTGTTTGCTTCTGTCAAAAACTTTTCAGACAAATTTGTAGAGTCTGTACGCATATAGGTTATCAGTCCTGTTGTTCCTTCTTCACCGATAGTGATTCCTTCGTAGAGTTGTTGTGCGAGTCGCATGGTTTGTTTTGCAGAAAAACCAGATACATTGTTTGCTGCCTGTTGGAGGCTGGATGTGATAAATGCTGGTGGGGGAGTTCGCTTTGTTGCTCTTTCTTCAATATGTGAAATCGCGTATGATGCACCATCAAGATCTTTCAAAATGGTATCGATAGTTCCTTTTTCATGCAGTTCCAATTTTTTGAGGGATTTCCCTTTTATTGCATGAAGTTTTGCCACAACTGGATCTGGAAAACTTTTTTTTTCATCTTGAAATAATCCTTCGAGCGTCCAATATTCTTCTGGAATAAATGCTTGGATTTCCCGTTCTCGTTCAACAGTAAGTCGTACGGCGACTGATTGTACACGCCCGGCAGAAAGTCCTCGGGCTACTTTTTTCCATAAAAAAGGAGAAAGTTCGTACCCCACGAGTCTATCAAGGATACGACGAGCTTGTTGTGCGTCAACCAATTTTTGATCAATAGTGCGTGGATGTGCCAGTGCTTCCTCTATAGCATGTTTGGTAATTTCGTGAAAAACAATGCGATGCGCATCTTCTGGTTTTACTTTCAAAATATGTGCCAAGTGCCAAGAAATGGCTTCTCCTTCTCTATCTTCATCAGTTGCGAATATGATTTCATCGCTTTTGGCAGCAAGATCTTTCAGTTTTTTTACTTGGGCTGTTTTATCTTTGGAAATGGCATAGGTCGGCTCGAATGTCCCACCCTCAATATCTATCCCCATTTTGCTCTTTGGCAGGTCTCTGACATGCCCAAAAGAGGACTCTACATAGTAGTCCTTGCCAAGAAATTTGCTGATAGTCTTTGCTTTTGTCGGTGACTCAACGATAACAAGTTTTTTCATACAAAGCCGAGCATAGAGGAAGATCGTTTATTTGTCAACCTGCCTTTAGAAGAAGTCCTTTATTTCGCTGCTTACAAACAGTGAGCCGGTAACAAGCAGTATATCATGTTTTGTGACATGTTTCTGTGCCCATGTGAATGCATCTTTTGGCTGAAGAAATATGTCTGTTTTTGTATTGCTCAATTTTTTCCAGACATGTGCGATATCATAAGGTGATGCCACTTTGCGAAAATGATTGATCGTGTTTCTGGTGCAGGCGACAGCTTTTGGTCGTAGTGTTGCTAACTGTACAATCATTTTTTTGATATCTTTGTCTCCAGAAAAGCCATTGATGATATAAAGGTTCTCTTTGTTATGTTTTGTGCGTATTTCTTGGAGTGCTTGAACCGTTGTTTTTATTTTATCTTCATTATGCGCACCATCGAGAATAATCATTGGCATGTCAGATAGTAGTTCCATGCGGAGTGGCTGGGTTGTTTGTAGTATTCCTTTTGCAATGTTTTTTTCATCAATACCAATACTTCTTGCCACGTCAATCGCGACACTCGCATTCATACTTTGGTGTGAACCGATTGCTGTGGTGTGGTATTTCGTGCTTTTATACGTGAACGATGTCCCTGACAAATCAATTGCAATATGTGAGATATCTTTTTTTGCAATGAGATGCATGGGGGAGTGTTGCTTGTGTGCTTGAGTTTCTATTACTTTTCGTATTGTTGCATTCTGTTCGCTAGTAATAACCGTGCAAGGTTCCTTCCCGTCTGGAGGCGAGATAATAATACCTGCCTTTCTAGCCACAATTTCTTTTTTTGTTTTCCCGAGAAGTTGTGTGTGATCAAGACCAACATTGGTGATCACAGCAACGTCTTTGTATGGAATAATATTTGTTGCATCGTATGTTCCACCACAGCCTACTTCTAGAATGGCCCACGCAACTTTTTTTTGAGCAAAATAATACAGTGCAATGATTGTCGTTAGGTCAAAGTATGAGAGCATGTCATATGGAGATGTTCGTACATATATATCAAGAATAGGGGAGAATGTTTCTATAATGTCAGCGAATTCTTTTTTAGACATGTATGCATTTCCTATCTTCCACCTTTCTGTGAGCGATGTTGGGTGTGGGGATGTTGTGCTTGCAACGTTCTTACCTGCTGCCAGTAGAATATTGTGAATGTAGTGTACTGTGGAACCCTTGCCACTCGTTCCTGTCACGTGAATATAGTGAGGTATTTTTTTTTCTGGGTTGCCCAGAAGGTCAAGAAAGAATTGTACGCGAGGTAAATATTCCGAACAGTCTTTACTATCAGTCATGTACTCTTTCCGTGGAAGATTCGTTAGAGAGTAAAGGAATTGCTCGGCTTCTTTGAAGGTCATATGAGTGTTGTTGAAAACTGAGGTTTACTTTGCAATCATTTCTTCAGTCATATCCTTGCCATGCTTCAGCCACTTTACAAGTGCATAGGCGAATGGCGTGTCGAGAAGAGCAAAGAGGGATTTGATAAGCCAGTATGTGATGGAAAGATGGAGAATAAACACTGCGGTGAATTTATCATTGATATGATAAAAGGCAATGTACATGAAGAGGAGAGTATCGATGGCTTGACTCACGATCGTTGATGCATTATTTCTGATCCACAAATGTTTACCATGTGTTTTTTTCTTCCACCATTCAAATGCCCAGATGTCATGTGCTTGTGCAAAGATAAATGCGACGAGGCTTGCGATGATCATACGAAGGCTGCCTTGAAAAACAGTGATGTATGCATCGTTTGTTGTATATCGTGTTGCTGGTGGAAGCACGATTGAAAGCCATGTAAGAAAAAGGACTAAAATTTGTGCAATGAATGCCGCATACACTACTTGTTGTGCTTTTTTCTTTCCGTATACTTCTGCAATAACATCTGTCATGAGGAATGTCAGTGGATAAGAAAAAATAGCAACTGACATCGTTATCCCAAAAAGAGTCGTCACTTTTGCGCCAAGAAGATTTGCCGATATCAATCCTGCAATAAATATTGAAGAAAGAATGGTAAGTTTAAAATGTTGACTTTGCATAGCGTAAAATAATAAATATAGAGTGCAGAATATTGAACCGATCATCAATAGCGTACTTTTTAGAAAGACTTGATCACTAGTAATTTATCTAGCTACAACATAGTGCATGTTTCCTATATTACGTACTTTTCCTTTCATCTCCATGAGGGTGAGCGTACTATTTACCTCGCGACTTGTCAAACCACTGTTTTTTGTGAGTACATCAACATGTATAGGTTCTCGTGAGAGATGTTCAAGAATAGCTGCTTCTTCTCTACTATCTGGAATAATAGAGGCATTTTGGGTAAAGGTTTTTAGTTCATTCAAATTGAGTACATCGATAATATCCGATGCTGACGTTACCATTTGAGCACCTTCTTTGAGGAGTTTGTTTGGTCCTGTACCTGTAGGTGATGTGATAGGATGTGGTACTGCAAAAATTTCTCTGCCGTGTTCGAGGGCGTAACTTGATGTGATGAGTGCACCGGATTTGTCGGCTGCCTCAATCACAAGTGTTCCGAGTGTTATTCCAGCTATAATACGATTTCGTCTGGGGAAGGTAAATTTTGAAGGGAGTGATCCTGGTGGATATTCAGAAATTACTGCACCATTTTTTTCTATAATCCTTTCTGCCAGTTGTTTGTGAACTGCTGGATAAATGTGATGTCGATTGATGCCACTGCCGAGGACAGCAATAGTTGTTCCTCCTGCTTTAAGCGTTGCTTCGTGGGCAATGCCATCGATTCCAAGTGCAAGACCACTGACAATTGTAAGGCCATGTTGTGCCAGTCCTGTTACAATTTCGTGTGTGATTTGTGTGCCATAGTTGCTACACTTTCGTGTTCCTACCACAGCAATAGGATATTGATTTCTCAAATCAAGTGTTCCGCGAATAAAAAGACAAAATGGAGGGTCATAAATTTGTTTCAAGAGTGGTGGATATGCATCGTCATCTTGTGTGAGGATGCTAATTTTTTCTTGTGCCAATATTTTTTTTATACGATTGATATCGAGGTCTTCACGCCATGCAACAAATTGGTCGATGAAGTTTTCATCCCACGGTAATTGTTTTTTAATTTCTTGGTTGCTTGCAAAAAAAAATGCATCTGGAGATCCAAATGCAGCCACGCCTTCTCGAAATCGTTTGACGGTCATTTTTGGGAAGTAGGCAAAGAGAGCTTCACTTTTCATGTGATCCAGTCAGTAATGTGTTTCTGTGCATCTTCTGCCATTTTTTTTATAGCTCTTTTTTCAAACAAACTAAATTTACCAAGAACAAATGTAGCTGTGTCTTCCATTTGTCTCTGGTGTTCTGAAGCAATACCTAGTCTGATACGAGAAAAATTTTGAGTGCCCAGGTGCTCTATAATTGATTTGATACCATTGTGACCTGCTGCACTACGATCTTTTTGGACTTTCATTGTACCAAGTGTTATATCTTTGTCATCATGGAGTACCATTAAATCCTTGGTTGGATCGAGTTTGTAATACTGCATGATCAGCCCAACTGACTGGCCGGAATTGTTCATAAATGTCATGGGTTTTACGAGTACTATAGATTCATGCATGAGAGATCCTTCGCTGATCTCTGCATTAAATTTTTTGCTCAGTGTCCATGCGTTCATGTTGGGCATTTTTTGTAATTCATCAAGCACAAGAAACCCTGCGTTGTGACGGGTTTTTTCGTAACGTTTTCCTGGATTGCCGAGACCTACAATGACTTTCATAGATGTAGATGTATATGTGGATAATCCAGATATACAGATTGTTTCTAAGATAACTCACTATTTGGGAGGGATGTTCTATCCGTAAAACTATCGTTTCATCTTTGTCAGTTTTATTATAATAGGTACACCGTAAAAATCAAATTGTTCGCGGAGACGGTTTTCTAAATAATTTAAATAAGAACGATGTACTGATGTGCGATATTTGACAAAGAGCTCAAATACAGGAGGCGTGTCACCAATTTGTCTGATACCCATAAGTTTTGGATGGCGAGTCCCTTTTCCACGAGATGGAGCATGGACACTTGTTGCTGTTTTGAGGAATAATTCGAGTGCTTTTACGGGAATTTTTATTTGACGTGCTTGCCATGCATGAATGAGTTCTGGAAAAATTTTGTGAACACTATATCCAGTTTTTCCACTCACGAGGAGCATAGGCGCAAAACTAAGGTGAGGAAAACACTGACGCATCATGGCAATAATTTCGTTTCGTTTTGTATCTTCTTTTTCATCTGAAAGATCCCATTTATTGAGCAAAACTAATACACTTTTTGCATGACGTTCTAGTAGCCCTCCAAGTTGCATGTCTTGCGTGGAGATCGGTGCTGTCCCATCCACAACAAAAAGAACAATATCTGCTTTTGTTACAGCATCAATACTTTTGTGAATACTTTCGCGTTCGAGTCTCGTCCCCACTCGTGCTTTTCTACGGATACCGGCTGTATCGATGAACGTTATTTTGTAAGGGAGCGCCTCTTCCTTTGTATCTGGTTGATATAGTACATCGGTATCGTGTGGTTCTCGAGTGGTGTGTTCGATATCACTGACAATAACTTTTTCTTCTCCAATGAGTTTATTGAACAATGAAGATTTTCCTACATTTGGTTTGCCGATAAGTGCTACCGCAAAGGAATCTTGAACCGCAACTGGTGTTTCTATTTCATGTCGGACTTGTTTTGTCAGATCAACAATGATATCGAGAAGATCTCCTGTATTGCGGCCATTGGCAGCAGAGAGCGCAAATGGTTCGCCAAGCCCAAGTTTGTACCATGATTGGTCAGTAAGATCTCGTTCGTGTCTTCTGTTGTCTGCTTTGTTTGCAATCAAAAGGACTGGTTTTTTTTCAATCTTTCTCAATTGTTTTGTTAGTTCATATTCTTGTGGAAGCACTCCTGACTGTGCATCTGTAACAAACAAAATAACATCAGCTTGTTTCATGGCAGCTTTTGATTGTTCGAGAATTTCTTTTTCAAAAGGAACGTCATCGGTAAATGTCAATCCACCCGTGTCGATGAGTAAAAATTCTTCTCCACGCCAGATGATATGTCCTTCATTGTTTGTTCGTGTGGTTCCTGGGACGTCAGAAACAATTGCCTTTTGACTTTCAATCAGACGATTGAATAATGTTGATTTTCCAACATTCACTCTCCCTACAAGTGCTATGGTAGGAAGTGATGGTTTTGTTTGTGTATATTGCTTTGTCATATGCTATTCTTCAAAATCTTCTCCCAAGATCACGAGCACTTGTGTCCCCACCGCATGGCGAAGATTTTCTTGAGGCTCTTTAATAGGAATGTCGAGTGCACCTTTGATAGCCTGTGCAGCATCTTGTCCGAGTGGTTCGAGAACATAGATCGCACTTTCCATGCTAGGACGTTCGTCTGTATTGCCTACAGCTGACACAGAGATATCTTGATCCTCGAGCGTCTTTTCTATTCGTGCTGCGAGTCCTGCACGCCATGTGCCATTTTGTACTTCCACAATGGTTGGTGGCAGTTGGGGTTGTTCTTGTTCTGGTGTATCTATTTTTTCTACTTTTTGTAGTATAACATCTGGATCAAAAATATGTTCAAACAGATAGGAAATATCATCGAAATTTTCTGTCACAGGTTCAAGGATAAATGCACCACCTGGATTATAGCCATTTTTTAGATATCCACCTACAGAACTATCCAGCACAACAGTTTTGATATTTGAAAAGTTTACTTCTTTTGCTAATTTCATCATCGACATAATGTCGGAGAAGAGCATGTTTGTGGAAATATGTTTGTCGAGGGTTGAAAGAATACTATGTATGCGTATAGGATTTGATAATGTTTCAAAGGAAAGTACTTTCTCCTTTAGAGCGAGTATCATTCGTTGTTGTCGTCTTGCTCTGGCAAAATCGGATCCTTCCCCATTATTTCCATGCCTTGAGCGGGCATATTCGAGAGCAATCGTCCCATCCATGGTCTGGATACCTTTTTGAAAGGAAATAGTTTGGTATTCACGATTGTCGGCTGGAAATTCAGTATCGGTAAAACTTCGCTCCACATCTACGGTAATACCACCAACATCATCGACTATTTTTTGGATTGCTTGAAAATCGACGCGAATGTAATAGTGAATATCAATATGAAATGTATCGCTAATGACTTTTGCTGCCAAAGCAGATCCACTCCCAGATTGACTTGCTTCTCCAAATGCGTTCGCATGATTGATCTTGTACCATCCCTGGCCTGGAATGTCAACCCCTAAGTCTCTGGGAATAGACATCAGCGCGACTTCTCCTGTTGATGGTTGGATGCTTGCAATAATGATCGTATCTGTAAGATATGGGCCATCATGGCCTGGGCCACCAATGCCGAGGAGTAGGATATTGATCCTATCTTGCTTTTCTCCTGCAAGAGGCTCCTCTTTGTTAAAGACAAAGTGTTTTATTTTACTGAGGAGGCCTTCTGGTTCAATTGGCTCAAGCGTTACTGGGTCATATGCTAGTGGATTATTTGACAGTGTGTTTTCTATAAACACTCTTCCTACGCATCCAGAAAGGAATAATATGGCACCAACAACTATAAACAAAAAAAGACGCTTCCGTTTTTTTTTTGAAGGTTCGATGATGTGTGGTTCTTGGGGAGAATTGTTCAAAAAATTTGTTTGGCGGGTTTCCATAGCTCGGATAGTATACGCAAAAAATGTGCTTTTTGCAATCTTGTGGGTTTTTGGCTAACTATGCTATACTTTGGTTAATAATTGCATACACATATGCCAGAAAAATTGACAGATCATACATTAACAGGAGATGTCTCTGCTGAGTGGGATGTTGTGGAATATGAACAACACGTACGAGGCACATTGTGGCATGTTCTTGTGATATCATTTGGTATTATACTGGTCATCTACGCCTTGGCGACAGATAATTTTTTGTTTGCCATTATCATTATCCTTGCTGCCATTATTTTGTTTTTGCAGTCTGCCGTTGAGCCTGTACGCGTTTATTTTGCGATTACTGATCTTGGTATTATTTTGGGCAATCGATTTTACAATTACGATGAATTCCGGGCTTTTTATATGATATATACTCAGGAGGTACAGACGATTTTCTTTGATACAAAATCTGCCATGCGTCCAGATGTACGGGTGCCAATGATAGAAGATGTTGATCCTATGGAAATACGAGAGATGCTTCAGGAAGTGCTTGAAGAAGATCTTGAAAAAGAAGAACCGTATGCCGACAGGGCTGCGAGACGGTGGAAGATGCATTGAATATATTGAAAAAACATGTCCCATTTTTTGGGTCATTTTTTTTCTTTTTTAAAGATGTTAACTAGTTAATCGAACTATATTATCTGCGTGCATTACTTGTACGCCATGCTGACTAGAAAAACTTTTTGATAATAATTCTTCGGAAGATATATCAACAACACCAAATGCGATTCCTTCTTTTTGATTGTTCAAAATCTCAACGCTTGTTCCTTCTTTGAACTGACCATATACTTGTGTTATTCCTACAGCAAGCAAGCTTTTTCCATTTTGAATTGCATTCGCTGCTCCATTATCCACTTCTATTGATGCGGCCGAGGTCCGTGCGACTAAAACCCATTTTTTTCTATTTTTTAATGCATTTTGTGGGATGCGAGCGACACATCTTGTTCCAACATTTCCTGATTCAAACGCAGTAGCCAATGCATCAGGATTTGTTCCATTGATAATATATGTTTCAGTACCAATATTTGTTGCCAATCTTGCAGCTTTCATTTTTGAGATCATACCTCCACGACCTACGGATGAGGTGGTGACATCGCAGTACTTCATGAGTTCCTGGTTGATATCATGGACTTCAGAAATAAGGGTCGCTGTTGAGTCTACAGAAGGATCTGCTGTATATAAACCATCGATATGAGAAAGAATAATGAGACGTTTTGCTGCAAAGGAAATAGCTAACGATGCTGATAATGTATCATTATCTCCAAATCCCCACGCAGTATCTGTTACCATAACATCATTTTCATTGATAATCGGCAAAATGTTTTTATCACGAAATTCGGCTATGGTCTGTTGAAATTTGAGAAAGAGTTCACGCTCTACAAGATGAGGACGGGATACTAAAATTTGTGCGATGGTAAGATCAAGTGTCTCTGCAATCGATTTATATAATGACATTAAATAAAGTTGCCCAACAGCAGCTGCAATTTCTCGGGATTCATTGGGTATATTGTTTTTTTGAAGAACACTTCTGCCTACTGCTACAGCACCAGAAGAAACGAGGAGAACTTGGTTTCCTTTTTGTTGTTCCTTTTGTATATTTTGAAGTACGATCTGAATAATTTGTTCACGAAAAGCACCTGTATCGTCTACGATTAAACTTGATCCTATTTTTATTATGGTTATATTTTTCATAAAATTGTGAGCAGGAAGATATGTATCGTATCAAAAAAGAGTGTATGTTGCTAGTTTTTTGTATGAAAAAGAATTGGGAAG
>MNVD01000031.1:46246-52911 GCA_001871445.1 Candidatus Magasanikbacteria bacterium CG1_02_41_34
TGACCAGATTGGTCACCCCGCGCTTTTTGGATAGTCGTCTGGGCGCTTGATCAGCGCTAGATGACCATACCCTCGGCGCTCGTGAATTTGCGGTCCACGTGGTACGTCGAGATATCCACGGTACCGATCCGCTGGGGCAAGGTGATCTCGTTCAGGCGGCGGCGAGCCTGGACGAGTTCGAGGACGATGCGTGCCGAGAAGGGGGCATGCATCAGTCCGTGCCCGGAGAATCCGGCGGCGTGGAGCAGGTTCTTGACCTGCGGGTCGAAGTCGATGATGGGGTTGTGGTCGGGCGTGTCGGCGTAGAAACCAGAGGTCGCGGCGTGCAGCCGCTCGAGCTTCTCGACGTCGGGGATCCAGCGTTCGATTTCAGTACGCACGGCGTAGCCGTAGGAGCGATGCTGATGGTGGTCGAAGCCGGTCTCGATGTCATCCTGTTGATGGAATCCCGGCGTGGTCTTCTGCCCTTCCGTGTGGTGGATCCACCCCATCATGAGGCCGCGATCCGGCGTAGGCCGGATGTAGGCTCCCGTCGGGGTGATCACCATGGGGAAGTTCATGAAGTCTCCCGGAGTTCCATTGACCTTCACGTGGTACAGGTAGCGCTTCCTCGCCACAATCGGGAGAGGAATGCCACCGAGCATCTCAGAGAGCTTGCTCGCCCACGCGTTGGTCGCGTTCACCACGAAGTCGACATCGATCGTGGTGTTGTCCTCGAGGATCAGAGAGGTGATCTGTCCGTCCTCGTGGGAAGTTGCATCCTTGACCCCGTTGTGCAGGATGATCCGAGCACCTCGCTTGCGCAAGTTGTCGATAGCATCCTTGTATACAAGGTCGTGGATGAGGAAACCATCGGTTGGGCACCAAGTGGCACCCTTGAGGCCGACGGTCTGCACGTAGTGGAAGTGCTGCTCGATGTCGTGAACGCAGTAGAGCTTCACGTTATCGAGTCCAGCTTTCTGCTGCATGGTGACGAGGTCGCTGAGAGCTCTGAAGTTGGCACTCCAATCCTTGAGGAAGAGGTACCCGCTCTCGACGAGCGGAGACGTCGCTCCACCCACTTCGTCCTGCCAGTTCTTGTAGTAGCGTCCGGCGTAGACCAGCCCACGGACCGTGGACGGGGTGCCGAACTGCTGACGGAAGCATGCCGCGCTGCGGCTGCTCGACCCGTTGCCTGGGGCACCGGCGTCGATCAGAGTCACAGTGTAGCCTGCCTTGTGCAGCTCGAGAGCTGTGATGGCACCGGTGGCGCCTGCGCCAATGACGGCGATTTTCAGGTTGTTGTGTGTACCCCCTGGGGGGAGCGGTTCTCTGAAATCAGTCACCTCACTTCTCCTTCTCCTTGCGGAGATCTGGTCAGCGCTTCTGACCGTTGTTGTAGGACATCCGCATGTAGCTCGTGAACTCCTCGACCGTCATGAGCTCGGCGCGTTGCCGGGCGGTCACGTTGGCATTGGAGCGATCCGGCAGCTTGCGCTGGTCTCGGATCTTCACCTCGAGCTTCTGCTCATCCCAGCTGCGTCCCACGATCAGCTGGAAGGGGTAGCCGATGAGCTCGGCATCGGTCATGCTGGCGCCGAAGGAACGACCCAGGTCGTCCAGCATCACTTCGTTCGGGAACTGACGGTTGAGTTCCCTGTACACACCACTCGCGTCCTCGATCAGGCGTTTGTTTGCCGGGATGACGACCATCTTGAAGGGCGCGAGGTCGATGGGCCAGATGAGGCCCTTCTCGTCGTAGTGCTGCTCCATGATGGCCTGCACGATTCGGGAGACCCCGATACCGTAGCAGCCCATCCAGAACGGGATCGGCTGGTTGTCCTTGTCCGCGAACACGGCGTTCATGGGTTCGGAGTAGACCTGCTGGAGCTGGAAGATGTGCCCCAGCTCGATGCCCTTGCTCAGTTGGAGCGTGCCTTGGCAGCGCGGGCAGCGCTGGCCATCCACGACCTTCGAGAGGTCGTAGTACTTTTCGGGCTCGGGGAAGTCCCGACCGGTGTTGACGTTCACGTAGTGGACGTCCGTCTCGTTGCCGCCGCAGAGGAAGTTCCTCAGCCCCTCGACCGACTGGTCGAAGAAGTACGGCACCGGTTGCCCGTTGAAGATGCGCTCGCGGTCGAAGAGGTTGATCGGACCGGCGAAGCCGACGGGAGCACGAGTGATCTCTTCCACGACGGAGGCGTGTGCGGTCTCGACGCTCTGAGCGCCGAGCAGGTTCGCGAGCTTGACCTCCGAGATCTCGAGATCGCCACGCATGGAGACGATGACAGGCTTGTCCCCATCCGCGACGAGCACGATGGTCTTGACCATCTGGTTCGCACGGAGGTTGATGAACTCCTCGAGCTCGACGACGGTACGGATGTTCGGCGTGTCGATGTGCTCAAGGGGGGCCAGGGGCACCTCCTCGTAGGTGAACACCGTCGAGGCCTTCTCTTGGTTCGCACCGTAGTGGCACAACGGACAGTTTAGCAGGAAGTCCTCGCCGTACTGGGTGACGGCCATGAACTCCGTTGATCCGCTGCCGCCGATCGCACCACTGTCGGCCTCCACCCAGAGGAAGGGCTCGAAGCCGCAACGCTTGAAGATGCGCTTGTAGGCCTGGGCCATGTCGTCGTACGCTCGCTTCATCCCGGCCTGATCAGCCGAGAAGGAGTAGGCGTCCTTCATGAGGAACTCCCGTCCGCGGATGAGTCCTTGCCGGGGTCTCATCTCGTCGCGAAACTTCGGGCTCATCTGCCAGAAGGTCATCGGTAGGTCCTTGTAGCTCGTCAGGTTCGCCGCCGCGAAGGCCGTGATGACCTCCTCGGCCGTCGGCGCCATGAGGAACTGGTTGCCGGACCGGTCGGTGGTCGCGAAGGCCGTCCGTCCCTGGGTGTACTTGTCCCAGCGATTGGTCTGCTCCCAGAGCTCACGCGGCTGCAGGATGGGGAGCTCGAGCTCCACGGCGCCGATGGTCTCCATCTCCTCGCGGACGATGGCTTCGACCTTGCGGCGCACGCGCAACCCAAGAGAAGTCCACGTCCAGATGCCGGACGTGACCTTGCTCACGAATCCGGCACGGATCAGATTGATCGTGCCGGGTGACGTCGCGTCGCGAGGATCCTCGCGACGCGTTCTAGGATACACCTTGCTGAGGTACATGGAACGTTCTCCGTACTTTGAGTAAACATGTCCCCTCAAGAGAAAGAGGGGTTGGCACAAATGTAGCATTTTTTTTTATTTAAATCAAGAGGGGAGGTGGTTTTGCTATTTTTTTTTAGATATTGTTGTTGACTGAAAATATTTTTTATGCTAAAACTAGCGTGCCTGCGAAGGCATCAACTACTGTAGGAGACACGTCATGTTAGTGAAAGATTTCCGAACACTCAAGTTGGGCGAAAGCCTGCTGAATGAGTGTCTTGGTGATTTCTCGCGTCCCGATTTTCCGATCGGTGTCGCGCAGAACCTGGTGGACGGGGAGTGGCAGCCTCTCGCCCCCGAGTGGAAGCGCACGATCGTCAACCCTCTCACGGGCAACCCCCTCTACGAGCTGCCCGCCACGCCGCCGTCCGAGTTTTCGCGATTCGGCGAGGCGCTGCGGCGCTGCCCGAAGTCCGGGCGCCACAACGCGTTCCAGAATGTCGAGCGTTACAAGATGCTCGGTGCGGTCTCGGCGCGGGCAGCCATGCTCCTGTCGGACGTGGTCGTCCAGGACTACTTCACGCGGCTCATCCGCCGTGTGATGCCGAAGTCCTATCGACAGGCCTTGGGAGAGGTGACGGTCGTCCAGAAGTTCCTCGAGAACTTTTCTGGCGATCAGGTGCGCTTTCTCGCGAAGGGCTTCTCAATCCCTGGTGACCATCTGGGGCAGGAGACGCGTGGCTACCGCTGGCCGTACGGCCCGGTCGTCATCATCACGCCCTTCAACTTTCCGCTCGAGATTCCTGCCCTGCAGCTCATGGGCGCCCTCTACATGGGCAACCTTCCGCTGATCAAGGCCGACTCCAAGGTCTCGATCGTGGTGGAGCAGTTCATCCGCCTCCTGCATACCTGCGGGCTGCCGAAGGAGGATATCATCTCGCTCCACTGCACCGGTCAGGACATGGGGATCTTCCTCGCGCAGTACAATGAGGACATTCGCCTGGTCCAGTTCACTGGTTCGACCGGTGTCGCCGAGAAGATCAGTGAGATCATGCACGGGCGTGTTCGCATCGAGGACTCAGGGTTCGACTGGAAGATCCTGGGCCCCGACGCGGACAAGAAGTGGCTCGACTACGTGGCCTGGCAGTGCGATCAGGATGCCTACGCGGCGTCCGGTCAGAAGTGCTCTGCCGAGAGCATCCTGTTCGTCCACAAGAACTGGACGCCACTCGGCATCATCGACAAAATGCGCAGCCTAGCTGCGCGTCGAGAGCTGAAGGACCTCACCATCGGACCGGTCATGACCTGGACCAACGAGCAGATCGGTTCCCACATCGCCAAGGTCATGCAGATCGACGGCGCCGAGCTGCTGTTCGGCGGTGTCCCGCTCTCGGGTCATTCGATTCCAGCGGAATACGGTGCTTTCCAGCCGACGGCGATCCAGGTGCCCCTCTCGGCTTTCATGCAGCACTTCGAGCTGCTGACGACTGAGTTGTTCGGGCCGTTCCAGATCGTGGTGGAGTACGACGACACCACCCTGGACATGGTGCTCGACATCATGGAGCGCATGACGCATCACCTCACTGCTGCGGTGGTGAGCAACGATGATGCGTTCCACAACAAGGTGCTCGGTGCGACCCTCAACGGCACCACCTACATGGGGATGCGGGCCCGCACTACGGGTGCGCCGCAGAACCACTGGTTCGGATCCGCGGGTGATCCGCGTGCGGCGGGCATCGGTACGCCGGAGGCGATCATTTCGACGTGGTCCTGTCACCGTGAGATCGTCACGGACAGGGGGGCAGTTCCGTCGGGTTGGAGTATCCCGCCGGCGAGCTGACCTCTTGTGGCAGACCATCTGCCACACGGGCGGGACGTAGCACACAGCTACGTCCCGCCCGTTCACACATTTACAATATTTTCATTTTTTTATATACTTCTGTTTCTGATATATTCTATTTTTTTATTACATGAACACTGAAGAACTCCGAAAACACATTACGGAACAGGCTGCACAAGCACGCCATGCTTCGTATACATTGCGTAATGTTACAACTGTTCAAAAAAACAACGCATTAGCAGCCATTGCATCAGAACTCCGTTCACATGCTGCTGATATTTTAGTTGAAAATAAAAAAGACATTGATATTCTTGATACATCTGTATCAACAGCCTTTCGAAATCGTTTGATTCTCACTTCTGAAAAAATAGAAGCAATTGCAAAAGGAATAGATGCTGTTGCGTTGCTTGATGATCCTATTGGTGAAATTGTACACGGCTTTGAGCGACCAAATGGTTTGCGAATTCAAAAAGTGAGAATTCCTATTGGTGTTATTGCTTGTATTTTTGAATCACGACCAAATGTTGTTGTTGATATCGCGGCATTGGCGCTGAAATCTGGGAATGCCTGTGTGTTGCGAGGTGGCAAAGAAGCAATTTATACAAATACGTACCTAGCTGATTTGATTACTTCAGCTATCCTGAGTGTTGGATTACCAGAGGGTTCTGTCCAATTCATACGACAAACTGATCGAGAGGTTGTTGGTATCATGTCACGACTTGCAGAGTATATTGATTTGATTATCCCCCGTGGGGGAGAGGGCCTCATTGATGCTGTAATGAAAGATGCAAAAATGCCAGTGTTGCAACACCGAAAAGGGATAACACATATGTTTATTGATGAAACTGCAAAATTTGATGATGCATTGCAGATTGTGTTGAATGGGAAAACGTCAAATCCTTCTGCATGTAATTCTCTTGAACATGTCCTTATACATAAAAACATTGCAGATAGTATTGTCCCTTCTCTTATTGAGCAGCTTTCAGATGCCGGCGTAGAGATACGGGGGTGTGAACAAACAAGAACCTATAGTGATAGTGTTCAGATTGCGACAGAAGAAGATTTTGCTGGTGAGTATCTCGATATGATTATCACATTAAAAATTGTATCGAGTTTTGATGATGCTATTTCAGAAATTTTGGCTCATAGTACAGGATTGTCCGATGGTATTATTACTCAGTCTGTGGAACATGCAAATAAGTTTGTAAAATTGATTGATAGCGCAGCTACTTATGTAAACGCATCAACACGATTTACTGATGGGAGTGAATTTGGTTTTGGTACAGAAGTGGGCATCAGTACATCAAAAATACACGGCATGGGACCTATGGGAGTTGCGGATTTGACGGTAACAAAATATGTCGTCTATGGAGACGGGCATATACGAACATAATGATTTTAAATATACATATAAAAAATCCCATATACCAATGGGATTTTTTATTCTTAAAGAAGACAGGGGAGCTTGCTCGGCTGTCCGAGGATATATGGTACAATCGAACATATGTCCGAGCACATCAAAAAAAGTCACAATAAAACCCAGATTTTGTACCATCTAGTGTGTCCAGTGAAGTATAGGAGAAAAGTACTGATCAAAGGTGTTCCACAGACACTGAAGGAAGTGTGTCTAGAGATATCAAAGCGGTATGAGATATTTTACGTGGAGATAGGGACAGATTTAGATCACGTACATTTTCTTATACAG
>MNVD01000002.1:0-16093 GCA_001871445.1 Candidatus Magasanikbacteria bacterium CG1_02_41_34
TTTGGTCTTACACACTTTAAAAGAACCGCAGAAAATACACTTTCTACCCCTCAAAAAGTTGGCCGCACAATTGAAAACGTTCTTTTTTTGCATAACCTAGCTGTATATTAACATATGCTAGGTTACTTTTCCCACTAATTACCTTAATTTATTACAACTCAACACTCACTTCTTTTGTATCAATCGATTCACTACCACCTTTTCCTATTGTTTTTGCGATCAGTGTCCATGTGCCAGATTCTGGTGGTGTCGATTGCCATGTGACAGCGATGCTGTTGTTGAAGTCAAGTGTTGAAAAGTCTGTAATAGTACTGATTAGTATTGTTTGATTTCCTTTTGTTGCGCTCACCTCTACCCGTGCAATTTCTTCGCGCTTGAATACATTCAAAAGAAACACGCGTGGAAAATCAAATGTACTGAGTGCATCTGATCCTGGATTCCAAGTCACGCTTGGTGGTTCGTTTCCGACATTTGCGAGCGTGAATGGTACTTCTTTTGTGAGTTTATTTCCTACGTCATCTTCTACCTGAATGATAAGAAGATGTGTTCCTTCTGACAACCCTTGCGCATAGTAGTGAAGATTGAATGGATGTTCTCTAACAACACCGACATAGACACCATCGAGTTGATATGTCACTTTTGTGACACCACGTGGTGCACTCACTCGGATATCTGTATCAATCTGTCGTGAGTGAATAGTGGTGCTCGGTGCGGGATAGACTACTTCAAGTGATGGAATCAGTGCGAGCGAGTGAGTATCATCATATTCAGTAGGAGGTTCTTCGAAACTCAGATGCCAATCTGGATCTTCTGTTTGTTTTCGTACAATCCAATCTTGAATTGCTTGTTCCCAAATAGCATATTGTGGATCCGTGCTTGGGTCTTCTGGTGCAGGTCCTTGTGGATCATCTTTATTTACATAGTGAAGAATAGAATGTGGTTGGATAAATGTTTTTTCTACGATGTATTGTTCTGGGGTTGAACTCGTCGCTATTCTTCCTGTGATTTCATCTACTTTGAGTGTAATGCCACCTCCTGTCGAGCCATTCAAAACAGGTTTGTCCGTTTTTATTTCTGGCAGTGGTGGAAATGATTCCACAGAACTTCCTTCGAGTGAGCGTTCCATGAATGCATGCCATATCGGTGCGGCAACGATACTACCTCCGTACCCTCTCTTCATTGCTGTGTTGTTTGTGTTTCCAGCCCAGACGCCTGCAACCAGAGATGGTGTGTATCCAACCGTCCATGCATCGACATATCCATTTGTCGTCCCTGTTTTTGCTGCTACTGACCTTCCTGATAGTGTGAGGATACCTCCAGCCCCAAACACGTATGCGCGCGCTGCATCGTCACTCAGGACGTTTGAGAGCGTATCTGTGATTTGTTTGTCCAAGACTTTTTCTCCTTTGTCTTGTTTCCATTCATACAGGGCGTCTCCATTTTTGTCTTCCACCTTCAAGATGCTGACGGGTGCATGTCGGACTCCATCGTTTGCAAACGTTGCAAATGCACCGACATGATCAATGAGGCGCACTTCTCCTCCACCGAGTACGAGTGAAAGCCCAAAGTCTCCTTCACCTAGGGTTGTATATCCAAGACGTTCTGCAAAGTCTCCTCCTTTTTTATCCCCCACTAGGTAGAGTGTTTTCACAGCTGGAATGTTGAGTGAGCCTTGGAGTGCTTGGCGCATGGTGACGGGACCATGTTCAGAGAGGTCATAGTTTTTTGGAGTGTATGATTTTCCTGATGATGCAAAATTTGTCACCACATCATAGAGAATCGTATTTGGTGTGTAGCCTTTTTCAAATGCGGCTGCATAAATAATTGGTTTGAACGAAGATCCAGGCTGACGTTTTCCTAGTGTTGCGACATTGAACTGTCCATCGATACTATCGTCATAAAAATCTTTTGAACCGACCATCGCGAGGATTTGTCCTGTTCTTGGATCCAGAGCAAGGAGTGAGGTATTGTTTGCTCCTGCTTCTGCGAGCTTTGGTGTGCCGACTTCATCTATAACCTCTTCGGCTATTTGTTGTTTTTCCCAGTCGAGTGAGGTAATGACTTTTAGTCCGCCTGTATCCACCATTTGCTCGCCGTAGTCTTCTACCAGTTTTTCTTTTACATACAACACAAAGTGTGGTGCATCGATGTTTGAATATGATACGTCGAGATTGAGTGGCTCTGCTTGTGCTGCTGTTTTTTCTGCTTCAGTAATATATCCTTCCTCATTCATTCGACGAAGCACAAAGTTTCTTCGTGCTTTCAATTTTTCTGGATCATTCAGATATGAGCTCGGTGCTTTTGGCATACCTGCGAGTGTTGCTGCTTCTGCCATAGTAAGATCTGATGCTGCTTTGCCAAAATAACTTTGCGAAGCAGATTCGACACCATAATTTGTAGAACCGTACGGAATTTCATTGAAGTAAATTTGAAGAATTTGATCTTTCGTATATATCTGTTCTAAACGAAAAGAAAGAATGACCTCTTTTAATTTTCTAGTGAGGCTTCGTTCATCTGTGAGGATAGCATTTTTTACCAGCTGTTGGGTGAGAGTCGACGTCGCTTGAATGCGTTTTCCAGGCAAAAGACCTACGAGCACTGCACGTATGATACTGAGTGGGCGCACGCCATGATGTTGATAAAACGTGGTATCTTCGGTTGCAATGACGCCATTGATAAGATTTTTCGGCAGTTCGTCGATGGTAACCAACGTTCGTTTTTGGTCTTGGAACACTTCATAGAGAATGTGTTCTCCTGTACGATCGTAGATTTTTGTACTCTGAGCGATCTGTCTGTCAGTCAGTTTGTTTGGATCTGGTAAATCTTTGCTCGCCCACGCGATAATGCCAACAGCCCCAATAAGACCAAGTATAAAAAGGATCAACAAAATTTTAAATGTTCTTTTTCCATTGCCTTTTCGAAACGGTGCTCCCCATGGGATTTTTTTTAATAGCCATCCAAGTGCTCGAAAAATGTGAATTAGGAGGATACCAACGAGGCGAAACGGAAATAATATAATACCCACCCAGTCTGTGGGATGTTTTTCTCGTGCGCGATCCATTTTTGATGGAGAGCTGGGCATTTGCTCATGTTCTTTTGATTGTTCTGGCGCTGAGGCAGATCTACCAGTGTATCCGTAGCTTCTGCGATGGTTATCCCCATTTTGCATACAGGTTGAAAATTTGCTTAATATAGCTAAAAAGTGTCGTTTTGGTGTGCTTTTTTGATGGTTTTGACCTTGACAAAAAGGCTATTTTATGATACTATTCGCCAGTCCAAAACGCAACACCTGATGGCCCTAGAAGATACTAGGGTTTTGTGTTAAAAAGGACAAGCGCATATGTTTTGTATAAACCAGACAACAATCCACGCATATCTCCAGAAAGCAATTCTCGCATTTGTCGTGGTTGCCCTCCTCATCGGAGCCTTTCCTCATGTTACCTCTGTATTTGCAGAAACTGAGCTTGGTCTCGATAAACAGGAAGATGCTGTCTTCCCTGTCAGTGATGACCGAGAGCCTACTCGTGAGATGTGGATCGTCGCAACAGCGTATTCTAGTGACCCTGCACAGACAGATGCGTCACCGTGTACGCCAGCGATGAGTTCATTTGATATGTGTACCTATTACGAAGACTACGGCATTGAGAACACTATTGCAACTAACTTTCTTCCCCTTGGGACCCAGGTAAAATTTCCTGAGCTCTATGGTGACAAGATTTTCGTTGTTCGTGATCGTATGAATGCCCGATATAATGGGACAAACCGTATCGACTTCTGGGTAGGATCAGAACATCCAACGTCACGTGATATTATTGCAACTGCAAAAAATAAAGCTCGTGGATTTGGTGTGAAGCAGGTGAAGATGGAGATCTACTCTAGATAAAGCTTCGCTTCACGTAACACGGAGCACATAACACGTAACAAATAAAAAACACACTTCGGGAACGGAGTGTGTTTTTTTGAATTGCGTCTAACTAGTTTTTATCTAAACTTTCGTATGGAAAGTATACCTAAAATAGCACGAAATATAAACAAAATTTGTTTAGTGTTACATGCTACATGATTCGTGAAAGAGAGGTACCGGTGGGAATCGAACCCGCGATAAAGGTTTTGCAGACCTCTGCCTTACCACTTGGCTACGGTACCATGTAAATGTCGTAGACAGAGGATAGCACAAAAAGATGTTCTTTTCAAGGGAAGAAAAAGCCAACGCAGTAGCGTTGGCTTTTTTTGTCGTGGTGTACAAGTCTTTTATTCTATTATCATACTATCGAGAAAGTCTGTGTAAACTTTCTCATATTGCAATGCGCCTTCTGGTGTAGCCGTTAATGTGATTATATAGCCTTCATGTTCTGTTCTTAAGAAGGTCTGTTCGAGTTGCATAACTGCTCCATCGAGATATTCTGTTGTTTGGAATGATATCGTGATTGCTTGATATCCGCTCACTTCTCGTTTTGTTTGTGATACCAGTTTGTATCCTTGGTATGTTTCTATTCCTTGCAATGCCGAGGCTGCAAATTCATCGTAGGTCATTTCTTTTTCCCCTGGTGCAAATTCAAATCGGGAAATATTAATATTTTCTTGAAAAGGATCTACTTCTGTCGTTGGAGAGTAGAATTGAGTAAGAATTCTAGGATCATGGTCTTTGTTTTCTGTCCAATCTTGTGCAATATCACCGTGGAGAGAAAAAGAAACACCCTCTGCCGTATTGCCGGTAGATGAAAATTCTGTTTGTGGAGTAAGATCTACTACTGTATTAACGGATGTTTCTGTCGTACATCCTGTGAGGAATGTTGCCGCGACAAGGAGTGCCGAGAAAGATCCTATATGAAATTTTTGCATAACATTTTATATAAATAATAGTTCGTATTATAAGGAAATAGAGATACTTTTTCAAGTAAGTGTGTATATTATTGCATCCCGTTGTTTTTTTATCTCTGCATGCTACAATGGTGATACTATGTCAAAAGTAAAAAAAGAAACATACGTCATTATCGATGGTCACGCCGTCATCCACCGAGCATATCATGCCTTGCCACCGATGAGTGCAAAGGACGGCAGTAGTGTCAACGCGGTCTATGGCTTTGCGCTCATGCTCCTCAAAACGATTCAGGATCTTCAGCCTACCTATATAGCGGTGAGTTTTGATGTCGCTGGTGGTACTTTTCGAGATACTATATATGCAGAGTATAAAGCGACACGTGAAAAGGCAGATGATGACCTGTATGCGCAAATTCCTCTTGTCTACGAACTGGTAGAAGCGTTTGGGCTTCCTATCTATACAAAAGAGGGATTTGAAGCAGATGATGTGATAGGAACGATTGCAGAAAAAAATAAAAAACATGACAACCTCACTACTATTATTGTTACTGGTGACAAAGACTTGCTTCAGCTCGTTGATGACGATGTGACAGAAGTATACTTGCTCAAAAAAGGCATGTCGGATTTTGAATTGTATAATGAAGCAAAAGTATTGGAAAAGTTTTCATTTGGACCAGATCGTATCGTTGATTACAAAGCACTGCGTGGTGATGCCTCAGATAATATTCCTGGTGTGAAAGGTGTCGGCGAAAAAACTGCGACGACACTGATTACAGAAATTGGAGGAATTGAGGAAATCTATAAAGAAATTAAAAATTCAAAATCACAAATTCAAAACAAAATTTCCACTTCTATTTTAAAAAAACTAGAGGAAGGAGAAGAAAGTGCGAAGATGAGTTTTGAACTCGCAACGATCAGGCGTGATGTACCAGATATTTCTCCCATCCTTAGTGATGCCAAAACTGAAACATTTAATAGAGATGCCTTGATAGAAGTATTTCGAAAGTTTGAATTTTATTCGCTCTTGAAGCGTATCCCAGGTGAAGAACAGAAAGACGCCCAGAAAACCATAAAACAAAAAAACAAGAAATCTTCTAAAAAGATTTTATTGGTGGAAAGTAAATCGTTCGATGTGTTTTTGAAAGAGATCATGCAAGAAACGACATTTGCATGCAAAGCACTTTTGTCACATGATGATGTTCTTACTGCGGACTTGCTCGGATTTGTGTTTGTGTCAGACCACGTGAATGCCTTTGTTGACTTCAAAAAACTTTCAGACAAAGAACAGAAACACGTATTTGATATTTTTCAAAACCAGAAAGCAATAATTGTCGGTCATGATTTGAAACAACTTGTAAAAGTCCTCTTCACCCAATTACCCAATTACCCAATTGCCCCACTTTTTGACATCATGATCGCCTCATATCTTCTCAACTCTAGCACGCGTGCCCACGATGTTCAGCAGATCGTGCTTCGAGAACTGGGGGAAGAAATGACCACGAGTGATTCGCAAGGAAGTCTTTTTGGTGTGGATCCTCAGGTCGTGGCAGATGAACTGGATGCTATTTTTCGCGTTGCTGACAAATACAAATCAGCCTTCTCAAAAGAAGACTCAACAGTTTTTTCTACGATAGAGATGCCTCTCATTCCTGTGCTTGCCGATATGGAACTCGTGGGTGTTGCGATTGACGCTGACATGCTTGGAAGACTTTCAAAAGATGCACACAGTGCAATCAAAAAATTGGAAACAAAAATTTACAAAGAAGCTGGGGAAGAATTTAATGTTTCTTCATCGGTACAACTTCGAGATGTTTTGTTTGAAACACTTGCATTACCAACAGACATGATCAAAAAAAGAAAGACCGGGTATTCTACCGCAGCAAGTGAGCTTGAAAAACTTCGTGAGTATCATGATATTATTCCACTCATCGAAGAATATCGAGAAATAGAAAAATTGCGCAACACATATATAGATGTACTGCCAAGACTTCTCAATAAAAAAACTAGGCGCATTCATACGAGTTTCAATCAAGCGGTTGCCACAACTGGACGCCTCAGTTCTTCTGATCCAAATTTGCAAAATATTCCTATTCGCACTGACCTCGGCAAAGAAGTGCGTAATGCATTTGTTGCAGCAGATGGGTATACACTCGTTGCTGCTGATTATTCTCAGATCGAATTGCGCATCGTTGCGCATCTTGCAAAAGATAAAACACTCATCGATATTTTTCAGAACGGCGAAGATGTCCATACTGCGACTGCTGCTGTGATTCAAGATGTCCCAATTGAAGATGTCACAAAAGAAATGCGACGGAAAGCAAAAGCGGTCAATTTTGGCGTCTTGTATGGCATGGGGGCGTTTGGTCTTGCGTCGAGAACTGGCATCACCCAATCTGAAGCAAAAGTATTTATCGAAAAATATTTCGAACGATTTGCTGGCGTCGCGACGTATCTCGAAGAGATATTGAAACAAGCAAAAAAGGTCGGCTATGTAGAAACACTGTATGGACGTCGTAGATATATTCCAGAATTATCATCGAGGAATTACCAAGTCCGAAATAGTGGCGAGCGTATGGCGATCAATATGCCAGTGCAGGGGACGGCTGCGGATATGATGAAACTTACCATGATTGCTGTTCATCAAAAACTTGAGCATCGAGATGACGTCCACATGCTACTGCAAGTTCACGATGAACTTGTCCTTGAAGTACAAAAAGGGAAAGAAAAAGAAATTGGAGAGCTTTTACAAAAAGAAATGGCAGATGTATTGAAACTTGATGTGCCAGTTATTGTTGATGTCCATAGTGGACAGCGCTGGGGAGAATTAAAATAACAATTTTTAAACAAAAAAACATCCGCAATAATATGGATGTTTTTTTTAGTCCTAATTGTTGTTATTCCTTCTCTTTCATCAATTGCCAATCGCCACCACCGAGAAGCATGAGTGCGAGTGTACTACCAAGAAGTGCGACAGGTGCCATCATTTGACCAAATGGACCAGGTATATGCACTGTAAAGATCGCAATGACCATGACAAATGCAAGTAAGAGCGCTGCATGGCGCAGGAATATTCCGAGAATAACCGCAATACCACCAAGGAATTCAGTAAGTGCGAGAATCCATGCAAAGAATCCTGCTACAGGAAACCCAATACCTGCAAGCATGCCAGTTACCGTATCTAGGCCATTGAGTTTGCCCCAGCCTTGTACAATAAAGATGAGCCCTACTGAGAGGCGGAGGAGAAAGAACCCGAGGTTTTTCTTTTTTGCTGCGTTCATCATATGATGTATATGTGATTATATTAGTATGAAATAATGATAACACACAATGAGTACTTCTGTAAGTGGTATGGAATCTTTATATACGTTCATCAATATTTGCTGTGTCGACGGAAATGACATCACGCACTCCAAAGCTATGTATCGTCCAGTCAAAAACAATACGTATCTTTCTTAAAACTCCTGGCATAAAGAGAACATACACGGTACGACGAATCCACCATGCCAATTTTCCAAACAATATAAATGGTCCAATCTGCGCCACCCCATACCAATCTCCAACAGGCATGAGTTGTCCTTTTGAGTGAAAACGAAAGGGTGATGTTTTTTTCTTTTGTACTATGCGAGATATGCGTGTTGCAACATAGCGTCCTTCATGATACGCCAATTCTGCAAGTTGGGGGTAGGAGACGTTTGTTTTTTGATCAACAGAATTTGCAATGTCTCCAATTGCGTATGTATCGGGATAGTCTATCATGTGAAGATTCTCTGTGACATTGATTCTTCCTCGTTCATTCGTGCCAGTATTCATGTATGTATCACCAAGTGTTTCAAATCCCGCTGTCCAAATGGTGATGTCACTGTTCACTGTTGTGTCGTCATTGAGTTCGATAGTTTTTTTTTTCACTTTAGTGACATGTATGTTGGTTGTGATGGTAACACCTTGTTGTTCTAACCGTTGACACACTTTGTGTTGAATTTTTTTTGACATGTGTGGCAGGATGTTGTTACCAGATTGAAAAATACGTATATCCAATTGTTTTGATGGGTATAATTTTTTTAAATCTTTTTTTGCAAGATCTGCGTATTGGCCTGCAACTTCTACACCAGTATATCCGCCACCCACTATGTTTATTGACACAGGTTCATTTCCGCATGTTTCTAGCGTATGTATAAATTGATGCTTTAGTCGCATCGCACCGTCGAGTGTGCGGACATGCTCGGAATATTCTTTTGCACCTGGTGTGTTGAAAAAATTAGTTGTGCTCCCTAGTGCGATAATGCATATATTGTAGGAAAACGTGCCCCGTGTTGTTTTGACGGTTTTTTTCTCTGGATAAATTTTTTCAACCCCTGCTTTGAAAAATGTATGTGGAGTACCCGCAACAAGCGCTCTGAGAGGAATAGCACAGTGTGTTGGCTCGATAGAACCTGTTGCTGCTTCGTGCAGCATCGGGACAAAGGTAAAGTAATTATTTTTGTCGATGATAGTAATATGCCGACCTGAATGTTTTTTTTTCAGTAGTGGTGAGAGGACTCGAAATGCTTCGTAGCCTCCTATACCTGCACCAAGGATAAGAATATCTGCTCCCATATGTTGTTTCATAACTGTGTATGTAATTAAAGCTACGGATCGTAGTATACGTTGTTTTTTTATTTTGGCATACACACATATCCAAACAAAAGTTGCTTCTTCGTGCCGTACGTACTACAATGCACCAGGATACTACATAGTATATGATTATATTCATCTACGGCAAAGACACCTATCGAAGCAAACAGTATCTCCATAAAATGATGGAGAAATTTCGTGTTGAGCGAGATCCGCAAGGAATGAATATTGTGCGTGTGGATTGCGAGACAACGAAAGAAAATATCATGCAGCAGGTTTTGATAGGACCTTTTTTGGCGGAAAAACGTATGGTGGTACTTGAAGGCTTGCTTTCAACAAAGCTGGCTGTTGTACAGGAAGCTTTGCTTTCTCGTATTGAGGAAAAGACTATTCCACAGGATATCATCCTGATCTTCTCAGAATCTATTGATAAGCCAAAAACAAAAGTTGCCAAGGCACTTTTTGATCGGTTGACAAAGGAACAATTTGTTCAGCATTTTGAAGAACTTAGTGGATCACAGCTTACCGGTTGGATTCTTGCAGAAGTAAAGGATCGTGATGGAGAAATAGAAAGAGATGCGGCACACATCCTTGCATATACCATAGGGAATGATATGTGGAAGCTTTCGGGGATTCTTGATCAGCTTGTGAGTTATTCAGTGGAAAGAAACATAACGAGTACTGACGTATCTTTTTTTGTAGAAGAAAAAATAGATGATAATATTTTTACGCTTGTCGATGCTATGGTCCAAAAGCAAACAGCAAAAGTATTCAAACTTATTCAGGATCAATATAGAGCTGGCAATGATGCCGGATACATTTTTGCTATGATCGTACGACAATATCGTATTTTGCTTGAGTTACGTGATGTCTATGATAGGGGAGAAGATATCCAAAGTGCACATTTAGCAAAAGAACTTGGACTTCATCCGTTTGTTATCAAAAAAAGTATACCTATGGTAAAGCGGTATTCCATGAAAGAGCTCATGCTTATCCATACAGCTCTTCTTGATCTTGACATGCATACAAAAACTGGTGTAGGTGACCAGTCTTTCTTGCTTGATATGTTTGTTGCCAACCTGGTAACGTAATTTTCTCGTCTTTCAATATAAAAAAATCGCCATATTGGCGATTTTTTCGATGTTGCAGAAGTTACTTTGTAGTAATTTTGTTTGCAAATTTTGCCAGTCGAGAAAGTTTGCGAGAAGCCGTGTTTTTTTTGATAACACCTTTTTTTGCAGCCTTAGCAAGTTTTTTTTGTGCTTCCTTGATCTGATCTACAGCAACGCTGCCGGCTACGATAGTTTTCTTTGCAGCTTTGACTGCTTCCTTGTATGCATTTTTGACAACAAGGTTTCGTGCTGCTCGTTTTTGATCTTGTCGGAGTGATTTTTTTGCACTATCTTTATTTGGCATAGATAATATGTAAGTATTGATTGTATTGGGAGAGATATGAGGCGAGAGCACCCTATCACAACCCATGCTTGAGAAGTGCCCGCAGTATACTAGACCTGCTCTGTTTTGTCAATGTTATGCTCTGTCCGAGATGATGTTCCTGTGAGGATAAGTAGTGTTCCTAGGACAATCATGATATCTGCAATATTGAGGACAGCGGTAAATACTCTAAAATAGTCAATGGTAATGCCAAAGAGGATGCGGTCAATCAGGTTTGATATGGCCCCAAAAAATATGAAACTTGCTCCAAAGACTTGGTATATAGAACGTTGACCTATTTTTCCTATATACACGAAAAGTCCTATGAGGATCAATGGTGTACCTATGATGAGGACTGCATTTGGGAAGGGAAACGAGAAGGCAATGCCTGGATTTGCTAAGTATTCCCAGCCAAGCCATGGTTTTACTAGGTATACTGCAGTTGATGGCTTCCCGTGAGCTATAAATTTCAATATCTGGTCAAGACAAAAGAAAAAGCCACCTGTTAAAAGTGGCATAAGATGGCTTTTTCGTAGATGCATACGTAAAATAACGAGTTTAGAGTTCGTCTGTAAGTGCTTTTTTGCAGTCAACGCAAGATCCTGATGTCGGGCGTGCGAGGAGTCGCTTTTCATCAATGGCTTTATCGCAATACTTACAGATACCATATGTTCCTGCTTCGATGCGTTCGATTGATTTATGAACGTCACGAAGGGACTTTTCTAGGGCGATTTCGAGTGATTTATTTGTAGTATAGTCGGCAACTTCACGAGCATTTTCATCAGGTTCGTCACCATATTCTGGGAATGCTGCGTCATAGTCGTCTGAGGCATGTGGATTTTGTTTCGTAAATTTGCTTAGTTCAGTATCAAGTTTGTTTTTTTCTGTCAAAAGCACGGCCTTGACCTGGTCTAAAAATGTGTTTGTAAATGTACTTTGCTTAGTCATATATGTAATTTATGCACGGAGTATAGCGTATCTTTCCTTTCTTTGCAAGAGAACGGGGTAATTAAAAAAGGGCCTCAGCCCCATAATGTTAATTATTTTGGGCGGGCCCTTGGTGTGGAAGAACCTGTAGCTGCTTACCTAGACGAGGCAGATGTGAAAAACTTCACAGCTCTCTCGTCTAGATGTTGCAATGCCGATCAGGCTCATATACCCGTCCACCGCTCTTGTAGGGTGTTGGGTCCCAACGCACGGCCGAAGCACGATACGCATAGCGGGACTCACCGAAGTGAGGAGTGGAGGGGAATACTCTACTGAGAAATTTTCTCAGCAATGTACTCAGTTTGTGTAAAGAGCGATCTTTTTGTATCCCGACTGTCGGGGTACTTGGAACAAATCTGTTTTCACTATACACTATTTTTTGTGTTTTGTCAAGTGTTCTGGGTGTTTTTGGCTAATGTTAGCACAAAAATGATTGTTTTTCAGGTGTTTTTTAGCACTTTTTAGTATAATATAGTCTATACTTTTGTACTTTTTTGGCTACTTTTCCACAGAAATACGCACTTTCCCACACACTTATCCACAATGTATAGAAAAACGTATACAAAAAATGTGCATAGATGGGGATAAAATTGTGGATGAATGTGGGGAAATGGGGGTAACTTTTTCATAGAATATGGATAGTTATTATAGATTTGTCTATACAAAGTAATCAACATTTGAATTTAAAATAACAAAAATTAGTCTATACGTGGACTAATTTTTGTTCTTCCAGACGTGTACATAGGGTGGTGAACGTGAGTGCACGTGTCCTTCTTTAAACTGTGGAAAGTATCCGTCCGTTCATCAGAATCTTCTTGAATGACAAATATCGCAAATTAGCAGAAATTTTCTTTTTTGTGAATACTCGTCTCAACGTTTCACACATTGACGCTTGTGTCTTACTCATATACATTTGAGAGAGAAAGAAACACGCCTTAGTGCGTGTATTATCCCCCTTCGCAATAAACATATTTGAGCTAGTTAGGTGGTTTTCCCCACATCTATTTTCCTAGAAGTAATCAGTTGGATGCTTCGGGGGATGAAACCGTATATAATTTATTGGTGTGTTCACTATCTATATGAAAGCATCTGACTTATTTATCAAAGCATTAGAAAATGAAGGAGTAGAATATATTTTTGGCGTTCCGGGGGAAGAGAATTTGGATTTTGTAGAATCGCTCAGGATATCTTCTATTCGCCTTATTGTGACGCGCCACGAACAAGTCGCCGGATTTATGGCAGCGACGTACGGACGTCTGACTGGGAAGCCTGGTGTGTGTCTCTCTACACTTGGTCCTGGGGCAACCAATCTGGTGACAGCTGCTGCGTATGCAACCCTGGGTGGCATGCCAATGCTCATGATCACTGGGCAAAAGCCTATCCTGAGTAGCAAGCAAGGACATTTTCAGATTATTGATATTGTGAACCTTATGAAGCCGGTTACCAAGTATGCGACGCAGATCGTGAGCGCAAAGACGATACCTGCTCGCGTGCGTGAAGCATTTCGTATCGCAGTAGCTGAACGACCAGGAGCGGTACATCTGGAACTTCCAGAAGATATTGCTGCACACGAGGTGTCGGATGATTCTCATGTTTTTCCTATCGATACGATTCGTCGCCCAGCTGCAGAAGAAAAAGCCGTCGCGCGTGCAGTAGAAATGATCCTTGCTGCAAAGCGACCACTGATTCTTGTTGGGGCTGGTGCAAATAGAAAACTTGTATCAAAAGCACTGACTGCATTTGTTGATGATGTAAACATTCCCTTTTTTACTACGCAGATGGGAAAGGGTGTGATTGATGAACGGCATCCTTTGTATATGGGTACCGCTGCTCTTTCGAGTAATGATTATGTGCATTGTGCTATTGAACAGTCAGATTTGATAATCAACGTTGGACACGATGTTATTGAGAAACCGCCATTTTTCATGACGCACGGTGGTACAAAAGTGATTCATGTCAATTATTTTTCTGCGGCGGTTGATGATGTGTACTTTCCACAATGGGAAGTGATCGGGGATATTGGGAATGCCGTGTGGCAGATGAAAGAACGATTGAAACAATTGCTGGATGGAACGAAAAACCAGTGGGACATGTCAGCCTTTGAACGTGTGAAAAAAGTTATGGAGACACATCTGTATGAACGGTCGCAAGATGATGCTTTCCCAGTCATCCCGCAACGGTTTGTTTCTGCTGTTCGGGAAGTCATGCCGGACGATGGTATCATTGCCCTCGACAATGGCATGTATAAAATTTGGTTTGCTCGCCAGTACGAAGCACGTGGACGCAATACGATCCTCCTCGACAATGCACTCGCAACGATGGGAGCAGGTGTCCCATCTGCTATGGGCGCGCGCCTTGTATATCCAGAGAAAAAAATTCTTGCCGTGGTTGGTGACGGTGGATTCATGATGAATTCACAGGATCTCGAAACTGCTGTGCGTGAAAAGATGCATCTGGTTGTATTGATTTTCAATGACAGCGGATATGGTATGATACAGTGGAAGCAACACGCGATGGGATTTGATGCATTTGGACTTGAATTTGGCAATCCAGATTTTGTAAAGTATGCCGAGAGCTATGGGGCAAAAGGATATCGTGCAGAATCGGTATCTCATTTGAAAGAACTTCTCACCCACGCGCTCGATACACCGGATGTTCAAGTCATCGAAGTCGCGGTGGACTATAGTGAAAATGAACGTGTGCTCACAAAAGGCCTCCAATCAAAAACGTGTACGTGTTAAATTTTTTCTATGGCTATACAATCATTGAATCCTGCAACTGGCAATGTAGAAAAAACATTTGATCCACTTTCAGACGAAGCATTGGAAGAAAAACTTGCCAAGGCAGAAGAAACATTTCAATCGTGGAAGCATACGCCATTTGCCGAACGTGCGCGCTTGCTTCATGCTGCCGCAGAAGAGATGAAAAAGAATGCGCGAGCGTACGGAGAGATTATTACCGCAGAAATGGGAAAACCAATTGCACAAGCAACGAGTGAAGTAGAAAAGTGTGCGTGGAATTGTGACCATTATGCAGACAATGGGGAAGCGTATTTGCAATCAGAATCTATAGAGACTGAAGCAAGTGAAAGTTACGTGCAATATGATCCGCTTGGCGTGATTCTCCTCGTGATGCCTTGGAATTTTCCTTTTTGGCAAGTGTTCCGCATGGCAGCGCCAGTCATCATGGCAGGAAATACCGTTGTGCTGAAACATGCGTCGAATGTGCCACAGTCTGCGCTTGCTTGTGAACGGGTATTTCGAAATGCAGGATTTCCAGAGGGGGTATTTCAGACGTTACTTGTTGGTTCTTCTGACGTTGAAACGATTCTTCGAGACAAACGAATAAAAGGAGTGTCACTGACCGGCAGTGAAAAAGCAGGATCCATTGTGGCGGGAATTGCTGGGACAGAAATAAAACCTGTTGTGATGGAGCTGGGTGGTAGTGATCCATTTATCGTTCTGAAAGATGCGGATATCCAGCTCACATGCGAACAAGCACGAATTTCACGCCTTTTGAATGGTGGGCAAGTATGTATTTCTGCAAAACGATTTCTCGTTCATTCATCACGCGCAGAAGAATTTACGAGCAAACTGAAAGATATTTTTGAAGGATACACAGTCGGTGATCCGATGGATGAAACAACGCAGATGGGACCGATGTCGAGTGAATCTGGACTTCGAGATATAGCGCGACAAGTAAAAGAGTCTGTTGATATGGGAGCAACGGTGTTGACTGGGGGAAAGCAACTTGATCGTGATGGAATTTTTTATACCCCAACCATTTTGACAAACGTAACGCCGGAGATGCCAGCGTGGAAAGAAGAAACGTTTGGCCCTGTTGCAACGGTGATGGTATTTGATACTATTGATGAAGCGATTGCACTCGCCAATGATTCTTCGTTTGGTTTGGGAGCAAGTTTGTTTACAAACAACATGGACCTTGCAAAAGAAATCATTCCGAAACTTGAATCTGGTATGGTGTTTGTGAATGGATTTGTAAAAACAGATCCGCGTTTGCCAACGGGGGGAATAAAGCGCTCTGGTGTGGGAAGAGAATTGGGATTTGCAGGTATTCGAGCGTTTACCAATATAAAAACTGTTTGGGTGAAGTAACTACTTAAAATAATAAGTATGAAAGAATTAGGTAATTAGTGGGAAAAGTAACCTAGCATATGTTAATATACAGCTAGGTTATGCAAAAAAAGAACGTTTTCAATTGTGCGGCCAACTTTTTGAGG
>MNVD01000002.1:16102-16751 GCA_001871445.1 Candidatus Magasanikbacteria bacterium CG1_02_41_34
TGTGCGGCCAACTTTTTGAGGGGTAGAAAGTGTATTTTCTGCGGTTCTTTTAAAGTGTGTAAGACCAAAAGAGGATATGTGAAATGTCTGAAAAAAGGATGTGAAAAACAAAAATCTTTGAAGCAATTGCGTCGGGAGATTGCGATTCTCATCGGCTTTTACCAGCAGCAACCTGCCTATCGTGTAGCAACTGACCTTGCTGTTGACTACCAAGCTGTGACTCGCGTCTATCAGCGTATGCGTGAAGCGATCTACTATGTGGCAGAGCTTGAAGCGGGCAAACTCAAAGGAGAGATTGAAATAGACGAAGCGTATTTTGGGGGAAGACGCAAAGGTAAACGTGGTCGCGGTGCAAGCGGGAAAAGCATTGTTTTTGGCCTTCTGGAGCGAAATGGCAAGGTATATACCAAGGTCGTGGAACAAGTCACTGCTGATGAACTGATGGCTCATATTAGAAAACATACGAGAAAGGGATCTGTGTACTATACGGATACGTTTCGAAGCTACAATTCTTTGAAACGTTTGGGAAAACACCACAGAATCAACCACAGCAAAGCATTTGCTTACCGGGGCAAAAATCATATTAACGGTATTGAAGGATTTTGGAGTTATGCCAAACATATTTTATACAACTACCGAGGTGTTTCCA
>MNVD01000016.1 GCA_001871445.1 Candidatus Magasanikbacteria bacterium CG1_02_41_34
TAGCATTGTATCCCCAGGCATAGACCGTGCCATCAGATTTGAGAGCGTAGCTAGTATAACCACCACCAGCAATGGCCGTAATACCACTTAGACCAGATACTTGCACCGGGGTGGTTTTTGGGGTTGCTGTTGTTCCATCACCTACTTGCCCGAAATAATTGTATCCCCAGGCATAGACCGTGCCATCAGATTTGAGTGCGTAGCCAGTAAGAGCACCACCAACAATGGCCGTAATATCACTTAGACCAGATACTTGCACCGGGGTGGTTTTATCTGCTGTTGTTCCGTCGCCTACTTGCCCATAATGATTGTATCCCCAGGCATAGAAGACCGTGCCATCAGATTTGAGTGCGTAGCCAGTATAATTACCACCAGCCAACTGTGCCGGATGACTAAGAGGACTACTCAACCAGACTGAGGCTGTTGTGCCAGTCCCGTTTACCGTCGTGCTTACAGTCGTCCCTGCTCCAAAATCTCCATCACTCGTCTCACTCGCCGAAAGAGCTTGTACTGTCAGACTCACGGTTGCGCCAGCTGAAATAGTACTAGAAGCGCTCTCATAATACGTCCACCCTGTCTTGTCTCCAGGATGTAATCCTGTAGCTGTGGTAGATGCACTGCCGGACCAGCTGGACTGGGTAAAATTGTAGGTGGCGGCGAGAACTGGTGTTGAGTTTTTGTAAAACACCGTAACACCAAACTGGACAATGAAAAAAAGAAATACCAGTTGCGATAGCATGGCGATACGGAGGGGGCGGAATTCTCGACTCATCAGTCCTCGCCACATGGTCTTTAGATTTGTCCAGACATTTACTTCTCCTTTCATGTATGCCGGTACGAGCAACGAAAAAAACCAGATTGGGAACATGAAGAAGTTTTTGGCGTAGTACCAAATGATCTGGTTGCGTAAGTAGGACAACCGTTTCTTGTCTGTCTTCTGTTTCTCGTCTGTTTTCAGACTTCGATACGAACTAAAAAAGCCATGCCAGATCCAGTAATTATCTCCATGTTGAAGCACTGACGCACTGTCAGGGGAAGAAGAGTGAATTGTCTTTTTGAAAGATGTGTTGGTTTGTTTGCGGAGAAACATACCGTGCAGTGTTCACAGGTATTATGGGCGTAGTATAGCATGTTTTTCACGAAACATATAGCACATAACACGTAACATAGCACGAAACAAAGTGGATAAAAAAGCTAGAAAACAAAAACCTCTCCCTCAACACGTCATCTCGACCGAAGTGAGCGAGGTATGAACGAACGGAGTGGAGAGATCTCGCTGGTGCATGAGAATCTGATACGACACGAGATCCTTCGACTCCAGACTCTCTATAGACTTTCGCTCAGGATGACGTACTTCCCCTTGTTTGTCTTGCAAACGACCCCCTCCAACTCCCCCTCATAGGGGGAAAGAATGATTGTTTTTTGCTTTTTCAACTACACCGGTATCTCATAGTGCCTCACATCTCTCAATCCCTTTGGCGAACCGTACACACTCACGTGTTCAAATTGTATAGCTGTTGTCTCCCGCTGTATATTATTCCGCAGACAATATGCAATAGCCGCCTGTTTCATACGGCCAAGCTTCTCTGCGCCAGTAGCCCGCTCCGCACTTCCGTCTTCTCCTCCTCGTGTTTTCACCTCTACAAAACACAATGTTTTCCCAAAATAGGGCTTGTTGTGCCACGCAATAATATCTATTTCTCCTTCACGCGTTTCAAAATTTCTATCAGCTATTTCATACCCTTTCTCTTTCAACATCCTGACGGCCACTTCTTCTCCCCATGCACCTATCTTTTGTTTGTCGGTTTGTGACATATAACAAAAAATCCAGAAATTAATAAATCTAGAAATCAACCGTGTTCTTTTATGTTTTGTATTTCTTTCCAAAACATCGCTCCGATACCATCTGCTAATGTAAACATTTTTTTGTACTCTTCTTCTGATAATAATTTTTCAACATATATAAAATGAAGAAGGTACTTTGTTTCTTGAAGTGAAGCGTAGGATATATCTAAAAAAATAATGTCGTGAATTGTTTCTTGCACGCGCATACCCCTCTATATAATTGAGCACCACGGATAAGGATGCTCGGTTTATTTGAGATGTCATCCCATATTTTTCTGCTTTGGGGAAATTTTTTGTTTCACGGTATACTCCATGTGCCAAGGTGTTCATCTTTTGTTTAAGCCCCTCCTGATACTCGTTCATATTGTTTTCTTGTTTTTTTGATTTCTTACTTTATTCATTTTTATACAACACCATCCCTTGATGAAACCGCCCTACGTCAAATACTTCCTGTACAACAAATCCATGCTCACGAGCCCACTGTTCTATATCTTGAAAATTTATAAACTGTTCATCTTTCGGCCCAAAGACCAATCCTTTTTTGATCCAGTCAACTACAATCAATCGTGCTTTATCTTTGAGCAAACGGTTCACTTCTTCGAGTACTAGATGTCGCTCCTTGACATGCACGAGAATATTTACAAGGAATGCGACATCTAGACTATGCTTTGGAATGGCAGTATGTCCTTCTTTTTCTATATCAGACCACACACTGTGCACATTCAAAAGACTAATACTCTTGGCACGTTGTTCTATTTGCTGCAATACATTCTTCAAAATATCTACCGCATACATAATACCCCGATCGCCCAATATTTTTGCACACGGAAAGACGATATGCCCAGTCTGCCCACAACCAAAATCAGCCACATGCATGCCAGGCTGGATCTGTGCTTTTTCAAACAAGATACGTGGATCTACCATTTGATTACCACTGTGATACATACTTATTCTAATCTACGAATGAAATTATCCTGCAAACCCTGTAAATAATTTTCCAAAAATACCAAGCAAAATATTATCCATAAGTCCTGCCAAGGAAAGAAGCGAAAAAAGAATAATAGCAAGACCAATCAACTTGTATAGAAGTCGCGAACCACCACTTGAGCCCATGTGCTGTTCAGCCCACTCGGCAGACCCAAAATTTTGGACAATCCACTCTGACTTTGCCACGATAATAGCACCAGCAACAACACCGAGAATCCCAAAAACAATATTCATAGCATGTGTTTATTATAATACATAATGCACCGTCACATCTGCGTGTGATTGCAAGATATGCACAGGAAAAGCATCACTCAGTTTTATAGGATGTCGCAATTCTTCATAGATGGGTCTTTTTTCTTCCCCTTGTAAGAGTATCAGAATCTGCTTTGCTTGCATAATTACTTTTGGACCAAGTGTCAATCTGTCATGTACAAAATGATGCATTGTCGTTGTATACATGACCGTATGTTCCATATCATTCAGCTGTGGTGAATATGGAAAGAGCGATGCGATATGACCATCCACTCCAACACCCAATACCACGAGATCAAATACTAACTCTGGTACTCGCGAAAGCACATGGCGATATTCGAGAAGTGCCGTACTTATAGGCTGTGTAGTATCAAAAAAATACATGCCCGCCCACTCACCTTCATGTTTCTTGCCAAGATTTTTATATATCATGCATGCATTTGCATCGGGATGATGTAATGGTACATATCGCTCATCCACTTGGTACAAAAATATTTTGGAAGGATCTTTTATTTTTTTTCCAAATTGTTCATACACGGGCACAGGCGTTTTGCCTCCGGCAAGTGCAAGATATCGATACTCCTCACTATCTACCACTCGAAGCATATGGACGACACTCTCGCTGACAAATTCTTCTTGCGTATCAAAGGTACGAAATATCATAAGACATCAACATTTGAAGGAACTCACGAACGTGAGTGGACATCATACCAAGAATAGCCATCCATACTTGTCAATCCATGTTGTGTTCGTGGGCCAGTACTCCCCTGTTCATAGGATTCGAGTCGTACTTTTTGTTTTCGCATGGTTTCATGAATATCATCTACCACATGCCATGCCGCAAGTACTTCTGCAAAACTCACAAAATGCATATGGTTGCCGTGAAGTATATCAAGTAAGAGGGTGGCATGTTCTGACAGACACCCATCCATATCACACGCAATCGAATCAGACGTTGTGAGTTGTTGGTAGCTTTGAAGATCTTCTTGTTTATTCATGAGCGTGACACTCACTTTTTCATCTGGAGCAAGATCAAAAATAAGTCTGTTTGGCTCTTCACTGTTGTCTTGAAATATAAACTTCTTTAATTCAACTACGACATAGGTGTGCGATTCGTGCAATTTTTTTCCGGTACGAATATACACAGGGACATTGTACCAGTCTTCTCTATTCAAAAAGAGACGGACCGCTGCAAACGTCTCTGTACGAGAACTTTTTAGGACTCCATGTTCTTTTTTGTATCCTCTATACTGTCCGACAACGACATTGTCATCAGTCGCACCGCACCCAGACGCTGAAATAACAGAAAGACGTTCTCGCTGAAGACTGTTTGCTGTTTTTGCAACAGGAATATCCATGGTGACAAGTGCAAGCATTTGGAGCAAATGCGACTGGATCATATCTCTCACAATACCAACGGCATCAAAATACCCGGCCCGTTCTTCGACTCCTTTTGTTTCAAATTTTGTAATCTGAATATTTGAAATTTCTACTCCTTGCATCATGTGCGAAAGTACACGATTACCATGACGAAGATTAAGCATACTGCGCACGACATTTTTTCCAAGATAATGATCGAGGAGAAACAGTTGATCTTCTCGAAAATATTGGGAAACGAAATGAAAAAGTTCTGTTGCAGAGGCGCTACTCGTACCAAATGGTTTTTCGAGAATCAGACGGATATCTTCCCGTTTTGACGTGCGTGAAAGCGCAAGATTTCGAATAATATCTTGAAATGCACTTGGTGGAACAGAAAAATATGCGAGGTGCGCAACACGTTGTTTTTTTCCATACAACATTCGAAAAAACGCATGGTATTTTTCGAAATCAACAAGATCATTGTACTGCCCAGGGAAATAATGCACATGCGTCAACAATTCTGAAAGCACTTTTCTTACCGTTGCCTTGCCATATTTTTTGACAATGGCATCTGTCACTTCGGCATGAAATTCTTTTTTTGTCATCTTCGTCCGTGCATATCCAACAATCCAAAAATCTTTTGGCATGCGTCCATGTTCGAGCATTTCATAGAGAGCGGGGAAAATCTTCAGCTTTGCCAACTCACCAGACGCACCAAAAATGGTCAAAACAAATGGCTGTGTTGTATTTTTTTTGACAGACATGCAATAAAATTCAAAAACACTAATTTTCAGAAAACACTAATGCTTTCGCAGTAATACTTTAAGTATAGCAAACTTTTTTGGTTTTCTCTATCAAGAAAGCCGATGCTTGGTAAAAAAGATACCGATCCCTATGTTATCGGGACAGCATGACAGTACAAAGTGTATTGTTTATTCTTCTTGAGATTCCCAATCAGTATGAAACGTGCCAGGCTGATCAATACGTTCATACGTATGTGCACCAAAATAATCTCGAAGGCCTTGAATAAAATTGGCAGGAAGCCTATCTTCTATCATTGATTCAAAATATGAAAGTGCTGAGGCAAACGCAGGATTTGGAATACCCGCATCGGCAGTAAACGCAACAAGCGAACGAAGTGCTGGTGTATGTTTTTTCATAATTGCCACAATCGTTGGTACCGCAAACACATGCGTATCACTCTTCTTGTGAGAGCTATACGCAACGTGCAACATATTCAACATCTTTGACCGAATGATACAGCCCCCTTCCCAAATACGAGAGACTTCTGCCATATCGATATTCCATTTTTCTTCTGCAGACGTTGTTTGGATCAAATCGTAGCCTTGGGCGAATACGGAGATGGTTGAGGCATAAAACGCATCTTCAAGTGTACGAATAAATCGTGTTTTAGACACTTTACTTTTTTTATACCAAGTGTTATATATTTTTCCGAGAGCTACTCGTTCTTTTTTTTGTGTAGAAGTATACCGAGCAAACACGGCTTCTGTAATTGTCGGTATGGCAACGCCTCTATCGAGCGCATCGATCGATGCCCACTTTCCTGTTCCTTTGTTGCTTGCCTTGTCGAGAATGTGATAAATAAGACACTTGTCTTCACCAGGATTGCACCCCTCTTTTAGTACCGGCACAGCAATCTCCATAAGAAACGAAGAAAGTTTTCCTTTGTTGAATGTATGAAATACTTCTCCAATTTCAGGTGCTGACATATCAAAAACAGTATGCAACGTCTGATACATTTCAGCCATCAGCTGCATGATGCCGTATTCAATACCATTGTGTACCATCTTCACATAGTGTCCTGCCCCACCATCGCCAATATACGTCACGCATGGTTTTCCACTGAAATCTTTTGCAGCGATAGCTTCGAATATTTTTTTTATTGATGCATACGCTTTTTTACTTCCTCCTGGCATGAGGCTGGGTCCATTTAGGGCTCCCGCTTCTCCACCAGACACTCCTGTGCCTATAAAAAAAATACCTCGTTTTTTTAAAGTCTCTGTTCGTCTCTCCGTATCACGATAAAAAGAATTCCCACCATCAATAATAATGTCACCCTTATCGAGGTGTGCAAGAAGTCCATTGATTACCAAATCAACAGGTTTTCCA
The DNA here is from genome assembly GCA_001871445.1 of Candidatus Magasanikbacteria bacterium CG1_02_41_34. GTDB lineage: Bacteria > Patescibacteriota > Patescibacteriia > Magasanikbacterales > UBA922 > UBA12086. The sequence continues at coordinate 6,574 of MNVD01000016.1, forward strand.
TCCTTAATCATGAGCATAATTTTTCTCGGACGCTGGATGGAACGAACAAAGCTACTAGCTTGTTCAAATCCCAAAAAATCACCTTCATGTTCTTTCAAAAAAGTTTTTGTAACACTATGCGTTCGATTGTACACGGACACACGAAATCCGTGATGCTCCATGTTTTGTACAAGTGCTTGGCCCATAGGTCCAAGACCAATGAGACCAACATCTGACAGGCGTTGTTTCATAGTGACAGGCAAGGAAGGAAATTATAATGCAATCATTTTTTTGAATTCTTCTACCATAGGGACTTGTTCTGACTCAAGACCATACAATGCAGCTGTATGCACTGCAGTCCAATCTGCTAATAACAGTGATCGAAACATCTTTTCAAGTCGAGTTTTTCCTTCAAGTGGAATTCGAGTAACGGACATCCCACGCTGTGTGTAAAGCGCCTCCAAGACATCCATTCGTTTTTGGACTTTTGGATGATCATCATCGTCTTCGAGAAGTACCACATGAAATGGCGCCGTGAGATGCTGTATTGAAGGAACAACGTCAAACCCAGTCATTTCATTATGATTTAACTCCGGAAATACATTATAAAATGCTGGGATTTTCCCTGTTTCATTTAATTTAATCTTCCAATTCCACGCAACAGTTTCATTTGCTCGTGAAGAATATATGAGTGGCACATGATCTTTCATCGCTGCAGCCAAGTCTGTACCAGATTGTTCTATCTCTGCGGGATTGATGATAAACGCGAGGGATTGTGTTTCCTTGAGCAAATCATCTTTTCTCGTAAGTGCTAATAATGCGAGAAAACTAAAAGCAAGAGCACTGCGTGGCTGAATTCCTGTATCTGGTAATGCCACATATGGCACACCATCAGCTTTTGCCATTTCAAGCAATTTTCCTCCTACAGCAATAGCAGCAAGGGACAATCCTTTTCCTTTTGCTAGTTCATATGCCTCAATAACTTCTTCTGTATTTCCTGAATAAGAACTTGCAATGAATAAACTTTGTTGTTCTTTTTTTGAAGAAACAACAGGAAGGCCATAATCTCTATGTATCGTAATATCACAATGTGGATCAACTGCAAGAAGTAAATCAGCATTGAGGTGAGAACCACCCATGCCAATAAGCACAAAAGAATCGGTAATTTTTAAATTCTCCTGATGTTCTACAACAGGATGAAAGTCGAATTGTTTCGAAAAAGCTAAAATGGCATCTCGCATCATACAAAAACAAAATAATTATAATCTGTTACAATGTTGTGAGCTTCCCTTCTTTATGAAATTTCATGAGATCATCATACCCACCAATCAATGTATCTCCATTCATAATGATTGGTACAGTCATATGTCCTGTCTTTGCGACCATCTCATCACGAATCTCTGGATTTGCAAGAACATCAACTTCTGCATACGGAATACTGAGTGAATCAAGAAGCTGTTTTGCTTGGCGGCAAAAACCACAGACAGGTGTGGTGTAGAGAGTAAGGTTTGCCATAACATACAAAACAAATGGGTAAAGATACGTCTAGTATAACAGAAAATATCTTCTTGTACATCTAGTGTAACCCTACATACATCAAGGTTAACGAAAATAAAACAACGCCCAACGGCGTGCTACAAGCATCAACGACACAGTCGTTCATACCAATAGTGGATGTTGGGCGCTGCTTGTGACAGATTCATAAAAAACGTAATCCGTCACCCCACACAAAAATTGTTATATAGTTCTGCGCGAACTATGCCTCAATACAAGCTGTGTAGTGCTTGGAGGTCTTGTACATATGATATCAAAATGCTCGCCTCACTTCAATGTGAATACGTACTCTCGGAGTGGACAATTTTCATGTCGACAACGAGCTGAACAAAACTGCCGACCATATTCAATAGCATAGTACGTAAAGGAAAACCATTCCTTCTGAGGAAGGATCTCCATAAGATCTCGTTCGATGAGATCAGGATTGGAAGAATCTGTGAGACCAAAGTTTTTTGCAAATCTCTTTACATGCGTGTCAACGGCAATTCCTTCTGTTATACCATAGGCATTCCCGAGCACGACATTTGCTGTTTTTCTCCCTACTCCTGGGATCAAAATAAGTTCTTCTATCGTCTTTGGGATGTTTCCACCAAAAAGTTCTCTCACGACCTTTGCCCCAGCAAGCACATTCTTTGCTTTATTTTTATAAAAACCTGTTGAGTATATATCCTGTTCAAATTCTATTATATCTGCATCAACGTAGTCGTGGAGTGTCGGATATTTTTGAAAAAGTTTTTGTGTTACTTTATTGACTTGCTTGTCAGTACACTGCGCTGAGAGTGCGACTGCCACAACTAGTTCCCAATTATTTGAATACGCCAACATCATCTTTGCTTTTGGTATAAGTGTTTTCAATTTTTTGAGAAGGATATTTACTTTTTTCTTCCGCTCTTCAAGTGTCATCATAGGACGGGTACGAAAAAGGATTGCACATATGTTTAATCCTTTTTTTCATCAATGTACATCAATGAAATTAATTCAAAAACATAATTCGCATGGTAAGATACGATGCGAATAGTACCCATACAGCATATGGGAGAAGAAGGTAGCTCGCAATACGCGAAATTTTCCAAGAAAATGCAACCATGGCAATAATAGTGACTTCGAGGAGCACAATTTCAAATGCAGCAGCGCCGATCCAATGAAAGAAAAAAAACAAGATGGTCCACAGAAGATTCAATCCTGCATTGATTCCAAAAAGCCACTGCAGTGCGTGAAATTCATCTTTGGACTCTTTTGATGCAAATAAATGGAGGACTTTTTTTGGTCCTTCATGCCAGACGATATATGCAGCACCCGCTGTCATGATATAAATAGCTGTCCAGGCAATCGGAAATACCCAATCTGGTGGAACAAACGATGGTAGTGTCAACGTCGTCTCATACCACGTCATACCAAGTTCTGTAAACAATGCACCCAAAACAGCAACCGTGACAGCAATGCTTGGAATAACGAAATGATGAGATTTTGCATGGAGATGACGCATATATGTAATATTACACCATTGAACCAATGATAGCTCCCATAACAAGCAAACGAACAAGCCATTGCCCAGCGTTAATACGCCAGAGACTCCAAGGCTTATTCTGCCAGAGAACGGGATCGATCAAACTCGTAGCAAGAAAACCAAGCCATATCCAAAGTCCTGTAGAAACTCCTATCATGAGCGGATCTGACGTACCAGTCGTACTTCCCTTCCAGATATACATGCCTTGGATCACATGAGCAAGCACAAATGAGACAAGAAACACAGATACCAATGAAACAAACATCTTTCCTCCCATGCCCTTTTTTTGTTGCGTTTCTTGCGCCGTAGGTATAATACCAACAGCCTTCATCCAGACCTTTCCAAATACCCCCGGCAAGTACCAGACAAACCCTATGACGAAACCTGCAAGCGCGGCTACGGTAATAGCGATATAATTGACGTCCATATATTTTTTTATAATAACTACGTATACTTCCCTTTTATCATACCAATCTATGAACAAAAATACCATAGAACAAGTAAAGACACGAATAGAACAAGTCATCGCCAACAGCAACCCGTATTGGAATATTTCTCCTGAAACTGCCACATATGTTGTTTCGCTGCTCAACACGTACAAACCAATGCGTGTATTAGAAATAGGGACGTCAATAGGATATTCTGCTATTCGTATTGCAGAGGCACTGACTGTGTGGGATGGAGAGCTTATCACTATAGAATCACATACCGAACGATTTGAAATTGCGAAAAAAAATATTGCTGAGACTGGTTTAAAAAATATTCAGCAAGTAAAAGGACATGCCCCAGAAATTCTTGATGGCATCAGAGGTACATTTGATCTCTGTTTTTTTGACGCCACAAAATATGAACATCTTTCCTATTTCAACGCCTTGAAAGAAAGACTCAATCCTAATGGCATTATTATCACAGACAATATGCTCTCTCATGAAAAAGAACTAGCAGCATATAAAAAAACTGTGGAAGATAATCCACAGTTTGAAAATGAATTAATTGATATTGGAACGGGATTATTGGTGAGTAGAAAATTATAATAAAACAAAAAATGTGTATTACTTCAACAACGTCATCACTTCGCTCACAATTTTTCCTTGAAATCTCTCTATATTATTTAAGATGTAAATACCACAGAAACAAAAACAGTCGCATCATGCTCAGGTAAACCAGAAGGATTATCCTTATAGAGACGTAGAGTCCCTGTTGGGGTGGTTGGTGAAGATGTATAGTGCAATACGATATGCATAGGCACAAAGTCCTCAGTCATCCAATCCCCTGTCGCTGTCGCGAGACCATTTGCTATCGTATTTCCATTTTCATCCACAAGATCGACAGGAAAACTTGCTTCAAAAAACATCGTGCCACGCGCTTTTCCCGTAAGCGTAACATCTTGTTGAGAAAGATCTAATGAAAGTGTTCCACTTTCATCCAGTCCATCCAGCATAACAGTATCATTCGTGGTATCAACGACATCTTTTGTATGATACGAAATTTTGTAAATTACGCCCGCTATATCATCACTTACGTACATCATTCCTTCTCTACGAATAAGCACGCCAACGGGTCTACCAAGTGCGCGGCCATCGGTATCAAGCCATCCGCTCATAAATGGTTCAGGTTTTCCTGTCACAAGGTTTCCTTCACTATCAATCGAAACAGGAACACGCACAAGCTGATATCCAACTGGTACGGTACTATTAAATGACCCGTGTTCTGCTATGATAAAATCATACCAATAGTCTTCTGGCCATACAGTTGATTCTGGGATAATACTAATACCAAGTGGTGCAACATGCGCCGGCAGTTCGATTGTTGCAGGCGCCGTGTTTCCACACGGATTTTGAATATACATATTTGTATCAAAGTCTGTATCATGAATATTGTTTCCATAACAAATGGGCCAGCCATAATTTTTTCCTTCTTCAATTTTATTAATTTCATCTGGTGGTACATCATCACCAAGATGATCACGCCCCATTTCTGTTGCCCACATACTGCCATCTACTTCGTGCCACGCAAAAAACACACTGTTTCTGAGGCCTGTTGCGTATGGCGTGAGTTCTCCTGTTTCAAGGTTCACCACTTGAACAGAGGCGTATGGGAGATCATCCTCTCGACACACATCGCACGTCGACCCTATAGAGACGTACAGCCGCTCATCTGGACCAAACGCAATGGTACGAGATACGTGTCGATCTCCTTTTGGAAAGTCGGCAACTTTCATCAAAGTCTTTTCTGAAGTTGATACATCTACTTTTGAAAGCCTGTCTTCTTCTGCAATATATAACATATTTGGATGAAACGGATCAAATGCTAACCCATGAGGATTATTCAAACCTGTAAATATACTCTCCTTATCAGCCGCAGTTCCATCTGGCTGAAGCTGAATCTCACTTACTGCCCCTTCTGTCATCTGACTGACCCATAGATTATTTTGAGGTCCAAGTACCATAACACGAGCTCCAGGGACATCATCAGCCAAAATTTCTATGGTAAAGCCATCAGGAACACTGAGTGGCATATCCGTCGTATTTACAGCATCAGCAGGAACAGTACTTGTTGCCATCGGAATTTGATCACGAATATCACTCACAGACAGCAAAAATGCTGGCGCTAGTGCATGATAATGACTTACAAAAAACCATGCTATACCGCTGAAGAGCAATACACAAACTATGAGAATGCTAAGAAAATGTGAATGTTTCATATATATATTATATATCTAAGTATACACGCCTTTTTACAACATACAAAAAATCTCGCAAAGCAAGATTTTTGAAAACGAACACACTAGGAGCGCAACCGCCATCCTTTATAAAACAAATACCAGGCCAACCCACCAAACCCAAAAATTAATGCAACGATAAGCGTACTTCCAACCCATACATTTGCTTCACGAATACCAATCATCGAATACCGAAGTCCATCGACAAAGTAAAAAAATGGATTGAGCTTTGCGATCATCTGTGCTTTTTCCGGAAGCATGTGAACCGAGTTAAACACACCACCAAGAAATGTAAGCGGCATGATGACAAATGTTTGGAGTACGGAAAGCTGCTCAAAATTATCCGCCCAAAGACCAACAAGCAATCCTACAAAAGAAAAAATAAGTGCAACGGCAATACTATAGACAATGAACAAAAAGAGATGTGCAATAGATGCAGAGGTAAAGAACAGCGCAATGACATATACACCAAGACCAACAATGAGTCCACGCAACACACCAGCAACTACAAACGCACCAAGCACTTCGAAATATGAAAATGGCGCAGTAAGAATTTCTTCGATATGCCGAGCAAAACGTTTGAAATACAAACTAAATGCTGCTTGCATATACGATGCTGTAATAAGATTCATCATCACAATACCAGGCAATACAAAATCAATATACGAAACCCCCGCAATCGTATCTATTCGTGATCCAACAATTACACCAAAAACAAGAATATACAACAAAGAGTTGATCCACGGGCTAATGAGTGCCTGAATCCATACACGGAGAAACCGCTGTATTTCTTGCCAGACGAGTGTTTTGAAACCAATCAAATTTGTCATATGCCTATGCTTTTGTTAATTCCAAATACTTTGCCTCAAGCGTACCACCATCTTTCGTAAAGTTACTCTTTGGTGCATCAGCAATAATCTTTCCTTTATCAATAATAGCGATACGCTCACACAACTCTTCTACTTCATCGAGATAGTGAGAAGTGAAAATAATAGTCTTCCCTGCTTTATTAATTTGTTTCAGATACGCCCAAAGTTCATGACGAAGTTCAACATCCACACCAGCTGTCGGTTCGTCGAGAATGAGAAGATCTGGATCATGCATCATCGCACGAGCAAGCATAAGTCGACGTTTCAGTCCACCTGACAAATGACGGAACTGTTTGTTTTTGTGTTCTTCAAGTTCAAAAATTTCCAAAACGTCTTGCAGCCGTGTTTGCCGTTCTTTTTTTGAAAGTCCAAAATACCCACCAACGTGCAACAAAATATCTTTTACTTTTGCAAAAGTATCAACATTAAACTCTTGTGGACACAACCCTACTTTTTTTCGAGCTTCTTTATATTCTTTTTCTACATCAATGCCAAAGACTGTTATCTCTCCGCTCGTAATCGTACCAATTCCTGTGATAGCACTAATAGTAGAGGTCTTTCCTGCTCCGTTTTTTCCGAGAAATCCAAAAAACTCTCCTTGTTGTACAGAAAGAGAGATGTTGTCGACAGCAGTAAAATCATCGTACTTTTTGGTAAAATTGTTGATCTCAAGTGCGTTCATAGTTTATGTCATCAAGGAAGCAAGATGTTTTTTTATCAGTCGCCAGATCTTCCATTGTGTAAGAATTGAAGATGAAAGATGATCTCCGGTTTTCAATGAGATGAGCGGAATACCCAACTTTTTCGAGAATACCTGGGCAGTTGCATAGGGAACCACTGTATCATCTTTTGCGTGGATCATCAATATTTTTGTTGGATCAATATCTTCGAGTTGATTCACTGGATTATAGAATGTCCCAGTTGCTAATTTATCCCAATTTTTTTTCGTCATTCTGTATCCATTTCCAAAGGCTTGCTCAGTAATATCAAAAAGCCACTCAAGCGGTTCTGTTTCACCCTGATCAGTCCAGTCTACGACACCTGCAACAGTAACAACGGCACACACTCGTGGATCGGAAGAAAGAAGTAATGCAGCAGGCCCACCAAAACTTCCGCCAACGATAATAATTTTTTTTGGGTTAATACTATATTCCTCACCATCCCACAAGCTTTTGATTGGTTGAAAAAGCCCGCCAATCACATCTCTGATATCTTCCACAGGTGAATTTTCTAAAAAGGATCCCCCACTTTCCCATACTCCTCGGTATCTAGGATTGAAACACCAATATCCCTTTTTAGAAAAAAATTTCATGAGCCGTTTCTTTTTTCCAGGGAGTCCTGGCATGCCGTCACAAAAAATGATCACATTTTGCGATAGTTTTTTAGGTGGAAGAAATTCTGCAACGATATCGTCTGCAAATCGAGTACGAAGTGTATACATACATAGTAATATTACTCTTGTCGAAGTGCGGTAATAGGATCAAGTGATGCGGCATGCTTTGCTGGAAAATATCCAAACACAAGTCCAATCACAACAGAAAATCCTGTACCTAAAATGACAGAAGGGAATGAAATGACAAACTTCCAATCAAATCCAAATGATCGGGCACCAAACGCAATAAGAAAGGATAAAAAAATACCAAGTGCAATGCCTGTTACTCCCCCAATAGCAGTAAGCACTATTGCTTCCACAAGAAATTGTGATCGAATATCGTGCTCTGATGCACCAATAGATTTTCTGAGACCTATTTCAAATGTACGTTCCACGACTGACACATACATCACATTCATAATCCCCACACCACCAACGATCAAAGAAATCGCTGCCAGCACAACCAACAAGGCTTGAATGCCAAAAAAAACGGTATTGATAAGATCAACAGATTCTTGTTGCGTTGTCACAGAAAAATCATCTTTCTCAGGGTCAGTGATATCATGCCTGTCTCGAATCAATGAACGAATTTCTTCAGCTGTCGCGTCTCCTTTATTTGCATCACGCATCTGTGCAATCATAAAAAGTACATGATTGATACCCATCATTTTTTTTTGTGCTGTTTTGACAGGAATATATGCAATCTCATCATAATTAAAAAATCCCGTCGCGCCTCGCGCTTTCAATACACCAACAATACGAAACGACGTATCTCCTGCTTTTACATTTTTACCTATAGGATCATCATTGCCAAACAAGGTATCCTGAAGTCCAGATCCGAGAACAATCACTTGGTTGGCACCACTATTTTCTTCGTCAGTAAAAAATCTTCCTTGTTCAATTTCACTTCCCACATCAATTTCAATATACGATGGTGTTACTGCAAAAAACGTCGGTTGTTTTTTTGCATCACCGTAGGACACCACTGCTTGTGTCGTCACACCAGCATACACATTCTTTATGTTGCTCAATTTTTTGATTGCATCTGCATCGTCAGTAGTGAGTGTCGTAATCGTCACACCTCGAACTTGGCTTTGTGCATTGCTGAGCGATGCTTTTCCTGTGCTAGGCACTTTTACTTCAATATCAATCCAATCATTGCCAAAACTATCGAGTTCTCCCATCACCAGTCCTTTCACACCATTGCCTGCAGACAATACCAAAATGACCACCATGATACCGATGGTAATTCCAAAAATTGTCAGACTTGCTCTGGCCTTATTTTTTTTTATTTGATTGAATGCCAAACTGAGTGATTTATTCATAACGTAGTTCTGTGTAATTATATCCGAAATGCGAACTGTACGAAATTACGAAACTTATGAACGTAGGTCATGATTAATAATACGTCTTGGATACGCCCCTTGCTGGGTAAAACATCCTATAATTGCCAATTTCAATTTTGTGGCAATTAAGTATTGTTTTGTCTGCTCTATCATAGCATGAGAAAGTAACTTTCCTCTCTTTAATTCTAAAATGATTTTGTCTTCAATCAAAAAATCTAAATAATACTTCCCCACTGATATTCCTTTATACGTCAACGGTACATAATACTGTTCTATATACGAAAGGCCTTTCTCTTTGAGTGCTATCGCGACTGCTTTTTGATAATATGCTTCTTTATGCCCTCCGCCAAGCTCTTTATATACGTCAAATAATGCACCATTTATAGTATAGCTTAATTCAGGATACAGCAGATCTTTTTTCCATACATTTGATTTCATCATATACCTCCTTATTGCTATTTTCGTAATTTCGCAAATTTCGTATTTCGTACACTATTCATAATGGAGCGCATCGATAGGATCAAGTTGTGCCGCCCGTCTTGCAGGATACACACCAAAGACTAACCCAATAAGTGTGGTTACCACGAGAGAAACAACAATAGCACCAAACGATACAATAAACTGGTAATCTGGATATCCTGCCGCTTGAACACCTTTTGCGATACCAAACGCAAATAATATACCAATAGCGAGTCCAATAATACCTCCCAACAGCGACAACACAATAGTCTCAATAAGAAATTGTTTCAAAATATCTTTATCAGTTGCACCAACAGATTTCCTGAGCCCAACCTCTCTTGTTTTTTCTTGAACAGAAATAAGCATAATATTCATGATGCCAATACCACCCACAAAAAGTGAGACACCAGCAATCGCGACAAGGAAAAATTTGAGAGCATTTGTAATCGTGGTAAGAATAGCGAGGGCATCAGCTGTATTACGAATAGAAAAATCTTCTTCGCCGTGTCTATCAATCAATGTCTGTCGTATTTCCTCTACGGTTTGATCCAAATACTGTGTATCGTCCATTTGACTTCGAATAAACGTAATATGTCGCACCCCAAGCATATCGTATTGTGCCACTCGCAGTGGCATGATCACCGCGTTGTCAACGTCTTCAAAAATAGAACTTCCTTGTGTAGCAAGCACGCCAATGACACGAAATTGTTTTCCACCAATTTTGACTCGCTCGCCTACTGGTTCACTATTACCAAAAACATCTTCTGCAACGGTGTTCCCTATCACAATCACAGGCTCATGAGCTTCATTATCTGAGGCGGTAAAAAATCTTCCGTCGCGAACAGTTACTTTTTCTATAATTTCATAGTCTGCATTTGCTCCTGTATACGAAACACTTTTACTTTCACTTCCCCACTTCAAAATTCCATTTCCTGTAATATACCCTGCTGCATACGCGAGATGCGATACATTATGTGTATCGAGTAGTGCATCTTTGTCTTCCTCCGTGAGCGTGGTAATCACAATACCAAGTGCTTGTGCAGGCGGACCCGATGGGTCACTCGCACCAGCCAAGACCACAATCTGATCGGTTCCTCGTTTTTCCAACTGTCCAGTGATCAAAGATTGAGCTCCTGCACCAGTACTCATCACAAGAATGACAGAAGAAATACCAATGATAAGCCCAAGCATGGTCAACATAGATCGTCGCTTGTTGATACGAAAATTTTTAAGGGCTGTTTTGTAGGAATCAATAATTGTCATAAAGATACTCCTTGCATAGTATACCCTATTCACTACGCAAACAAAAAAAGAGCGCTCGCTCTTTTCATAGATACCAATCTGATTTGCACGGCACAGGAACCAACGCACGTGCGTGGTTCCTGTTACCGCTTCCCGACGTCTAGGTGCTCGTCATAGGTCAGACGACCTGTTCGCCGATCCTTGTATTCACGGATCGTGTAGTAAAGGCCTTTGCCCATCTTCAAGGTGATGCAAAGGAACACGCCCGGAACTATTTCTCCTACAAACAATGCAACGCCTCGGGCGAAGTTATTGGTAGGCAAAAAGTAGTTCAAGTAACAGATCCACCATGCTGTGGCAATCCCAGCGGTCACGACCCCCATGATCACTACAGACACCGACTTCACCAGAACATTCAGGTTGTCACTCATCTTATCCCTCCAACAGCCGATATGAACAACATTCTACGCTTGAATCAGCTTTTTGTCAATATAAAAAGCATACGTGTGTATGCCTTGAAAAATAATTTACTCCAACAATCCTATTTTTTGATCAGTCCATCTTTTGCAAAACGACGGTGCACCACAAGGGAATCTTTTTCAATCAAACCATCTCGAAGCAACACAATACGTTTTGCATGATCGGCTGTATCTTGTTCGTGCGTGACCATGATAATGGTTCTACCTTCTTCATTGAGCTGTTGTAAAATCTGCATTATATGTGTGCCAGTTTTACTATCCAAATTTCCTGTTGGTTCATCTGCAAAAATAACGTCAGGGTCATTCACAATTGCTCGCGCAATGGCAACGCGTTGTTTTTCTCCTCCTGAAAGTTGATTTGACGTGCTAGTGATGCGATAGCTGAGATCTACTGACGCAATCGCATCTTGTACCTCTTTCTCTCCCCGTGATTTATGAGAGTATAAGAGTGGCAGTGCCACATTTTCATATACCGTTGTACGAGGTAATAAATTAAATGCCTGAAAGACAAACCCTATTTTTTCATTCCTCATATTGGCAAGTTTATCTGTTGCGAGTGTGGTGACATCTGTCCCTTCAAAAAAATAAGTACCGCTTGTCAGATTATCCAAAAAACTCAAAATGTGCATGAATGTAGATTTTCCAGATCCACTTGGCCCCATGATCGCGACAAAATCTCCTTTATCAATCGTCAGATCAATACCATGAAGAACCGGTGTTTCTATATCACCAGTCACATACGTTTTTTTCAAATTCTTTATGTCCATTAAGTGGGGCATACAAAAAAAGGTTCTCCACTTCAGAAAGAAAAACAATTAACTTTCTTTCAAAAAAGTAACAATGACTTCACCTTCACTCAGTCCTAAGGTGATCTCTACCAACCCATCGTCCCCCACGAGCCCTGTTTCTACACTGCGTTCTTCAAACACACCGTTTGTTGCATCTTTCACAACACGAACAATTTTTGTACCATCTTTTGTGAGTACGGCTCGTCGTGGAATCACAAGCACACCATCGTTACTATTTGTTAATATATCAACATTTGCCGTCATGCCCGTTCGAATATCATATTGTTCCTCTGGGTGATCAAACAAAATAGTTGTCTTGTAATATACGACACCAGAAATTTCAGTCTGTGCTGGCTCGATTTTCACCACGTGTCCAGTAAAAAGGACATCATCACCATATGCATCGAGCGTAATGTCAACAGAATCATCAACAGACACTTTCGCAATATCAGCTTCTGAAATATCTACTTTGATAGTAAATCCCGCAGAAATAATACCAATCACATCTTGATTGGCCATGACATTTTCACCAACCTCAACATCGAGCTTACTCACTACACCATCTGAAAGAGCAATAAGCTCAGTTTTGGAAAGGTCATCCCTTGCAGCAGATAACGATGCAGATTGACGCGCAACATCTGCCCTGAGAGAAGCAAGATCAACATTACGTGGTGGCGCAACAAAATCATCATAACTTGCTTGTGCTTGAAGAAGATTTGCTTCCTGTGCACTGACCTGCGCCTTGGCAACCGCAATATCTGCCTCAGCTTGTTTTTTTGCCTGTTCAAAATCTAACACGGCTTTATCATAGGCTATGTTATATGATGTAAGCGAAATTCGCGCACTTGCAATAGCTTGAACACTATTTGTTACATTTGTTGTACTTGTATCGATATATCCCTGAACCGTCGTGATACCAGACTTCAAAGTATCAAGCTCAGACTGAGAAAGGTTACCAATTGGTCTAGTGGCATTGAGCGTTTGCTGAACATAAAATAAGAGTGTCTGCATGCTGGACAAGGATATTACTATACTGAGATGAGATGCATCCACCGCAGTATGATCATTTGCACTAGACAGAGACAACACTAAATTCTCCGCACGTATCTTGTCAGATTTTGCAGTATAATACGCATTTTTGGCTTGATTTAGTGAAGACGAATCAAGTACACTGAGCACTGTTTCAAAATCATCATTTGCAAAAATATTATCAACTCCTAAAATATTATCAGCTTCAGTAAGAGCATTTCCAAGATTTGTGACAGCAGATTTGAGCGCATTCACCAAATCAGCATACGCATTGCTTACAAGTTCACTATCTTCTCCATCTGCCACGAGCTGCAAATTATTTTTTGCAGTGTCAACGACTTTTTCTGCCGAAAAAATACTTGCTGACGCTTGTGCTTCAATTTTTGAAAGATTAGCTTTTGATTGATCTAGAGAAGCCTCTGCTTGCGCAACGGCTGCAGCTGATTTTTGTTTTCCTTCATCGCTGGGGCCTGCCAATTCCAAATTCAATCTTGCTTGTGCAGAAGAAAGCGAGGCAAGCGCTTCGTTGTATCTTGCTTGCTGTTGTGTGTTTGCAACGCGCGCAATGACATCAGTCGACGTAACAACGTCACCAACATGTTTTATAATATCACTCACTTTTCCACCTGTTTCCCATCCATAGGTCAACTCAAGTGATGCTTCAACAGACCCTGTTTCACTGACCGTTTGTTTCAAATCAATGCGTTCTACAGGTTGACTCGAAAATTCTGGAACAGGTATTTTCCGAGATCTAGCAAACATAATACCACCCAGAACAATGAGAAGTACGATTGTGACAATCATCCATTTCTTTTTAAAAAAATTCATACGCCTGTATCATACCGTATTTTTGAGTAAAAAAGAAGAACATATTCGTGCATATCCTGTGACAACAACTATGATTGACAAAAGCCAGAAACTGTGCTATAGTTCTGTGGCTCTATACAACGTGATCGCTCGACCTCTGGGTCGAGAGGAAAGTCCGAACTCCTTCCCGACAGTGTCGGGAATCGTGATAGTGGGTAACACCCACCTGCCGGTATGTGAATATCTGGTACGGGCCAGTGCCACAGAGACAATACTATCCCGACAGTGTCGGGAGAAACGTGAAAAGTGAACGGATGTTTTTATTCTATAGATAAAAGCTACTGTTCTCGTCTCGATAGCAATGTCGAGATGTGGTAAACCCTATCTGGAGAAAGTGCAGTGTTCCTTTGCTAAAGCTTCGAAACATAAACTTAATTACATATACATTGTATATGTATGGCGCTTGTGAGCCGTAGCTTTAGCGGAGGTTCAAAAAGTTAGCACGTGAAGATTTCATTAGTAATAATGAAACAAGAGAAATGATCACTCCCGACATCGTCGGGATACAAAATTCGGCTTATTGTATAGAGCAACAAAAAAACAGTCATGTAGACTGTTTTTTTGTTGGTGCGCGGGAGAGGAGTCGAACCTCCATGCCCTTGCGAGCGTTACCACCTCAAGGTAGTGCGTCTACCATTTCGCCACCCGCGCATATCATGAATCATGAAACGTATAACAACGTATTGCTACACATTTTTTGAATCATGATCAAAATTTTCTTTCTCTTCCTACGATCATCTCAATTCTTTTTTTTGCCAACTTGATCGTAATTTTTGTTTCTTTTGATTCTTTTCCATCTGCTTCAACAACAAATGGTTTTCTACTTGTCACGACCATTTCTTCAAATGGAAAAATACTTGGCTCATCGTACTTTTCTTTTATAATACCCTTCCCTACTACAGGTCGGAGAAACGCTTCTAATTTTCCATCTTGAGGATGTACGACAATATCTTGACTCTTTCGAGATTTCCATGTATATGGTTGCAAATTGCAGACAACCAACTCAATCTTCCCCTTTGTAGAAGAAACTTTAAATTGTTCATCATATTCGACGGTGATATCACTTGGTGGGATATGAAGTCGTGATACAAAATACCGATTGTTAAACCAACCAACGTCGAGCTTCACCTTTCTTCGTCTAGAAAGAACATCGCATGCTTCCAAGCCCACAGGTATACCAAGTACCTTGGCAATGCTATTGTCTGCTCCTACTGGCAAAAATCCAAAAGGTACATCACACACAGCAGCCTTTGAAAGCACACTACCAAACGTCTTGTCGTCACCAACAATAACAATGGTAGATGCCCCTCTTCGAATCTCTTCATTGATCACTGATTCAGCATTGGTAAGGTGCTGAAGCCGAATAATCTTACCAGCAATACCAAAATCTGTCAACCTTGTTTCGATCGTACTCAGAAGACTATCGTATTTTCTGCTCCTCAAAAAATTGTCGTAAAGATAAAGGTACATAGCAAAGAAGAAATCTGTATAGCGAGTAGAAAAAAATCACAGAAGGACAGGCCATTGTGACATGTAGGAGACACGCAGATTCCCTAAGCCTGTTCTTCTTGATCTTCCTGTTTTGATGAACGTCTGGTACGCACTGCAGATCTTTGAGATCCGTCTTCTTCTCCACCAGCAATAGAAACACCATTCATCATCACTTTTCCTTGTACCAATGCCCCTGGTTCGACGACAAGAATACTGCAAGTAATATCACCCAGAATTTGTGCAGAAGAAGTAAGTTCAATCCTATCTTCCACCTTGACACTGCCTTTTATATTGCCAGAAATATGTGCACTTCCTGCACGAACATTAGCAAGAATTTGTGCACCTTTTTCTACAGTAAGTAGTTTACTTGTTTTTACATTTCCAGAAACACTTCCCTTTACGAGGATATTCCCTTCAGAAGCAAAGTCTCCTTCTACATGCACAGAAGGTCCAACGACAGTCTCAACGTCGTCGTTATCTGGAGATGTTGGGGCATGGTATTCTGTATCCATAGGCGGTGGGGTTGATTTTTGAAACATATCAAGTAAAGATTAGGAAATGTGAAGGTATAGTACACCAAACATATCAATTTGAAAAGAGAAGATTATACCACAGAGGCAAGGGTAAATGTGTCTTTCTTAGGAATAGCAATATCAGTCTCGTGTTCCTCCAAATCACTCGGCTGCATTATCTTTGGCACAGCACCTTTTTGATATGGAATCCAAAATCCAAATTCGCTTCCCTTTCCAGTTCCTTTACTTTTTGCCCAGACATGACCACCATGCGTTTCAATAAACTTTCTACACACATAAATGCCCAATCCAGTTCCATTAACATTTGTGCCTTCTACATTTTTTCCTCTATAAAATTTTTGGAAAAAGTTTGCTTCATCTTCCTTACCAAACCCAATTCCAGTATCTTTGACTCTGAGTGTCAGACCTTGCTCGTCAGGTTCGAGCCTAACAGTAATATTTCCTTTTGGTGTGTACTTGATTGCATTGTCTATATAGTTGAATACGACATGACGTACTTTTTCATCATCCATATAGATATCTTCCTTTTCTTTTGACGCTTTCCATACTATTTTAAGCTTCTTATCTTTTGCGCGATTTGTGAGTTCTTTGACAACGCTTGTCACCAACTCATTCATATCATATGTGTCAAAAGAAAATTTTGTACGACCTTGCTCGATACGGGTAATATCGAGAAAATCATCAACAAGTTTGACAAGTCGTTCATTACTTTCATCCATATCGCCCAATATCTCTCTCATTTTTTTTGTAACTTTTCCATACGCACCATCCGATATCAATTCTAAATATCCTTTAATAATAGAAAGCGGAGTACGAAGTTGGTGTGATGCAATAGAAAGAAATTCAGTCTTTTGACGGTCGAGCTCTTGAAGACGCAGGTTGGCTTGTTCAAGTGATTTTGCTAATTTTGTGACTTCTTTTCTCCGAGTGACTTCTTCACGTACTGAACGAACTAACATCACACCAAATACAATCATAATACCCAATGCAACAAGACGATATATCAACTCAAGTACTGAACTCGATAAAAATGTATCTGCAAGTAATATGATAAAAAATAATGCTGCAAATAACTCTGCGGTTATAACTTGCACATTCAAGAGTTTATATTTCAAAATTGCATATACCGTTAACATGAAATAGACAACCACAAGTCCATTTCCCCACGGTGCAACAGGGACATTAAACCAAAGCAGATAATTTGTTGAGCCTCCGATAAATCCGATAAATCCTCCAGCTGCCAAAAGCATGAGTTGCCGTCGCCTATTTCCCTGTGCATGATGATATCCACGTATCAACAAAAATGTTGCATACATAAATTCAAAACCAAATCCAATCAAAAAAGGCAAATAAAAAGGTCCAGGAACAGGCCAAAAATCAAACAATAACCGAGGTTCAACACCTGCGACAAAATATGGTGTCATGTCGACAAGAAGCCAAAAAAAGGAAAAAACATACAAAATTCTTAACGTAATTTTGTAAAATGACTGGGAAGACAGTCCCAAAAAATTGATGACAAGATGGATGTAAAAAAGTGCTGTTAAAATAGCACCAGCCATAAGCACTCGGGACCAAAAAAGTGCACTATCAGGAGTGTCTGCCAACTGCCAAAAAAAATATCCATAACTCCATAAACCAATCGCAATACAAAAACGAAAAATATCACGTGCTTGTTTTGCTGTTTTTCCTACAGACACTATGTATATACCAACAACACTACTCGTTACAGCATTGATAAGTGCACTCAGAGGAAAATAAAATTTGAAACTTTCACCAATCATAGTAATAGTATTTTACCATAAAAATAAAAAAAACGCGTTATGCGTTTATCTGTATATCTATGTTGGTGAAGAGCGGTGCGCAAGGACGGGATCCTTGCGCACCGCTTCGTGTTGCTTACCGGCTGTACTTCAGCCGACACAGCGACACAGGGTGAATTCGATGCCCCTCGATGATGAGCCGGATCTCATCATCGAGGAAGCCACCGAGTAGTAGCAACCTCATGTAGTGAACAGCCGTCCGTCGCTCCATGAAGTGCCACCGGTGCACCTCAGCCGTGACGAAGGACCAGATGCCAGCGGGCGCAATGTGCGCCGCGATGTAGAGCCCCCCCAGCTTGAGGAGGGAGAGGACATCACGAGTGAGACGGATGACCGACTCTTCTGTCCGGTAGTCGAGAAACCCGACCATTTCGACGATGTCCCAGCTGTGACTGTTCCTCTGGCTGGAAAGGAAATTCCGAAGGTTCATCTCCATGATGATGACCCTGTTGGAGGCGCCACGTGCTTGGGCAAGCCGAGCTGCGCGTCGCAGCGAAGGCTTGCTCAAATCTACGAGCGTCAGGGTAATGTCAGCATCTGGATGGGCCCTCAGGAAAGTAGCGAGTGCTTCTATCGAGGCCTGCGCCGAACCGCACGCAAGCGACAGGACCCGAAACTCCCGCTGTCCAGTCTTCCACAGACGCTCCAGTTCTCCGAACATCTGCTGGTACGTTATACGGAGCCTATTCCTTACACTAGATGCATCTGGCTGCCAGAACCAGAACTGCGCTACCTTGTCACGCCAGTTCTTTGCCTCAGCCAAGATGATGGGTGCAGCGTAGGTCGCATCGAGCGCTTCGCTGGTGGTGACTCCCCGACGGATCTGGCGAGCAAGCCAGTGTATCCGGTCGAAGAACAACGATCCATTGACGGGTCCAAGACCCCAATGGGCCTTGTCCATCCACCTATATGGCAAACCAATCGTGAATCTCCACAGCCAGGCTAAGAGCCACATCCAGACCGCCAAGGCGCCGACGGCGAGTTTCACCCACCACTTCTGGTAGATGGCTCGTGGCTCCTCGAGGGCCATGTGCTCGGGATGCCCGAGTATGGAAGACTCAATCGCGAGCGAGTCATCCGCCGCAGTGACTTGCATCACGGCTGCGATCCGCTCATGCGCGAGCATGTCACTGTGCCGAACAATTACTTGAGCTTGCGTATTCATCTAGACCTCCGAAGGTTCGAGAAATATAGAGGATCATTCCTCCAAGAGAATGCATGGAGCATACGTATTCTCTTGGAAAAACGATGTGTGAACCTATCATGGCAAACCAATTCTGTCAATATCGGAAATCAAGGACCAAAAAACCATGGAGAAATACTCTCGGCATGGTTCTTTTGTAACAAACACAAATTGTAGATAACACATGTGTTGCTATACTCTATCTCGAAATCTTCCGAGTGTAATATCTACGGCATGATATATCCTTTGTATTGTTTCTTCTGGCAATTCTGCCTTCTTTGCAACAATATGTGTTCTGTCTACAGTCTCGAGCTTATGGAGCATACAGATACCATCTTTCCCGAGACCAGTCTCTTCTTTGGGGAGCAGTACTTCATTTACAAATACGTCATCGCCCTTTTTGTATGGTTCAACTTTTGCACAAATGACTGTTGGAAGCCCCTGATTCAATGCATCATCCTGAATAATCACAGCGGCATGTTCACGTGTTCTCTTTTCTTCAGAAAAAAGGACAATGTCACCCCGACGTATTGCTCCGCAGTACATGTTGTCAAAATCAAAGGACATACATTAACATTATTGTCTTGATTTTCCAACTTTTTGTAACTCTTTTTCCATTTTTTCTATTTCTGCTTGATGTTTGTGTGACAAAATACATTCCTCTACAAATCGGCTACGCTGCCCATGTGGAAATGCTTTTCGAAAATAAGCAGCAACAGGCTTTGGGAGTTTGAGTGTCACTCGTTCGATTGTATCCACCACCTTTACCATAAGACGAAATGTTATATAAAAAAAGTATACACCTCATAAGGTGTACTACAAAGGTGTACTGTGGATAACAAGTCAATTAACTATTAACAACTAGCAAATTGTATGAAGACTGTGTTTTACCGTTAATTGTTTGTGACAAAAAAACACCGGCATACACCGATGTTCGTACTTTCGTAATAGTTCAGAGTTCGTACTCTGTCTACATCTTCTCCACCGTCTCAATTCCAAGCAACAACAATCCGCGAGTCATCACGTCTCTGACAGTCTTAATAAGGAGAATGCGAAATTCTTTTACCTCTTCTTCCGCATCGAGTACAGGACATACTGCATAAAAAGCATTGAACGCCTGGGCCAGTTCAAACATATACTTTGCAACATGTGATGGATCGTATTCTCGAACTGCTCGCTTTGTTATATCAGGATAGGTAGCAAGTAACAAAAATAATTTCTTTTCTTCTGGAGTAATTGATGATTGTATATTGAAAATTGCTTGTTTCTTGTTACTTGTATTTTGTGCTTTTTCAAGGATACTTAAAATTCTCGCAACGATATACAGCAGATACGGTCCACTATCCCCTGTCGTCGACACGCTTTCTTCCATATCAAAGGCCACATCTTGCGAAACGTCTGCTTTGAGCATGGCATATTTCAATGCTGCACCAGTAATTTTTTGAATCGTTTCTTCGGACAATCCATGATCTTCGCCACGCTCTGCAAGGATTTGACGAATTTTTTCTTCTACTTCTTTCAGCAACTCGTCGCCACTAATAACATTCCCTTTTCTTGAACTCATTTTTTGTTCACCTTTCAATTGTAGATACCCACCAACCAGATGAAATTCCTTTCCTGTTGTTTGAGGAAGTAATTGTTCAAGTGCTTTGAAGACGACTTGAAAATACCCAGTCTGTTCCTTCCCTACCACGTGAATGACTTGATCAGGAGTAAAATCTGTAAAATGTTTTTCAGCAAGTGCAAGTTCCTTTCCTTCGTAGGTTGGATAGCCTTTGCTGTTGAGAAATACTCTGTCATGCAAATCATACTCACTGCCAGGGAAAATGACTGCTCCATCACTCTCGACAAAAATTCCTTTTTGTTTTCCTTCTTCCACAAGCTCAACACCACGTTCGTACGTTTCTGATTCAAAATATAAACGGTCAAAATGACTGCCAAGTTTTTTGTAAATCGTATCAAAATAATCGAGACTCCACTGCCTTCCTGTTGTATATACTTCTTGTATGGAAGAATCTCGTTCGTACACCATTTCATTCAATCGAGCAATTGCCTTCTGTGCATCTTTATTTTCTTCATACGCATTTGCTCCTCTTGTGTATGCCTTGCCAAGAAATGCGACTCGTTCTTTGAGTATGCGTGATGATACCATTCTCACTTGCTCAGTAACTTCTTCCATAGTCAGATGTTGTCCGTCGTCTGTCCCGCCTTTGGCAGGGATCCCGTCCGAAGGCGGGACAGTCTGTAGTCCATACAACACTTTTGCAATGTGCAGCCCAACGTCCCCCTGATAATTGACCCTCTTCACATCATACCCAGCATTTTCAAATACGCGAACAACGGATTCCCCCGTAACGAGATTCTTTAAATGACCAAGATGAAACACTTTCATCGGATTTGGGCAACCAAATTCAATCACCACCTGTTTTCCCTTGCCCTCAGTATGCATACCATACTGTTCACCTTCCTCAGTGATACCATTCAATACAAATGACGCAACTTCTGCACCATCTAAAAAGAAGTTCACATATGGTCCAAAGGCTTTGACCTCTTTGATAAGACTAGATTGTATCATGTCTTCTTTTGCAAAGGCATCATTGAATTTTATTGCTAACTCAGTTGCAACATCAGTAGGACTTTTTCCCTCTTTTTTTGCCAACCAAAAACAGGGAAATGCGATATCACCCATCTCAGAATTTGGAGGGGTAGAAAATTCTACCTTTTCAACACCAATGGCTTGTAATACTTGTGTTAGTTGACTTTCAATCTGTTTCATCATATCAAGTTATACAATCCGTATAAAACTTCGTTTTCCTTTATTTACAATATCACCAGAAGTCACTGCAACATCATAAGAAGAAACTACCTCGTCATTTACGCGAACACCATTGCCGTCAATCGCGCGACGAGCATCTCCTTTACTCGTCGCAAAACCAGCTTCAACGAGAACGTCTACAATGTTTGCGCTCATTGGAGCAAGATCAGGCATCTCGTCTGGTACTTGCTTATTTGTAAATGTACTGATGAAATTTGCCTCTGCTTTTTCTGCATCTTCTACGGAAGAATAAAAGCTCACAATCGCTTTACCAAGAAGCATTTTATAATTTCGAGGATTTGCCCCATCTCTCATCGCTTGTGTATATTGTTCAACTTCTTCCATTGGCACACGCGTCATGTACGTGAAGTATGGAATAATAAGATCATCCGGTACACTCATGATTTTTCCAAACATATCGTCTGGTGCATCAGTCAAATTGACCGTGTTGCCCCAGCTCGAACTCATCTTACGTCCATCTGTCCCAGCGACGAGAGGATTCATGATAATATCTTGTGCTTCCTGACCAAAGTGTGCCTGGAGTGTTCGTCCTGCGAGAAGATTGAATCGCTGATCTGTTCCACCAAGTTCAACATCAGCTTTGATTGCCACAGAATCGTATCCCTGCATGAGTGGGTAAAGCACTTCCCGGAGAGATACACGAGTACCAGCTTCCAGTCGACGACGAATATTATCTCGCGAAATAAATTCTGCAAGAGAAAACACATTTGCATGTTCACCTATTTCTTCGTAACTGAGTTTGTTCAGCCATTCAGAATTGTGCCGAAATTCTATTTTTTTAAGATCAAGAATTTTCCCGACTTGTTCTTTGTAGGATGCGAGATTTTTTTCTACATCTTCACGAGTGAGCATCGGGCGTTCGCTGTCTTTGTCAGACGTATCCCCTATGACACCCGTTGCATCACCTACAATAAACACAACTTTATGCCCAAGTTCCTGAAAATCACGAAGTTTCAAAAGTGGGATAGAACGTCCCAAATGGATATTTGCACTTGTTGGATCAATACCAAGTTTCACGCGAAGTTCTTTTCCAGATTCAAGTTTTTCAAGAAGATGTTTGCGATCAATAATTTCTTCTACACCGCGTGTAAGAAGTTCAATAATTTTGTTTTTATCTGTTGAAATTGTCATACGTTATCTTCCAAAAAAATAATATAATGCAAAAAGCATAACTGCTATATCGAGAATGATAAAAATCCTAATCAATTCTTTTTTACTCTCACTCATCCGAGACCACATGCCCTTCCCTATATACATGTTTTGAGTTTGTGATTGAGATTGTTTTCCTTTCTCTCTTGCGTTGTCTTGTAGCACAAGTTGTTTTAACATATTACCAACAGTCTTTTTCCCCATAAGTCGAAACACCAGAGAAGACAGCGACTTTTCCAAAAATGTATTTCTTTTCCCATGTTGAGATACCGTCAAACGCATCAGTTCATCTTTATTATCTACAATATCAGGAGTTCCATCATTATCAGAATCCGTGGTAAAGGCAATTTTTTGTTCTTCCGTAAGCGTTGACATAGACATCTATTATAGCATCGCGAGTTGTTCTTGTAGAGCGGTGAGCTTTTGTGTTGCGTCATTGAGCTTCTTTTTTTCAACAGCGATGACTGCTTCTGGTGCGTTGTCGACAAATTCCTTATTTGAAAGTTTCTTTTCCAGTTGCATTACATACGGTGATACATGATCGATTTCTTTTTGGAGACGTGTTTTTTCTACATCGACATCAATCGCTCCTGCGAGATCAAGATGCAGTGTTATACTCCCAACAACCGCTGTGCTTGCTTGTTCTGGTTTTGCACTCTCGTCTCCGGTAACAGTCAAGGATCCAACACGTGCCAATCCTCTAATCAACACTGCATTTTCATCGAGCATTGCTTGTTCTTCACCACAAACAATAACAATACCCACTTCTTTTCCTGGCTCAATATTTTTTTCTGAACGGAGTGAACGAATGTTGGTAATGATATCTCTAATTAAACCAAAGCCATGCATTTGAACATTGGCTCCCTCAACAAAATGCTCTTTATCAAATAATGGCATTTTTTGAACCATCAACATTTCAGCAGATTCATAAACAGACTGCCAAATTGCTTCAGTAACGAATGGAATAAACGGATGCCACAATTTAAGCAAATTATTGAGAATAAAATTTAGGATTTCAGACTTATTTCCTTCTATTTTTGCTATCTCAAGGTACCAATCAGCTAATGTGTTCCATGTAAAATTTTGCAATAACTCAGCTGCTTGAGAAAAACTGTACTTCTTTATATATAAATGGTAATGCATAATTACCAAATTCAATTCATCAAGTATCCAAGCATCAGATAATGTCTGTGCTTCTGGTCGCTTAACATCAGTAACAGGATTTTCAATGTTCATCAAGATAAACCGAGAAATATTCCACAACTTATTCGCAAAATTTCTATATGATCCAATTTTCTCTTCAGAAAGTTTTGAGTCATTGCCTGGTGACGAACCAACCATCAACGACAAGCGTACCGCATCTGTCCCAAACTTTTCTGATACATCGAGTGGATCAATAATATTGTCGAGTGACTTGCTCATCTTTCTCCCCTGTTCATCCCGTACGAGCCCATGCAAATACACGGTCTTGAATGGGATTTCGCCACGCAAGCAAGTGGTCATGAGAATCATACGGACCACCCAAAATGTGAGGATGTCGTAGCCAGTTTCTAGGACACTTGTTGGGTGATAATTTTTTTGATCTTCACTCTTGCCTTCTACACCACCAAATGGTGAAAAGCTAAACATGCCAGCACTAAACCACGTATCGAGGGTATCAGAATCCTGTGTCCAGCCTTCACCCTCTGGCGCATCAATACCAACATACACGTCATCGCCTCGGTACCACGCAGGCACACGATGCCCATACCAAATCTGACGAGACAAACACCAATCGAGTAAATTATCTACCCAATTAAAATATTGTTTTTCAAAACGATCTGGAAGTATTTGAATCTGTTTTGTGTTCACGACATGTTGAAGCAATTCTTGCAAAGACACATCTTGCCCGTCTGTAATGCCTTCAATATGTGAATGTTCTAGTGTAAATTTTTTCTTCACATCAACCCACCACTGCTTCATGATCTGTGGCTCGATGAGTCCACCACCACGACTGTTTGTCGCAATACTATGCACATACTCTTCATCCACTTTTACGAGCAATCCTTTTGCTTTCAATTTTTCTACAATCTTTGGTCGCGCATCAAGGAT
Organism: Candidatus Magasanikbacteria bacterium CG1_02_41_34; assembly: GCA_001871445.1. Taxonomy (GTDB): domain Bacteria; phylum Patescibacteriota; class Patescibacteriia; order Magasanikbacterales; family UBA922; genus UBA12086. The sequence continues at coordinate 31,890 of MNVD01000016.1, forward strand.
ATTCATGCCAGCAAATTCTTCTGCTACAGGAAGAAGGTTTCCATCGAAATCAATAACTTGTTCTTTTTCGAGATTGTGACGCTCTGCAATAAAAAAATCTGTTGCATCATGCCATGGTGTGATCGTCATAACACCAGTTCCAAATGCTGGATCAACCGAGTCATCCTTGATAATCGTTGCTGTTACTTTTCCGTTGATCCATTCACATTCAAAGGTATCGCCATGTTTGTATTTAGCATATCGTTCATCGTCTGGATGCATGACGACATATTTATCACCAAATTTTGTCTCTGGTCGCGCAGTGCTTATCACAAATGGACCATATTGAAAATAATAAAAAGGAGCTTTTTCTTCTGTTCGGACAACTTCGATATCTGACACATTTGATTGCATCTTTGGATCCCAATTGACAATGCGATCTCCACGATAGATGAGTCCCATGTCGTACATGATGTTGAATGCTGTGCGGACGGCAAGATTTCGATCCTCATCAAGAGAATAATATTCTCGAGACCAATCGAGTGAAGTCCCCATGCGTTTTGCTTGGTTTACAATACGATCGTGACTATCCTGCGCAAAATCTTCCACGCGTTTCAAAAATACCTCACGACCAAGATCATGACGAGTTTTCTTTTCATCATTCCAGAGCATGCGCTCTACCTTTTCCTGTGTTGCGATCGCTGCGTGGTCTGTCCCAGGCACCCAGAGTGTTTTATCACCTTTCATACGATGATAGCGAACCATCACATCCTCGATAGCAAGCATGACCGCATGCCCAATATGCAGTGTCCCTGTCACATTTGGCGGAGGAAGGACAATACTAAACGACTCTGCATCCTTATCAGTAATACCTTTTTCAATACAAACATCTGGATTAAAAAATCCACTCTCTTCCCAGTGTTTGTAAATATTTTCTTCGTATTTGAATGGCTCGTATGCCTTTGGAAGTTCTTTCATAAAAACGTATACAGATATCTGAAACATCGTCATTATACATCCCATACTACCAAAATATGATGAAAACGCAAGTTTTTGGCTCCGTTGACAGAATTGCAATAATCCGCTATAGTATTTGACTGTCCTCATCTCTTTCATAGAGGGCATAGTATTATGGCACTTTCAACCATCCAACAAATTCATACCCTCGTCACTGAAAAAAAGCAGTTCCTCATCACCTTCCGCAAAGACGCGGGAAGCGATGCTATCGGGAGCGTTGCTGCACTCATGGCTTTTCTGACCGCACAGGGAAAACGTGTGGATGTTGTGGTAGATGGATTTGTCTTGCCGGACAAATTGCAATTTCTAAAAATTGCACGATCATTCCAAAATAATTTTTCTCATTTACAAAAATTTATATTGACCATCGATGTAAAAAATACTGGTGTCGAAGAACTCAGCTATGATGTAAAGGATGAAAAACTTCGTATCTACATCACACCAAAACACGGAGCACTTGCGCGTGAACATATTACAACCGCACAGACAGATTTCAAATACGATGCAATATTTGTCGTTGATACACCAGATCTCGAATCACTAGGAGCAACCTATAGAAACAATAGTGATCTTTTTTATACCGAACCAGTCATCAACATCGATCACCATATCGCAAATGAACAATTTGGACAGATCAATATCGTTGATAGCACCGTAGCAACATCTGCCGAATTACTTTTTGATATATTCAAACAACTCGGAGAAGAACATATCTCACAAGAAGTTGCGACAGCACTCCTCACCGCGATGATCGATAGCACACGCAGCTTCACAGCAGAAAATGTCAAACCACAAACACTCCGTACGGCAAGCACACTCATGGCACTTGGTGCAGACCGACAATATATTATTCACAATTTGTATCGTACGAAAACCATTGGTTCACTCAAACTTTGGGGGGAAGCACTCGCACAACTCGAACGACATGAAAATCTCAATCTCGTAGCGACAAGATTGTCACGCGATATCTTCGTTCAAACAGGAGCATCAGAATCATCGCTTTACGATATCGTCGATGAACTCATTGTCTATTCTCCAGAAGCAAAACTTATCCTCCTCACTCACGAGCACGCAAATGGAGATGATACCATACACAGCATTCTCTACGCAGCAAAAGGCTATGATGCGAAGGCACTCTTGAAATCATTGAATCCAACAGGAGATGACATGCGTGCATCAGTCACCATGCGAGAGAAGTCAGTCAGAGAAGTAGAAGAAAAAGTGATTGAAGAAGTGAAATACAGATTAGACGCGTTGAAGAAATAAACAAATAGATGATTAAAAATTCTCCTTTAATGAGGAGAATTTTTTTAATCTTTCAATCTTTTTATTATGTATCTTACATCAATGCTCTTCCTGTCATCTCTGGTGGCTGTTCAACACCAAGCAATTTCAACATCGTCGGTGCAACATCTGCGAGCATGCCGACTGGGTGCATGAGAGAAAGATCACCTTCTGGTGGGTCACCAGCAGGGCCTGCCTTTCCACGATATTCATTGCCAATGATATAAAATGGAACAGGATTTGTACTATGTTCTTTATCCATGTCACCAGTTTCAAGATTAATGACTTCTTCAGCATTTCCATGATCTGCAGTAATAAGAAGAAGACCGTCCTTTGATAATACATGATCTGCAATAATACCAAGCGCTTTGTCCGTAGCTTCAACACCAGCAATTGTTGCAGCGAGATCACCTGTATGTCCTACCATGTCGGCATTCGCAAAGTTGAGAATAATAACATCGTACAGATCCGCTTCAATCACGCGTACAACTTCTTTTACAATGAGCGCAGCAGACATCTCTGGTGCTTGATCGTATGAGGAAACTTTTGGCGACGAAATAATTTTTCGGTCTTCTCTGGGAAAAGGATTTTCAACAGTACCATTGAGAAAGAACGTCACATGCGCATACTTTTCTGTTTCAGCAATATGAAACTGTGACAAATCAGCATTACTTAATACTCCAGCAAGACAATTGTGAACGACTACTGGTGGAAATGCTACTGAGACAGGTAACTCTTTTTCATATTCTGTCATGGTAACAAACGTCACATCTCGAATATATGCTCGCTTAAATTTTTCAAATGCCGGTAAGACGAATGCCTGCGTGAGTTGTCTTGCACGGTCCGGACGGAAGTTAAAAAAGATCACAGCATCACCAGATGACACTCGTGCAGTTGGCTCTCCTTCTTTTCCAATAACAACGGGTTCAAATTCTTCATCGTACACTTTTTTTTCATACGATGCATCAATAGCAGATGAGGCAGAAGGAAAATATACAGATGCTTCTCCAAGAGCAATGACCGTATATGCTTTTTCAATGCGGTCCCAACGATTGTCACGATCCATTCCCCAATATCGTCCACCCAATGTTGCAATTTTCCCGACACCAAGTTCTTTCATTTTTGCCTCGAGTTCTGCAATAAATGTTTTTCCACTATCAAACTTACTATCACGTCCATCGAGAAATGCATGGATCATCACCTTCTTTATTTTTTTTGTTTTTGCCAATTCAAGAATAGCAAACAAATGTTCCTGACTGGCATGCACATTTCCATGACCGACAAGTCCCATAATATGGAGTGTCGAACTGTTCTTTGTAACCGCTTCTATTGCATCACGAAGTGCTTCGTTTGCGAAAAAAGACCCATCTGAAATACTTTTATTGATGCGCGGCAATGTCTGGTAATACACGCGCCCAGCTCCGATATTCAAATGACCAACTTCTGAATTTCCCATTTCTCCAAACTGAAGACCAACTTCATTGCCAGAAGCATACAGTGTCATAACAGGATATTCTTTTGTAAAAACATCCATGCGTGGTGTTTTTGCACGGGTAATCGCATTTCCCTCACTATCTTGCGCGATACCCCATCCATCACAGATGGCAAGAACTGTTGGTTTTGGTCTTTGCATAATCCTAATCTACAAATAATTCGTTCCTCCTCAAATATTTCTATTAATATAATGGGCGACCAGTCATTTCCTTTGGGGATGTGATATTCATCATTTTGAGTAATGTCGGCGCTACATCAGCGAGTTTACCAGTATGCATAGGTATACTCTTTTTTGACTTTTTTATCAAGATGCAAGGTACTGGATTAGCGGTATGCTGTGTAAGCACACCACCCGTTTTAAAATTGATCATTTGCTCTGCATTCCCATGATCTGCAGTAATAAGCACCTGGCCATCATGCTCAAGTACAATATCCACAACCCTTTTTACTTGTGCATCCAAAAACGAAACTGCTTTTTTTGCAGCAGTAAAATCGCCTGTGTGTCCCACCATGTCGGCATTGGGATAATTAACGGTGACAAAATCATACGTGCCCGCATCAATATATTCAACAATTCTATCCGTCAATTGCTTTGCATGCATCTCTGGCTGATCCGCATACGAATACTTTTTTGGTGATTTGATAAGTTCTCGGACTTCACCGTCAATAGGCTCTGGATAACCACCATTGATAAAGTATGTTACATGCGCATACTTTTCTGTTTCAGAAATATAGAGTTGCTTACGATGTTCACCTATTGCTTTTGCAAGACTATGATCTATATCAGGACTTGGGAATGCGGTAAGAACAGAATCAAGATCAGGGCCAAAATCTGTCATTGCCACAAAGCGCATATTTTTGGGATATTTCTTTCGTGTAAATGCACCAGGATTGTGCTTCACAAAATCTTTTTGGACAAATGCCTTGGTAATCTGACGCGCTCTATCACTACGTGCATTGAAAAAAAAGATAACATCATTATCTTGAATTTTTGCAATTGGTTTTCCTTCTTCTGTAATAACAGTCGGACAAACATACTCGTCTGTTTCTCCACGATTATACGCTTCTGCAATAGCTTCTTCCGCATTCGTCGCAGTGCAATGTCCTTGCCCAAGAACCATGGTGTTGTATGCCGCTTCTGTCCGTTCCCAAAGCTTTGCCCTATCCATCGCATAAAAACGCCCCATGATTGTGGCAATTTTTTCTTGACCCACCATTTGCTCACGAAGCAATTTGAGAAAAGTAAATGCAGAGTGTGGCGGTGAGTCACGTCCATCAGTAAAAAGATGCAGATACACTTTTTTTTGTCCTTCTTCACGAAAAAATTTGAGGAGTGAATACAAATGATCCGGATGAGCATGCGCACTTTGTCCATCAGTCATGAGCCCCATAACATGAACGGCTGTGTTATATTTTTTTGTATGATGGAGTGCATCACGAAATGCCTGATTTTTGAAAAATGTCCCATCTGTGATGGCATCTGAAATACGAACAATATCTTGCTCGACCACTCGTCCAGCACCGATGTTGAAATGTCCTGCTTCAGAATTCCCTTCTTGATCAGGGAAAAGCCCGACATCTACTCCATGCGCGGTGAGTGTCGTGGAAGAATATTTCTCCATATATAAAAAAATATTGGGAGCTGTTTTCTTTGTGATAGCATTGCCCGGCTCTGTTTCGTCAGCAAGACCAAACCCATCGAGGATCATGAGGACGGTAGGAGGATGTTTTGCTGGTATGTGATTCATAGTGGAAGTAGTATAGCAGAAAAAGACGATGAAAAAAAGGCAGGAACACTGCCTTTTTTTGTATGATTTCATGCACCTTACATACTTGACAAAAGTGCCTTTTTGTGCTATAGTCGTCTATCGTCCTTTTCAACCTACCAACACAGTTCTCCCTACGTATATATACCTCACGAGAGGCCTCTATACGCCGGGAGAACTGCCCGGTTTCTCTAGCAAAGGGCTGGGGAAATTCCCCAAGACAGGAGGACGCACCATGCGTCTCAGCGATTTGTTCCACAATTTCTCTGTCGAGAACTCCTACGCCCGTCGTCACTGCGTCCCCGAAAGACGCGGATGGCTCCATACCACGAAAGGGTGGGCCCTGGAAGCCATGATCTTCATCGTTTCGACGATGATGGAGGACGAGTCGAAAGAGAAGAGCGGGATCACCACGTTCGATTTCGCCCGTAAGTACCGAAGTGGGAGCATGCAGATGTTCCTCCATTCCTTCCCGGACTACTACGTCGATGACCCGCATGGGGAGGACGAAGAGTTCGGATTCACGAACGGAATTGTGAGGATCACGCTCAACCGTCCGGATAGCACGGATCTCGAGCAAGTCTGTTCCCAAGTGTTCGACTTGCAAGGGGAAGCTGGCTACTCCCGCATTCTGTCGAACCAGGGAAAGGTCATCTTGCTCCGTGAGTGGGAAAAGATGCTCCGCCAGGAGCTGATCCAGTACCGCTCCGAGTACTCGGGTGCGATGAAACGCAAGATCACGGAGGTCGTCATGATCCTCCGGCAAGCGATCAAGAACATCTAATAGTTCTGGTTTGATGGTTTGCTGTTTTGGGAAAAGAGAATGACGAGCACATACTGCCCGGCATAAACATGTACTGTAGATACTACCCATATCTACAACACACGTTCATGCGTCAAAAAAGCAATATTGTATTGTTTGGGTCTCCACAGTCTCTGGGTGGAGTAAACTGGCGCCGAAGGGACGCCACCATGAGACACCTTCGTTTTGCCAACGAAGAACAATAAGGATGTATACGGCATTGCATCCTCCAATTCAGATGAGTGAAATACTTCACTGTTCTGAATTGGATGCAATGCATCATCTACATATATAAAAACACTCACAATATCTGTGAGTGTTTTTTGTTATGTGTTACATGCTACGTGTTACGTGAATGACTACATCACCTCATCTTCTATCTGCATCAATCGATTATACTTCTCTACTCGCTCTGAACGAGACATCGATCCTGACTTGATATATTCTGCATTCACAGCAACAGAGAGGTCTGCAATAAAAGTATCTGCTGTTTCTCCAGAACGATGAGATACGGATACTGCATAGCCATGTTTTCGTGCAAGATAGATTGCATCGATAGTCTCAGAGAGCGTGCCGATCTGATTGAGTTTGATGAGCACTGCATTCCCTACTTTTTCATCAATCCCTTTTTGGATACGTTCGGTATTGGTTACAAACAAATCATCTCCTACCACATGTACTTTCTTCCCAAGTTTTTTTGTTGCTATTTTCCAATTGTCCCAATCATCTTCTGCAAGCGGATCTTCGATAGAAATAAACGGGTATTTTCGTGTCCATCCTTCGAGCGTACGAATCACTTTATCTGCACGCCACCCGACATGCTTGTCGAGAAAATAGTAATTGCCGCTTTTGTAAAATTCTGACGCGGCAACATCCATAGCAAGCATCACGTGACGACCAGGTTCAAAGCCAGCAGTACTAATTGCCTTCATGAGAAATTTCAATGCTTGTTCGTTGTCGGTAAATTCTGGTGCATAGCCTCCCTCATCTCCAACACCTGTATTGAATTTTTTTTCTGCCAAGAGCTGTCCGAGTGTATGAAAAATTTGTGATCCCATGCGTACGCGTTCTTTAAACAATTTATGTTTTGGAACAATCATAAATTCTTGAATCGAAAGTCCATTGTTTGCATGTCGCCCACCATTGATAACATTCATGGTTGCCAGTGGCATGATCCATTTTTTTTCTGGCAGTCGGTATGCTTTTCGAATATATGCATACAGCGGTATTTTGGTCGATGCAGCAGCAGCACGACAGGCTGCGAGAGAAACTGATAGAATTGCATTTGCTCCAAGTTTTTTCTTTTGCGGAGTACCATCAAGCGCAATCATCGCTTGATCGAGTGCACGCTGATGGAGTGCATCATGGCCTTTCAATTCTTTTGCAATGAGTGTATTTACATGCTTCACCGCTTTCAATACACCTTTGCCACCATAGCGCTTTGCACCATCTCGGAGCTCTACAGCTTCATGCGCTCCAGTAGAGGCCCCACTTGGGACTGCCGCAATACCAACAGAACCATCTGCCAATGTAACAGTTGCCTCAATAGTGGGGTTACCACGAGAATCGAGAATCTCACGTGCGAAAATATGTGCGATGCTTGTCTTTTTCATACAGAAAGAAGATATAATATATATATCAGTATATAAAAAAAGACCCTCTGTGTATAGAGGGGTCTTTTTTTTTGTATATTTATCGAATTTCGAATGTAATATTTACACTCATTTCTACATCCATACTACCACTCTGAATATCTGGTGTCGCTTCAGCACCACCCATACCATATGCCGACTTGTCATACATATAAGGTGATACGTCTCCACTAGTTTCATATTCTCCATACGAGACAATACTCACAATTCGAACACCCAGTGCTTGAGAGAGTGCCTGCGCTTTTGTATATACTTTCTTGAGTGCTTCCATGCGAGCTTCTTCGAGATATACTTCTCGGTCATCGATGGTAAATTGCAATCCACTCACACTATTTGCCCCAACTTCTCCAGCAAGTGCAATTACTTGATTTGCTTTTTCAAGGTCACGAATCTTTACGCTCACACTCTGACTGACCTCATAGCCTTCGAGAATGCGTCCTTCCTCTGATGTATAGTTGTATTGTGGGTAAATATTGTAATTGGTCGTCTGCATGTCTTCACTCGCAATACCAAGCTCTGCCAATTTTGCAGTCAGCTTGTTCATAACAGCCGTATTTGCAGCTTGCGCTTCGGCAACAGTCTTTCCTGTTACAATCATCCCCAGAGTAGTCATCGCAATGTCTGGTGTAGCAGTGACTTTTGCTGTTGCGTCGAGGCTAATCGTACGCTCTTGTCGATCTGCTTGTCCGATATGATAATACACTTCAATATTATTCCGAATAACCGTCCCTACCCAAAAAATAACATAAACTAAAAGAATCGCAAGAAGGGTAAAAAAGATTTTTTGTGCAAATTCACCACCATGCAAAAGAGAACGCATCTGTTGATGTGGTTTTAGAGGAGGAGAAGGAGGTGGCTGCGGTGGTGTATATGTTGGTTGAGATATTGGAGAACTCGTGATTGGAGTTCTCGTTGTTTTTTTGCTGACAGGCATATATAAGAAATTAAAAAATTGAAATTAGAAATTGCTTTTAACAAAATTAATTTCTAATTTCCAGTTCCAAATTTCTATGTGAAGTATACATCAATTGTATTTCGACATCAACTACCATTGCAGTGCATAGATCCCAGGAAGTGTTTTCCCAGCAAGAAATTCGAGCATCGCTCCACCACCAGTAGAAACAAGATCTATATCATCTGTCATACCGACCATATCCATGGCTTGGAGTGTTTCTCCCCCACCAATAACACCAAAAGCGGATCCTTTTGATCGACTTGCAACAAGACGCGCAACCGTCAGCGTTGCCACGTCGTATGGTTTTTTTTCAAAATATCCCATGGCACCATTCCACACAAGTGTTTTTGCTTCTTTGATATACGTGGCAAAAAGACGAAGTGTCTCAGGCCCAATATCAAAAATAGCTTCTCCTTTTTTACAAATTTCATGTGGATTTTTTTTGATCTTCACTACCCGGACTTTTTTTCCATCTTTTGTACCAACAATAACATCGAGAGGTTTGATAACATTTTTTCGTTTACAATACTGAATGGCATCCACTTGGAATTCTTTGTCAACAAGTGAATCTCCTACTATATATCCTTTTGCCAAGAGATAGGTATTTACAATACCACCTCCAATGAGCACCGCGTCTGCTCTTTCTACCAGATTTCTCATGACAGGAATTTTTGTTTCCATCTTTGCTCCCCCAAGAACAGCAACAAATGGTGTGTTAGGATTGTGGAGTACTTTTGTCAATCCTACAATTTCTGTTGTAAGGAGTTTACCCGCATATCCCTTGATATACTTTGGAATACCCGACACCGAAGCACTCGCACGATGTGCAACAGCAAATCCATCGAGGACAAAAACATCACCAAGGGCCGCAAGTTCTTGAGAAAGCATGCCAGTATCTTTTGCTTCCTCTTTTGAAAATCGCATGTTCTCCATCATCGCAACTTGTCCTGGACGAAGTTTGCTGATTTCCTTCAACAGCGCAACTTTTTTTGCATCAGACAATTTCCAGTTTCCGGTTTCCAACTTTTTTACCTTTTTCTTGAGTAATTCTGATAACCGTTCTACGACAGGATCAACCTTTAACGATGCAACCGTCTTTCCCTCAGGACGACCAATGTGTGTCATCAATACAACCTTTGCACCTTTTTCTATGAGATACTGAATGGTTGGAAGTGAAGCGACGAGTCGAAAATCATCGAGGACCTTTTTCTTCTTGATAGGAACATTAAAATCAACTCGTACAAGGACGACCTTTCCAGACAGATTGCGCGCTTTTGTAATCGAGTTCATAGCAATATATTACAATGATTTTCCAACAATTTCTGCCATCTCTACCAAACGATTTGCGTAGCCCCATTCATTATCATACCACGCAACGACTTTGACAAGATTGCCACCGACAACGCGAGTAAGATCTAGGTCGGCAATAGATGAATGACTGTTTCCAATGAAATCTGAAGAGACAAGTGGTTCTTCTGTGACAGTAAAAATGCCTTGCCAATGTTTTTTCTTCGCAGCAGCTTTGAGTGCTTTATTGACTTGTTCGACTGTCACATCTTTTTTGAGAAGCATGGTGATGTCGGTGAGTGATGCACTGATCGTAGGAACACGTACAGCAATTCCTTCAAATTTCTGATCAAGTGATGGAACAACTTTTGCTGTAGCAGCCGCTGCTCCAGTAGTTGTGGGTACCATGTTTTGTGCAGCAGCACGAGCACGACGCAAATCTTTGTGTGGACCGTCTTGAAGATTTTGATCTGCTGTATACGAATGAATCGTCGTGAGCATTGCTTTTTCTATCCCAAACGCTTCTTCGAGAATAGCGACGACAGGAGCGGTACAGTTCGTAGTACACGATGCATTATCAACAATTTTTTGTCCTGCATAACTTCCACAGTTTACGCCTCGCACAAAGCCAGCGATATCATCTCCTTTACTCGGCGCAGAAATCACAACACGTTTTGCACCAGCAGTGAGATGCATAGATGCTTTTTCTTTGTCTCTGAAAAGACCAGTACATTCGAGAACCACATCGACTTTCAATTTTTTCCATGGCAATTTGCTCGGGTCACGCTCTGCAAGTGCCTGAATTTTTTTTCCATTGATGATCAGCACGCCCTCTTTCGCAGAAACTTTTGCACCAAAATCTGGATATGCGGTATCGTATTTGAGTAAATGCGCAAGTGTGTTGGTATCAGTAAGATCATTGATCGCGACAATATTGATCCCCTTTTTCTTCCATGCGACCTTGAGTGCGTGCCGTCCAATACGGCCAAATCCATTGATTGCTATGTTCATACTGACCAATGTATTAAAAATAATCTGCCTTTAGTGTAGCAATTTTAGAGGTAATTGGCTAGTGGAAGATATTAGATACTCTCCAGTGCAGACGTTGTGTCAGGCGGTAATTCATCTGAAATAAATTCTAACAATGAACCTGGTAACCACTTTGAATAGGCAATATGTTCGAAGTTGGTACTGTCCATATTTTTTGCCGTCACGTCGGTATTTGAATCACCCCAAATTCCATATTTTACATCACGAATAAAGACCGAATCCATCAATGTTGTACCGCCACGAATATCAATTGCTGTCATAATCCAGCTCGCAAATGTTTTTTCCCATTCTGTATAAAAATGAATTGTATCGTGAGAAAATGTAGTATCACTATTTCGTATTCTCAAAAGAATACCAGGCCACTTTCCTCCACTAATATCTGTATGATCAAACGACACGTCGGCTGAAGACAAATCCATCATTACTCGCTCTCTGTTGTATGTCTCACCTCCACCAGCAATATGTGTATAAGAAAGTTCCCCATGTGAACCAGGATAAAATATCATCCTCCCCCAACCTCCGCTCCAGCCGTTAATGAGAACAGGAGACACCGCAGTCCCGAGTGTTTTTAGCGTTCCATAAATATGAAACGCATTTTTACTGCCAATTCCAATACCACCACCTTCTTCTACTGTGAGTGTTACACTTTCGGGAATGGTAACAGATCCAAATGCGACGTATGCTCCAGAAGAAATCGTGGTGTCTTCAGAAAATTCGTACGTTGGCACAACAATTATATTATTTACATTGTCTGAAAATATATTATTGCCAGACAACTGCGGGAAAACGCCGTCAAGAATAATGAGTCCATTTGGATAGGTAAAATTGGAAAATTTTGTGTCAGCAATAGTTACAGATCCACTCGAATGCGGTGTATTTTTTATCGCAATGCCACCTGTATCAAATTCAGAATTTATAATAACCACACTTCCACCATTCATCCAAATTGCTGCATTATATTGTGTATAATTTGGATTCGTGTGAATATACGAATTTGTAAGGTGCACATGATCAAGTGTAATATTTCCACTCGTGCGTATCACTTGAGATTGCGCTGTACCATACACAAATCCATTACTTGTCACAAACGGATCTCCTCCATATGAAACCTCTGTATAATGCATTTCAAGGACTCCCCCACCAGCAACATCTATATGCGACCAATCACCAGGAGAAGGATTCCCATGCCCAAAAAATGTATTCTTCCATGACGCATCTGATGCAATACCCGAAGACGTCAGACGGGCTGGCAATTCTTCTGTCCCATTCATAATCATAGCACCTTCTACGATAAGTGTTGCCTTTGCAGAATTACCTATGATTGTCACACCTGGATCAACAACCAATGTTTTGCCTTCAGGAATAGTCACCTCGCTGCTCAATACATACGGGCTATGATCTACAGAAAGTGTAAGCACACCATTCTCGTCAATCAAACTGGGATATTGATCAAATGGGTTTTGCAATACCCACAATCGATCATTTGGCTGCAATGGACTTCCATACAATACATTTGTACAGCCATTTGCCTGTCCTCGCGCACTCATATGTTCAGTAGTCTTCCATTGATTACCAGTACCGATACGTTCCATAGAGCGCCCTGGTCCGCCAGCTGGCCAAGCGTCAATGAAAGATATTTCATCAATAATATGTTCTTCTGCATCAGACAACACAAGGGTCATCCCTGCATTATCCAGTTCAATATCTTCATACACCATGTCGATAGAAAGACTTACCAACGCATCTTGCCCTTTCTCTCTTCTTGCCAACAAATAATACTCACCCGCATCAATAGTACCCGACAACGCAAGCGAACTGGTTACACCGGTTGGCGAAGTGAATACGAGGTGCCATCCAGAAAGATCTATCACACTGTCCGTGGTGTTTTTCAATTCCATCCATTCTTGTTTTGGACAATTTCGCGTTTGGGTCGGCACACCTGCTGTTCCACCCCACGCAATTTCGTTGACAATTGCTGTCTTTGGCCAGTCGAGTGAAACAGATGTATCACTTTCATACCATTCGCTGAAATTATTCAATGGATCAAATGCACGGATACGAAATATATAGTCATGAGGTCTCTCACCAGAAAATATATACGACGTCTCAGTTGTTGACGTTGAGATATCATTCCACCCACTCTCGTCTTCATTTACTTGTAATGCATAGTGAATGGTACTACTTGTCTCATCATTTCCAGACCAATCTACATGCACAAGTGTAGATATTGTCGTGTCTGGTACAGAAGAAAATGACATAATCTCAGGTGGTGTCGTATCACTTACAATATGAAACACCACACGTTCTCCTTCCGATTCGACATCATCAATTGGTGTGAATATCACAACATTTTCTCCTTCCAAAAGTGGAACATGCGCTTCCCACGTCGTAGACGTAAATGAAAATGATGTGCTCGCGATAGAAGAACGAACAGATGTCGCCTGAAGATTTTTTGTACCAAACAACATGACCGTGGTAGTAGCCAAAGAAAAAGCGTCATCAAAAGACGTATCAATTGTTATAGATGGGAGAATCGTTTCTTTTACACTGCCCACCTCTTCTGGCGTAGTACTATCCGAGCTTCCTCCTGAATAGAAAAAAGGGATAACAGTATCAATCACTTTTTTTGTCGTATCAATAATTTTATCACCAAGCACTTTGCTGACATCTTTTATTTTTTCAATTACTGTTTTTCCTTCTGGGATTATTAGTATCGACTCATCTTGAACCAATGATTCTTCCGGAAATATTTCAGCTCCCATCTGAAATGTTATCGTTACAAATGAAGAACCAACCTGCACAAAAGTACTTCCTTGTTGTTTGACAAGCTGAAGTCTAAAATCTTTTGTAAGATCAGAAGCAAGAGTGATAGGAATGCGTATTAAAACTTCTTCACCAGGACCAACGGCAGTTGATATCACCGCAGGTCGAAGTTTTGTTTTCCACGCATCAGCATACCACGCACTATTTTGTCCGACACCTCCAACGACATTGAGTGACAGCTCGTTTGATTTCCACGTGGTATTGCCTGTATTTTTTATCGTCAGTGGGATGGTGGCAGATATATCAACGGGAGATACGCGTATCGTGACTGTGGATGGTAAAAATATTCCGTCATATACTGTAGGTACTTCAGGCTCTACAGTTTCCTCTATTACAACAACTTCTGTAGATTCGACCAATGCTACTTCTTGGGCTTGCGACTCATCATCATGATGAAATATATTTTTGAAGAAGTTTGTTATGTTGTGGAAGATTGAGGTGTTTGGCTTCGGTTCTATTGATTCTGACTGTTCAACAAATACTTCTTCGCTGTCTTGATTATTCACTTTGAAAATAATACTTGCATAATTATTTTTTGACCACGCAAGTTTGAACTGTTCAATTGT
>MNVD01000009.1 GCA_001871445.1 Candidatus Magasanikbacteria bacterium CG1_02_41_34
AACTGCTACTACGTCCGCCCTATATTCTTTCCACTATTGTCCTGAATACGAATAATTCCTACGGGACAAGCCATACTTGCTTCTATATTGCCAGGGAGCTCTACCTCATCGATATCGAGTTGTCCGACGCCGTCTTTGTATGTGCCACGTGTTAATGATGATTTTCCATCTTCGTCTATCTGCCAATATCTCGGCGCGTAAAGCACACACGAATCACACCCGATACAATTTTCTCTATACTGAATAATCTTTGGCATACCAATGTTTACTGAACACTCTTTCGTGGCACGACAACAAATACTTTGTCATTTGCTCGCACTCGTTCTGAAACGACAACACTCAAGACATCGCCTTTTTTTGCCATGTCAACAGGTGCATCATTCACCCACGGTTCTGCATGTTCTATCGTCACTGCGCCTGTTGTTGGTCCGGTAAAGAGCACGGTCTGTCCTTTTTCAAGTGTCTCTGTTTCCATCGTTACTTCCGCGACATGTTTGTCATCATAATAATGAGACACACGTCCGATAAAAATATTTTCTTGTGTTGATTGTGATCCGTAGGCGCCACTCCATTCTGCCATGGTTTTGCCAAGATAATATCCACCATGCCAAAATCCACGGTTGTATACTTTCTCAAGTTCAGTGGTCCACGCTACGATTTTTTCTTTTGTATACGTTCCTTCGTAATATGCATCAACAGCTTCTCGATAACATTGTGTCACGGTACGGACATAGTCTGGAGATCGTCCGCGTCCTTCCAGTTTTAATACACTCACTCCGGTATCAAGAATCTGATCAATAAAACCAATCGTGCACAAATCTTTTGGCGACATCACAAATTTATTTTCTATTTTCAATTCGACTCCAGTTTCGTCATCAATCACTCGATACGCACGACGACAATTTTGTCGACATGCACCACGATTTGCAGAAGAATTGTCGGTGGCAAGACTCATGTAACAATTGCCAGAAATAGCAACACAAAGTGCGCCGTGTGCAAAAAGTTCTATCTGAATAAGGTCTCCTTTTGGTCCACGCAAATCATTTGCAATAATCAAATCATGAATTTCTTGTACTTGCTTGAGTGTTACTTCACGAGCAAGCACGATGACATCAGCATACGCTGAAAAAAATTCTACTGTTTCATAATTGGTAACATTCTGCTGAGTAGAAATATGTACTTCAAGACCAATACTTTTTGCATACGTAATAGCCGCCAAATCTGCCGCAATAATAGCCGTGAGTCCGACTTCTTTTGCTTTATCACAAATTTTCTTCATGAGTGCCATGTCGTGTGTGTACATGACAGTATTGAGTGCAAGATATGTTTTTACTCCCACTGCCTGACATTGTGAAACAATAGTAGTAAGATCGTCTATCGTAAAATTATTTGCTGCTTTTGCTCGCATGTTGAGTTGTTCGATACCAAAATAGACAGAATTTGCTCCTGCTTTGATAGCGGCAGTCAACGAATCAAACGATCCTGCTGGCGCCATGATTTCGATACGTCCATGTACTTCCTTCATACAATATTATGCTTTTTTGAACACACGTGTTTTTCTGTACAGAAAAACTCCAAAAACTACGAGGACCATAGCAAAATATTGCGCTGGTGTCAATCCAAGATAACGAACATCCCCCGTTGCAAACGATGCATCGGCACGCCAAAAATCAAGGATAAAACGAAGAATACCATAATAAACAAAGAGAAGTGCAGCAAAAAGATCTTCTCTCTTTTTTCTCTTCAATATCAAAAATACAATAGCAAGTGGAATCAAATACAAAATCTCAAGAAATGCCATGTCGAGACGCTGCCCGCTTGGGGAATTGAATGCCAAAAAACTGGTAGACTCTTTTCCAAGATGATCATGAATCATGAGGCACCCAATACGTCCTATCATCCACCCAAACAGCGCGCTATAGGAAATAATATTTCCATATACAGAGAGAAATTCTTTTTTGATTTTTTTTCGTTTGAGAGCAATAACAAACGCAAGCATCGCACCGACGAGTCCACCGAAAGATGAAAGACCACCATGCCACACCGCAATAATTTCTGCTGGATGTGCTATGAAAAAAGTAGGTTCGTAAAAGAATACGTGAAACAATCGCGCCCCAACCACACCGAAAAAAATCATCTTCAATGCAAGATCCAAAAGTGGTTCAGCATTGAGCAATCTTTTTTTTGCTTCTCTTTGGATCAACAATACAGACAGTATCATGCCAAGAGCCACAAAAAAACCCCATACTTGCAATGCAACAGGACCAATATGCACTGATGTAAACTGAAACCAAGGGATCATATCCTATGTTTTGTTGTTATGATTCGGACGAAAATCGTGAAGCAATTTCATAGCCGCTTCCACGGTATCGACAATCTGGTACAATTCGTCATCTTTATCGCTAATACTTTTGACATCATGCACCATTACTTTTTTTATAAAGGCATGTATCGGTTCCCAGAATGCATGATCAATAAGAATAATAGGAATTTGTTGCATTTTTTTTGTTTCAATAAGCGTAAGGACTTCAAACAAATGATGGAGTGTTCCAAGTCCACCAGGATAAAAAATAAATGCTTTTGACGGCGCAGTAACAATCAACTTGCGAGTAAACGGAAATTTGAATGAAATAGATTTGATCACGTATGGATTCATGGACTCTTTGCCATACACTTCAAGACCGATACCAAGAGATTCACCCCCTGCTTCCATTGCCCCTTTATTCACCGCTTCTGCCACACCAATAGACCCACCTGTTACAACAGCATATCCATTTTGAGCAAGACGTGTGCCGAGTTCATAGGCGCTTGTGTAATAGTGAGAATCACGTGTAATGTGTCGCGTTCCAAGGACCGTGACATCCTCTACAAGACCGGTAAGAAATTCAAATCCTTCGACGAGCTCCGCCATAATACGAA
Source organism: Candidatus Magasanikbacteria bacterium CG1_02_41_34 (assembly GCA_001871445.1). Taxonomy (GTDB): domain Bacteria; phylum Patescibacteriota; class Patescibacteriia; order Magasanikbacterales; family UBA922; genus UBA12086. The sequence goes on from MNVD01000009.1 coordinate 2,920, forward strand.
AAATACGCCAATCCATATTCTTCTGACCACTGTGAAAATTGGAAACAGACAAATCACATTTTGGCAATTCATCATGAGAATCTTCCATCGATGTCATTGCTTCTTCAGCAGTATCCACGATATGCCAGCTATCAACATGTTCTGGTTTTACCGAACCCATAGAGCAACACTTCTCTCTTATGAATGCCACAACAGGTTCCCAATATTCCCTTCCAACCAGCACAATAGGCATCTGGCACATTTTTCCAATTTCAATGTTGTGGACAACTTCAAAAAATTCATCAAACGTTCCAAATCCACCTGGGAAAAAAATGTGGGCGTGTGCAGGACTTGTCAGCATCACTTTTCGTGTAAAGAAATAGTAAAATGCTGTGGATTTTCCAACGTAAGGATTGATACGTTGTTCAAAAGGAAGTTGAATATTCAATCCCACAGAAGGACCATTACCTTCTTGAGCTCCCCTATTTGCGGCTTCCATAATCCCAGGTCCACCACCAGTAATTGTAGTATATCCATGTTCTGCAAGGAGTTTTCCAAACTCTCGCGCAATCTTATAATATTTTTGATCTTCATCAAACCGTGCAGACCCAAACACAGTCACTTCATTACTGAGAGAATCCAAAAACTGGTATCCCTCGACAAATTCTGCCATGATACGAAAAATCCGCCATGATTCTCGGTAGTCTCCTGTTTCATTCAGCGCATAACTAAAATCTTTGTCAGCTTGCTCTTGAACTTTTTTTATAGTGTCCTCACGCATAAAGATGCATTATTTGAAAAAATAGAACACGGATTTCCAGAATCTCCATGATGTACCAGGATCTTTTATAAAAAAATCCTGGATTATTCTGGAAATCCTGGAGATCTGTGTGCTAAAAAGAACATACTTTTATTATAGCACATTTGCTACCTGAAGAATCTTACTCTCACCAAGTCGAGGACCAAGAATCTGCATCCCAATCGGCAATCCATTCTTTGACATGCCAGCTGGGACAGAAATACCAGGAATACCTGCAACAGAAGCAGGACTCACAAACACATCTGCGAGATACATCGCAATCACATCATCTTTTTTCTCACCGATGCCAAATGCAGGGAATGGTGAAGTTGGTGTAATGAGTACATCGACATCTTGAAAAACAGTGTCAAAATCTTGCATGATAAGTGTGCGGACTTGTTGTGCTTTGCGATAATACGCATCGTAGTAGCCAGCAGAGAGGGCGTATGTTCCTAGCATGATACGACGTTTTACTTCTTCGGGAAATCCATGTTCACGAGAATGTGCGTATGTATCATACAGTTTTTCCATATCAGACTGCACACCATAGCGGATACCATCAATTCTCCCAAGGTTTGAGCTATCTTCACTTGGCACCGCGATGTAGTACACAGGGATTGCATATTTTGTATGAGGAAGTGATACTGGCACAATCGTCGCACCTTGTTTTTTCAATTCCTCAATCTTACTTTCAATTGCTTCCTTCACTTCATCGGTGAGTCCTTCAAGCTCAAAGTACTCTTTTGGTACACCGACACGCAAATTTCTAATTTCTAATTTCTCAATTTCTTTTTTGTATGCAGGAACAGCATCTGGCACAGTAGTCGCATCCTTAGCATCAACGCCCGCCATCACTTCCATAAGGATCGCAATGTCTGCGGCAGTTTTTGCCATAGGGCCAACAGTATCAAAAGAGCTCGCCATCGGCATAATACCGTAGCGAGAGTTGCGTCCATAGCTTGGACGGATACCGTACACACCACAAAATGCTGCAGGCTGACGGATAGATCCACCTGTATCTTCTGCAATCGCAAAAAGGCACTGATGATCTGCAACAGACGCAGCAGCACCACCAGACGATCCACCTGCGACTTTCCTCGTGTCATGTGGATTTTTTACTGGGCCATACATGGACTGTTCATTACTCGCTCCGTGTCCAAATGCATCACAGTTTGTCTTTCCCACAAGTACTGCACCTTGTTCTCTAATTTTTTTGATCACCGTCGCGTCAAATGGCGGAATATAATTATCAAGAATTTTTGCAGACGCAGTAGAACGGACATCGAGTGTACAGATAGCATCTTTTACAGAATACGGAATCCCCGTGAGCATCTTTTGCTCCCCCTTTACGATCATCGCATCTGCTTTTTTTGCTTCTACAAGTGCGAGGTCATCTGTAACTGTAATAAATGCATTAATTTCCTCATTGCGATCATGAATACGATCAAGGCACGCCTGTGTAAGTTCGACTGAGGTAAACTCTTTGTTATCAAGGCCGACGCGGGCTTGTTCGATTGTGAGTTCGTTAAGAGTTTTCATAAGCAGATTAAGCAGAATAGGCAGAGTAAGCTATAAGCAAACTTGCTGTGTCATCCTGAACTTGTTTCAGGATCTTTCTTATTGTGAACGTCTGAAATAGTACACAAGTTCAGCATGACAAAAGGAAAGCTTATTCTGCTGAAAAAACGGCTTTTACTTTAAGTAATTTCCCTATCTTGTTTGGAAATTGTCCAATAATCTTCTTTCTCGTCTCTTCATCAGATTCCACCGCAACATCTTCTCGTACCACATCCTCAAGTCCTGTCACTTGGCACGTCTCTGCAACACCAGTGGTATCTACTTCATTCAGCATCCCAATATAATCAAAAACAGCCGACAGCTGGTCTGCATAGCGTTCTTTTTCCTCGTCGGTGAGGTGTAGACGAGCGAGGTCTGCGATGTGTTCGATGTCGGATATGTCTAGTTTCATAGTGTGCTACTATTGTCATTCCGAGGAGGAACGACGAGGAATCTTTCGAAGGTACAATACATTGCAATAGAGTTGTTCATCGTAGAGCAATGTACATCCTTCTAACGCTTTTCATTCTAGCAGAGGGTGGAATTTTGTTCAATGGGAGGTGTATTGCATATAATCATACTTAGTGTATACTATGATTATAGACATATTCTTTATGAAAAAATTTTCACTTATTATTCCACCCATCATTTTAGCAATACTAACTTGGTGTTTTTATTACATTTTCACAATAAATGTAAATGACAAAATTTTCGGGAATGCTCATTTTTATTTTACTGTTTTTGCATACCTAAATATTGCGCACCTTTCCTACTTTGTGTATATGTTATATCTTCGTTCAAACAAACGTATCGGAACAATTATAACTCTTCTGAGCCTTCCGCCATTTCCTGTATATCTTGTTATCTTGATGACTATTGATTTTGTAGTTTCAGCTCTGCCCCTTTAAAAAAACCGAAGCCCCGACCGATCAATCCTAGTGGATATATTTCGGGCGGGGCTTTTGTACAGAGACGGAGCAGACAACGTTCTCTAAAACAGCCTAATCTCTGCTAGCTCGACAGCTGACGGATGCCCTCATCCGTGATCCAGTACACCCGAAGGCGCGGAGAATCCGTGAGGTGACTCGTACGTTCCTTCCACTCATCGTATGTCTCCCATCGACACTCAACGAGTGAACGGTATATGAGCCGAGTCAAATCCTTGTAGACAGACCTTCGCAGAAGTTTATCGTTCACCTCTCTACTCAAAATCTTCTCACCCATAGCCTTGACGAGCTCGCGTAGATACCACTGGTGACGCTCCGTGTTCAGAGCCTCAAGAATGGCTCTCTCTGCTATCGTGTACATTGTCCCCTCCGTCTTGATTGGATGTATAATATTATATTTACAGCTAAGTACAAAAAAGTCAAGAAACTGTGTAAACAAAAAAACATACAATGTACAAAAAACTAAAATACGATATACTTGTTTTAGTTATCAAAATTTCATTCCACTAAATTTATGAAAAAAATACTCTACATTTTTATAGCTATTTTCATGCTCTTTACTCTGACCAGTACAGTCTACGCAAAAAGAACCGCACCAAAAGACGTACCACCAATACTTCATGAAGGCGTGAGATATACGGTAAATCACGACAAGAGAGGCATCATTGAAGCATGGGATGCAAATACAAACAAATTACTTTGGGAAAAACAAATATATAACACCGAATACGATGGCCAACTAGAACAAGATGTGCAAGATGTATTTATTACACATATCTATATTGAAGGACAGACATTATGGATACAAAATGAAAATGAAAAAACCTATACACTCGATCTTACAAACCAGCAAGTACACAATTACACAGATACCCAAAGCATACCTACAGATCTCACCCTTTCCCCCACCTCTACAAAAACTATCATCTTTTATATTGGATTTCTTCTTTCTTTGGGAGTGCTCTACGTCGTATTTAAAACAATAAAAAAATAGGGGAAACTTTACAACATTCTCCCAAACTCCTTTTCATCTACCATCTTCACACCAAGACTCTTCGCCTTCTCTGCCTTACTCCCAGCATTCTCCCCTACTACGACGAAGTCTGTATTTTTACTCACACTCCCCGACACATCTCCCCCACGCGCTCGAATCTTTTCTTTTGCATCGTCTCGCGTCATCGTAGATAACGTTCCAGTCAAGACAAACGTCTTCCCTACAAACGTTTTTTTGATTTCTTGTTTTTTTGATTTCTTGATCCGTACGCCATTTTCAATCAACGCCGCAACAAACTCCTGATTCTCTTTCTTCCCAAACCAGCTCACGATCGACGCTGCAACAGTACTGCCTATATCAGAAACATTTTCAAGTTCTTCCTGTGTTGCTTCTTGTAGTTTTTCAATCGTACCATATACATCCGCAAGCCGCACTGCAGTTTCTTCTCCCACATGAGAAATACCAAGAGCAAAAATAAATCGTGGAAGCGTCACATTTCGTGCCCTCTCAATCGCCGACACCACATTTTCTGATGACTTCTCACCAAATCTCTCGAGTGCAGACAGATCCCCTATGGTGAGGGTAAAAATATCTGCAGCATGTTTGATCAATCCCTCGTCGACAAGTTGCTCGACAATTTTCTTTCCCATGCCGTCGATATTGAATGCTGCTTTTGATACAAAGTGCGCAATACGTCGAAGCTCTTGTGCATAACATGCAGAATTCGTACAAACAATGCCTGCACCTGATTCTTGTTTTCCTTTACCAGCATCAATCTGAGCACGTGTGACAGGAGACAAACACACAGGACATTTTTTTGGTTCACGAATTGTTTTTTCTGATCCATCTCTCATTTTTTCGAGCACTCTGAGCACTTTTGGAATAATGTCCCCTGCTTTTTCCACGACCACGTTGTCGCCGACTTTTACACCGAGTCGCTGTATCTCATCCATATTGTGAAGCGTCGCGTGCGTCACCGTTGTACCAGCAAGTTGTACAGGATCCATGTGCGCAACTGGCGTCAGGACTCCCGTGCGTCCCACTTGCCAATATACATCGTGAATCGTAGTGGTCCCCTGTTCTGCAGGAAATTTCATCGCTATTGCCCATCGTGGCGACTTCCCTGTAAAACCAAGCGCATCCTGATATTTTTTCTCATTAATTTTTATCACAATACCATCAATCCAAAATGGTTTTTTCTTATGATCTCTATCAATCCATGTTTCGTACATGTGCCACACACCATCCATTGTTTTACAAATATTCCAGTCATTGTCCGTTGGAAATTTGAGTGTACCCAATTTTTTCAATTCTTTTGCCTGCGTATCTGGCGCATTACCAAGTGAAATGTCGTATGTGGTACATTGCAACTTTCGCACAGCAACAATAGACGAATTGAGTTGACGAAGCGTTCCTGCTGCCACATTGCGAGGATTTGCATAGAGTGCCTCCCCCGCCTTTTCCCGCTCTTTATTTACCTTTTCAAACATCGCGGTACCAAGCCACACCTCCCCTTCGACAACAAGCGTGTTTTTTTCTGCAATCGTCAATGGAATACTGTGAATTGTTTTTACATTTTGCGTCACATCTTCTCCTACGGTTCCATCACCTCTCGTAGCTGCTGTTTGCAACTGTCCGTTCTCATACGTAAGAACAATATGCAACCCATCGATTTTTAATTCACACACATACGACAAATCTGTTGGCTTTTTACCAAATTGCTTTTCAAGGATTTTCATGTTTCGTTCTTCCCATTTATCCAAATCTTCACGAGAAAAGGCATCATCAAAAGACCACTGCGGTACATGATGCGTCACTTTGGAAAAGCCAGATGCAATCTTACCGGCTACGCGCTGGGTTGGTGAATCAGGTGATACAAGTTCGGGATGAGCTTTCTCCAATTTTCTCAGTTCGTCCATCAACCCTTCATACATCTTGTCCGTAACTTGGGGATCGTTAAGAACATGATACTTGTGACGAAGATCATCAATCTGGGATCGAAGTTTTATTACTTTTTGTTTGAGATAATTGTCCGCCATATTACTAACATTCTTAGTTTTAATCTAGATTTTAATTCTTCTTTCGATTTCCTTTATGGTCTTCTCATTTGACTTATATACTACTGCATCAATACCAAATTTTTTTGCGACATCCACATTCTTTTGCTGATCATCTACAAAAAAAATTTCATCTTTTTCAACGCGCCCAAACTGTTTCACTATATCATCATACACGATTTCAAACCGCTTTTCATCTTGTTTCAAATATCCAACATCACATGAAAAATAAAATGCATCAAACAAATTCGAAAAATTCATTTTTTCTAGAATATAATGTTTTCTATATTTTTCTTGATCCGAATTAATAACACAAGAAAAACCTTGTTCACGCAATGTTTGAATATATGTGAGCAATTCTTCATCAAGATGATATTCGTACGAAAACCACTCATTCAAAAATTCCTTAGTGCTTTTTGTCCACCCACATGTTTTTAAATATGGCGTGAGCACCTCTACCAAATCAATGTTGCCACGTTGACAATCATCATAGTATGCCAAAAAAAAGGACGATGTCCACGACACATCTAGTCCCGCTTCCTCAAGTGTATGATTGGCCCCATAGCTTGGTGGATGGACAAGGACATGATCTATATCGAATAAAAATAATTTTTTCATACTATGAAATCAACCCTATATACCACTGCACAATATCCATTCCATAAAACATAGTAAGGGCAGTTGCAAGCGTCAGATATGCCCCAAATGGCACACGACTTGCCATAGTTTGCTTTTTCAATACCAAAAATGGCAAAACAAACAACGCTCCACCAACATACGCAAAAAACAATGCGACCAAGATAAGCGGCCAACCCAAAATCACACCCATTAACATGCCGAGTCGAATATCTCCACCACCAATCCACTTGCCTTTTGAAATAAGATATTGCAACAGAAAAAATCCAGCACCAACAACAACTCCAACAGTAATAGACATTCCTGAATGCCAACCTAGTATCGCAGTAGGAACAAGAAGAAAAAGCGCAGGATACACTGTCATCCGATCCCAAATTTCCTGATACGTTACATCATAGACAAAAACAAACGTCAGGAAAAATAACACAAACGCATCACGAAATGTCAGTAATATATATCCAGCGTGAAACCACGCAGAAAAGGCAAACAAACAGCCGACGACAATCTCCACGAACGGATATTGAAACGAAATTTTTTTCTGACATGTGAGACATCTTCCTCGTAGCCAAAAAAAACTAACGAGTGGAATATTTTCTTTCCACGTCAGTGTATTACCACACTTTGGGCACATAGATCTTCCTCTCCAAATAGACTTACCAGATCTCGTACGCCAAATCCAGGCATTGAGAAAGCTCCCTAATAATACTCCGAAAACAAAGAAAAATAATATATCCATATAAAACATTGTACCATCTTTACCATCGATAAACCATAAGTCATGCAACAAAAAACATCCCGCTTTTACGAGATGCTTTTCTTTCCAAATTCGAACGCGTTCAAACTGGGATATTATTGGATACCTGATGGAGTCGCAGTAACAGTTCCTGCAAGACCACTGACAGTACCTTCAAGTCTCAGACTGATCGTATACGCTGAACCAGGAACTTCCGCAATATATGTGTAATCCTGTGCTGAAGAAGGATCAGCAGGGACTTGTCCCATATATGGTGATGGACAATCAGTCACACCAGTAACATGGAATCCTGTAGAATTCAAACAAGCATTGCTTGAATCTCCTAAAGTGATACCACTTGCTGTTGTTGTTGGATACGCATTGTTATCTGTGTAAAAGAGCTCAAGCGCAGTTTGTACCTGCTTGATATCAGACAGACGTTTTGCATCATTCGCTTTTGAACGAGCTGACCCAAGGGCCACTACGGCGAGTGTTGACAAAAGACCAATGATCGCAATAACAACGAGCAATTCGATCAAGGTGAAACCTTGCTTGTTGGCAGACATTGTTTTTTTATTCATGTAGTCACCCCCTCTCTCTGAAAAAAGATAATCATAGATATATGGTGCATTTCCCGACACTCAGTTGTGTGAGGGTAACGTGCACCCACGATGATACACAAATATGGAGCATCGTGGGTGCGCTACTATGTACGTAAGGTTTATAGACCGAGAACTTTCTTTACTTTATCTACTGTTTCAGATGGTTTGAAGTGCGCCTTGATAAGGTAATCTACCGCACCCGATTCAAGACCCTTTTCTACATCGTCTTTTTGACCAAGATTGGTAAGTAAAATTACAGGAATATCTTTTACATCATCAGTTTCTTTCAATTTTTTGAGTACAGCAAATCCATCCATCTTTGGGAGAAGAATATCGAGCAAGATTAGGTCCGGTTTTATTTTTCCAGCAACATCAAATCCTGCCTGCCCATCTTCGGCAACAGTAACTTTGAATCCCTCCATTTCAAATTTTGTTTTATAAATATTTGCAAGAAAAGTATCGTCTTCAACAAGCAAAATGTGTGCGAGTGATGTGTCTGCCATACGATGTATAATTATTGCTAGAACAAGTATACCAAATTCTAGAGTGAATACAGAACCTATCTGTGGACAGAATTTATTCTATAATATTTCGAAGTGCCAATCCAAGGCTCACAGACATACGTGGTCCGAGCTCTGACAAGAGTGGTTTCAACTCTTGTTGATAGACAATACGTGCCCATGGATCACCAACAAATACTCGCATATCAAATGTTTGCTCCAATCGTTTTTGGAGCGGAGGGAACACAGATGACCCACCTGTCAGCACGATTTTTTCCGGTCGTTTTCCTTCATTACCAGACTGACTAAGAAACAAATCAAAACTGTATTGCACTTCTTTCAAAATAGGATCAAGAACAACATCAAAAACTGACAGCGTCTTTTCATCCCAAGAAATCATTCCAACATCTCCTTTCATAACATCTACCAGTGTAGGGTCTACACCAAGCACGTTTGAAAGTACGGTATCGATATTATCACCACCGACTTGGATACTTCGATGTGTCATGGGCAACCCCTTATCCATAATAAAAAAGTTTGTCCGTTCTGCACCGACATCCACCACCATCATCGTAGCCGTTTCTTTACCAACAAGCGACCGTTCTATGGCAAAAGCTTCGGTTTCGAGTTCACGCAGTTCGAGGCCAGCTTTTTGAAAAATAGCAGAATAAAAAGCAACCAATGTTTTTGGAGCTGCCGTCACGAGAACGCGCATATATTTTTCATCTTTGTTTGTACTTGGTATTTTTTGATGAACGACCTGCATCTCTTCGAGAGGACGTATCAATACTTTTTTAAGTTCAGCATTGATATAGGTATGTATTTCTGATTCTTTTTCTACTTTTGGAAGCGTCACTATGGTATGAAACACATGAGACACAGGGATACTCGCTGTCGCAAAGGTCGTAGTAACACGAGCTTCCTTCATGAGTCGAGTCAAAATTTCGGCATACCTATCCACACGTGGATCACTTTCTCCATACATGAGTGGAGTGTCCTTCTTTTCACCATCCTTTGTTGACAGAGTATTACTCCCCAGCATCTTTCCTTCTTGCGAAAGTTGTTCTGGTGACTTGTCAGAAAAATCAGGCAGATGTATATCTATTGCCCCATCAGCAATACCGTACGTCCAGAGCTGTGGACGACCTTTTGCTTTATTGAGTTGCACTAATTTAATTCCGTAAGCCCCAATATCAACACCAAGGAATCCATTGTCTTTTGAAAATAAACTCATACGTCTTTGAAAAAAATCGTTGTGCTAAGTATAGCACAATATAAATTACGTGTGTACTACTTTACACCACCCCTTTTCCACTCTATACTATAAAAAACTAAATACAATGGATACTATGCTTTCACTTTATAATACCGCGACAAAACAAAAAGAGCCTTTCTCCCCTATCAACGATCACAAGGTTGGTCTGTATAGCTGTGGCCCAACAGTCTACAATTATGCACACATTGGCAATCTTCGAACCTATGTCTTTGAAGACATTCTGCACCGAACACTGAAATATCATGACTACGAGGTTACGCACGTGATGAACATTACAGATGTCGGACACCTCACAGATGATGGCGATCAAGGGGAAGATAAAATGGAAAAAGGCGCAGCACGAGAAGGAAAAGCGGCTTGGGAGATTTCAGATTTTTATACAAAAATGTTCAAGGAGGACATGAAAGCACTGAATATCCTCGAACCAACAATCTGGTGCAAAGCGACAGATCATATTCAAGAACAGATAGATCAGGTGCAAAAATTGATTGATACAGGACACACGTATGAAACAAGCGATGGCATCTATTTTGACACCACGACAATAGATGATTATGGCAAACTTGCAAATCTGAAAAATCAAGAATTAGAAGCTGGCGCACGTGTCGAGATGGGAGAAAAAAAGAATCCACACGATTTTGCAGTATGGAAATTCAACAAGCCAGGAGAAAAGCGACAGATGGAATGGCAAGCATTTGGCAAGACAGGATTTCCCGGCTGGCACATAGAATGTAGTGCCATGGCAACAACATATCTCGGCACACAGTTTGATATTCACTGCGGTGGTATCGACCACATTCCCGTGCATCATACCAATGAAATTGCACAGG
>MNVD01000020.1 GCA_001871445.1 Candidatus Magasanikbacteria bacterium CG1_02_41_34
CATATTCGGGGATCGTCTAATGGTAGGACTTCAGGTTCTGGTCCTGACTATCGGGGTTCGAATCCCTGTCCCCGAGCAAAAAATTTAGTGACCCTTTGGGTCTGATTCGTCAAAAATATGGAAATGGAAAATCTTCAGTACAGAATTGATAGCAAAATTCGTTATGCAAAAGTACACCTTGATGAATTAAAAGAAAAAGGAGTACACACCAGAGATAATTTTGACAGAGCACATCAGGAATCATTTTCTCCTCCCCCTATGAACACAACACCACTCAATATAAAAATCCTCGGCACAGGATGCCCAAACTGTATCACCCTCGAACACAATACCAGACAAGCCGTCGCAGAACTCCAGCTCGACGCTGTAATCGACAAAATCACAGATATAGAATCCATCATGGGCTACGGCGTGATGAGTACGCCAGCACTCGTCGTGAATGAAGAAGTACAAAGCGCAGGGCGTGTATCAGACGTAGAAGAAATAAAAATAATGCTCACCGCAAAAAAACAAACAGAACAACCAGCAGACACGTCATCAGGAGATGCGTGCGGATGTTCCCATGCGTGCTAACTGTGGATATTTTTTATCCATTTGCCGTTATCGCCACATGGCTCGTGGATGATGTCTTTCGTATTAGCAATGCCACACTTGCTGGGAGTGTCGATTTTTTTGTCTACGACACCCTCAAGATTTTTTTCTTGATTCTCGTGATCACCCATATCATGAGTCTCCTCAGATATTATCTGCCAATAGAAAAACTGCGTGACTTTCTCACATCTCATCAACTCTACGGATTGGATTATGTGTTGGCAACGATCTTTGGAGCTATCACACCATTTTGTTCCTGCTCCTCTATTCCCCTCTTCATCGGATTTGTGCAGGCACGCATTCCCCTTGGCGTGACTTTTGCATTTCTCATTACGTCCCCACTCATAAACGAAGTCGCAATTGGATTGTTCATCGGATTGTTTGGATTGAAAATAACACTCCTCTACATCACAGCTGGCATGGCGATCGGTGTCGTCGGTGGCTGGATCCTCGGAAAATTGCGCATGGAAAAATACGTCGCCGACTTTGTCTGGAAACTTCCCGAACAAAAAGAAAATATCATTGCACAGCAATCACGATCAAAAAAACAAATCGCACAAATCGTCTCAAAAGAAGCAATGAATATTACAAAAAAAATTGCACTATACATTTTTGTCGGTGTTGGTATTGGCGCAGTGATTCACGGCTACGTCCCACAAGGATTTTTTGAAACGTATTTGCAAAAAGCGGGCATCTGGAGCGTGCCACTCGCCGTCATTCTCGCAGTTCCCCTGTACTCAAATGCCAGCGGTGTCATTCCTATCATCCAATCCCTAATTGCAAAAGGTGTACCCATCGGCACCGGCCTCGCCTTTATGATGGCCGTCGTCGTCCTCTCCCTCCCAGAAGCACTTATTTTGAAAAAAGTATTGAAGTGGCAACTCCTCGCGAGTTTTTTTGGTATTGTCACGGTGGGGATTATTATTATTGGGTACCTTTTCAATGGAATTTTGTAGTAAGGGCAATATTGGCTATGATTGATTTCAATTGCAATAGCCGTTTCTCCTTATCAAAGGGGTTTTAAGGGGAAAGCTGTCTGAGCCTCACCGCTTGTCAATGAGTACTTTCTTAGTGACAACACAGGCGAGTTCTTTCCCCTAACACTTTTTGTTACTTTTTGGTGACAAAAAGTCAGGGAAGAAATACTATACGTTCTTTCATTAAAAATAACCCAAGGTATAGTAAATAAAACACCGCTACACCAAGCGGTTTTTTGTTTACTTTTAGAATATATTGTGATAGAATGTCTGCATTATGGCATTGATAGACGGAAAACAAATCGCAGCACATATCGCAGAAAAGACAAAACAACGTGCTGAAAAACTTGCAAAAAACGGCCTCCAGCCAAAACTGGCCGTCCTTATTGTTGGCGATGACAAACCATCCCACATGTACGTAAAAACAAAAGGACTCGCTGCAAAAAAGGCGGGTATTGCATTTTCTCTTACAGAACTCCCTGCGGATGCTACGAAAGAAGAGATCATCAATACAATCAATAAAATTCAGTCAGACAACACAGTTACCGGCCTCATCATCCAGCTTCCACTCCCAAACCGCGAATGGGAAAATGATGTGGTGAATAGTATCCGCCCAGACATCGATGTCGACTGTCTGACAGATACCAATCTCGGCAAACTTGTCGCAGAAACAAACACCATCGTGCCTCCAACTCCCGGCGCCGTCATGGATATTCTCGAATCGCTTGGCGTCGATCCTGCCGGCAAACGCGTGGTCATTGTCGGCACTGGCACACTCGTCGGCAAACCACTCGCGATCATGATGATGAATCAACTGGCGACAGTCGTCACGTGCAATATCAAAACAAAAAACACAAAAGATTTGTGCAAAGAAGCAGACATTCTGATTTCTGCCGTTGGAAAAAAACATCTCATCACAAAAGACATGGTAAAAAAAGGCGCGATCGTGATTGACGCTGGTGTTGATTTTGACAATGGTGAAATGTTTGGCGATGTCGATGTTGTGCGTGTGTCAAAACGCGCCTCATACGTCACTCCAACTCCTGGAGGTGTGGGGCCTCTGACGGTTGCGAGACTGCTTTCGAATACGATTATTCTGACTGAAAATAAAACTGATTAGCACGTTCCCTTCCTTACTAAGGAGGGGTCAGGGGAGGTTATCGCAAGGCGAAGTTCATTGCTAACACGCTACCCCTCCCTGTCCCTCCCCTTATAAAGGGGAGGGGACGTGCTTCAACTTTTTTTATGCACAAAGAACGCACCAGCGAGCTTTTCATCTTTTCTGAAGCATTTTTGTGGGCATTTTATCCGATTGTTTCAAGTATTTTGGTACTCGCATTTTCTCCTGTGTTTGCACTTGCCGTGAGCACACTCGCCGCAGCAGTATTCTTTGGTACGGTCGTCGCTCTACAAAAAAGGTGGCATGAGCTCTTTATCAAACAGGCCTGGAAATATCTGATTCCGATGATACTCCTCATGGGCATCCTTTTGTACGGACTATTGTTTTTTTCATTGCAATATACCACGCCTGGCAATGTGAGTATTATCTCCCTGATGGAAGTATTTTTTACCATGGTGTTGCTCGGGGCAGTGACCAAGCATGAAACACTGTCGCGCGTGACCATCATTGGTGGCGCGCTGATGGTCATCGGAGCATTTTTTGTTATTTTCCAAGGATCACTCAAACCAAATCCTGGTGACATGCTGGTACTCTTGGCCATGGCAGTGCCACCATTTGGCAATTTGATGACAAAAAAAGTGCGAAGCTATATGTCTGCAGCCACGCTCATGTTTGCTAGAAGTACGATTGCAGGAATATTTTTACTTTTTCTTGCCTGGGTACTGGGAGATATACCAAACACAATGCCATCGTGGGGAATGATCGGGCTTATCGCTCTGAATGGATTTGTGCTTCTTGGTTTTTCAAAAATACTGTGGATTGAAGGCATCCACCGCATCCAAATTTCTAAAGCAATTTCTCTTTCATCGATAAACCCCGCTATCACACTTTTCTTTGCGTTTGTTATTTTGCATCAAAGACCAACACTGTTTCAGGTTCTCGGTCTCGTGCCAATCATGGCAGGTGTCTGGCTTTTGACAAGACGAAATCTCGTAACTGAATAGAAGAATGATGTTGACCAAAACAAAAACGTTCTTCATCACGAAGAACGTTTTTTTATTCCTGAACAATGTTCCTTTATTTTTTTGAAGAAAAGAAACACTCTTTGGAAAGCGGCGCGAGGTCTTGGTGAGATCTCGCGCCGCGGGTTGGGGTTGCTTGTTGCTACGGCGATAGACACTGCGCAGTGTCCAACGGCTCGCTGACGCAGCCACCGCTCGCCGGGTCACAATAGTCGTTGGTGCAGTCCTTGCCGTCGTCGCAGTTCACCCACAAGGCGGTGTTGCATCCGCCGTTAAAGCAGACGCTGTTGAGCGTGCAGACGTTGTCGTCCTCGCACGGCGTGCCGTCCTCGACATCGACCTCGTCGCACCAGTGGTCGACGATCTCCGCCGAGACAACGCACTGCTGGTCATGCCCATGACGCGGGCAAACCACGAGGGAACAGATCGTTCCCTCCCAGCAATAGTCGTAGTTATGGCAGTCATCGTCGCTCTTACAGAAGTGCGGATGACATTCACGTGTCTCGAGGTCGCATAGGGCTCCCTCACCACACTCCTCGTGCGACTGGCACGGGTTTGCGCAGATCGGGTAGCCGAGGTCAACCCCAGTCGCTGGGTCGGCACCAAACTGGTTGCAGTACTGCCCTGTGCCACACTCGCCAGCGTCGTTGCAACACTGCACACCCAGATCGAAGTCATCGACGACCGGATGCGCGCACTTGTTGTGCTCGACGTCGCAGACGTCGAAAGTACACGCGTTGTTGTCGTTGCAATCCTCGCTCTGCGTCTCCTTGCTGCAGACGAAGGGCGCGACGACCACCGCGGTGTCAGTCTGCACAGCAGTATCGGTGGACGAGATGTCCTCCTCCACCACGGCGGTGTCGATGCCGACGGTCGGCGTGGTGTCGTGCTCGACGACCACGTCGGGCTGTGACTCGACGGTGTCCTGCTGCGTGAAGCCGGTCGGCGGCTCGAAGCTGCCGAGGCAGCCGGCGAAAACGAAAAAAACAGTCAGGGCGGTGGTGGTGATCCGGTACTTCATGGTGCTTCTCCTCCCGATTCAATCGGGAAAAAGTTCTCGTAGACGCTGACCAACATGGTCTGCGTCTCAATGTCTCACCCGCACCCGTAGCTTCTAGCTATGGGAACAAATATGTCCTTATATTGGCTAAGAACACATCAATTCCCAAAGCTAGAACACAAGCAAATTGTCAAAGAACGAACACGTATCCATATCATATTCCCATAATTTTGTCAAGTTTCTCCTAGATATAGCATACTACGTATTTATTATACCTTCAAGGCATGATTTTGGTGGTTTGTCAAGGGGAAGTCCTCTTCGCGTGGAAAGACTAAAGATTGGCGTCCACCTTACGGTGGACGAAGATTGAAGATTGAATTGAAACAAGTCTTTCTACATTACCGCGGCATTAATTGCTCAACGAAAATTAGAAGAACTCGCAGATACTGATGCGCAAGAAGATATCGGCTATAAAAAAGCATCCTAAAATTTCCTAGTCTTCAATCTTTTTTTTTGCGTAGCAAAAAAAGTAATCTTCAATCTTTCATAGTAAAAAAGAACAACGTCTTTACACGCTATTCTTTTTTACATGCTCCTCCAGCCGCTTCAAAATATCTTCCAACTCTTCCACCGAATGAATCCTCACCAATTCACTACGAAATTCTTTTATCCTGGGAATCTCCATTCCTAATTTATTGCTCTTGAAATACCATGACAAATGTTTTCGGAATGTCACGATAGATTTTTTTTTCAATTCTTCCTCTGTCACACCAACTACGGCATGTTTCTTCGCCATCGCCTTCAATTTGGCACTATTCTCAACGTGTAATGTTGCGTGTTCGAGAATTACTTGTATCTTTTCATGCAAAGGAATCTGTACTGAAACGAGATCCTTCGACTGTCGCTCAGGATGACGCAGTCGAAGCGCTGCGTCAAAAAACCACGGATTCCCAAGTGCCCCGCGCGCAATCAAGACACCGTCAGCTCCAGTTTGTTCTATAGCATCCCACACTTGATGCGGCTCGTGGATATCACCATTTGCAAGAAGCGGAACTGTGGCGATTTCTTTTGCCTGACGAATGCGTTCCCAATCTGACACGCCGCTGTACCCTTGCGCCTTTGTACGACCATGAATGGTGATAAGATCAGCTCCTGCTTCTTCAAGCACAGGAATGAAGGTTTTGAATCCATCAGGATCATCCCACCCAAGCCGAATTTTCACAGACAGAGGTGTCTCCCCTATTGCCTTTTTCATCTCACGAATAATCTTCGCTGCAAGCGGTGGCTCTTTCATGAGTGCGGCGCCATTAAAATTGCTGGTAATCTTATACACAGGGCATCCCATGTTGATATCTATTCCTTCTGGTCCTGCATGCTGCATGACAATCTCAGCAGCTCTCGCCATAGTGGCAGGATCTGCCCCAAAAATCTGTTGCACAATAGGTCGCTCGGCATCGACAAAATCTATCATGCCAAGTGTTTTTTCATTATCACGAACCAAGGCCTCCGCAGAAACCATTTCTCGAAATACAATATCCGCCCCACCAATTTTTCTGACAATCTGACAAAATGCAGAGTCTGTCATGTCAGCCATTGGTGAGAGAGCAAGGATTTTCCCTTTTTTCAATGTATCTTGTACCCACATATGATTTATTGAGTCTCGCCCCGCATTGACCGAGCCAAAGCGAGGTCTAGTGCGGGGTCAGCCATGGGTGATAATGCCAATATCTTATTTTTTTTCAATGTATCGTGTATCCACATAAAGGTAATCTTGACTTGCCCTGCACTGACCGACTGAAAGGAGGTCTAGTGCGGGGCCCAGATAGTTCGCAGACTATAGCAAAAAAAGAAGAACATTTCAATCCCGACTGAGTCGAGATACGTAAATGTTCTACTACAGAGTTGAAATTGGTAGACATTGTAGTACAAAAAAGGTTACCGAAACCTAGCATGTAGATACAACATGTTCTTGCTTATTATATGCCCGTATGCTAGTGTTCTTTTAGTCATGCAGGGTATTCCAAAAATATTTGGATCCCCAATTGACACCAACATCCGCATATTGAGGGCACAATGAGTAAGGAAGGAAGCGGCAACAGCGGCGGCCCCAAGACCGGACAGCGGCGCTAGCGAGCATCCCACTCGCACAACAACAGAAGGAGCGGTGTTTCGACATCGCTCCTTCTTCAACTTACTATATGAGGTATCATCATACAACACCATGGAACAATACAATTGCTTTTTGCATACTATTCGACGTACGCAATCTTGAACTAAAAAAAACACAATTTCCATTACTGCATTTTGCGGAACATCTTATGTTTGTTGAAACACAACATCTTGATGGGAATTCATTGAGAGTACAAAAAAATTTGTTGTTTGAAGCATTAGAAGCCTATACATCATTTGATTTTTTGGATATCACCGTCGTCTGTTCACGAGGAGATCTAGCTCAAGTATGCTCAACATTGAAGGAAATGATATTCACCTGGCAGTGTAATGAAATACAATTTCAAAAAGTAAAGGAAGACATTATTACCGAAATAAAAGATGCAAAAGAACTCCTTGTACATAAATCAATGGCATCGTTAAAAGATCTAGCTCTTGAAGAAATCGACCTTATCGTTAATGTAACTGGAGACGAAAAAACTATTCACGCGCTGACTTTCTCAGAACTTCAAGAAATAACACATGTCTGGCAGACTATGCTTAAGTATGCTCCACGCAGTCTTCTGGTTGCAGGACCAACATTAGCAGAGGCAGAAATAAACATGCTTGATGAGGTTCTTGAAATGAAACATCATACACAATCAATTCCATTACGTTCTCCAATACCTTTCGGGTCGAGGTATTTCAGGCGGACTGAAACACACGCTGTTGTCATCAATACAGCATTCAGCTCACTCTTCTTTTTATTATTTCAACGATTGTATAGTATCCGTCATATGAATCTCAATACCGATTGGGAATTTTCATTTGCACGTGATACAAACCATTTGTTTTATCTCGCATCGGCAACGGATGATAAACCATTAGACGATTCTGCAGTGGAAAAATTTTTCTTACGTAAGCCAACAAACGAAGAATTCTTACTTATACAAAGATTGCTTGTCCAAGAATTGGATACTCTGAATGATGGTATATATCCAAAAGAAATAATAGGATGGATGGACATATTTCAAGTACGGAATATACCTGAAACACAAAAAAAAACTTTTTCCGAAATTCAAGACATGTTTCGTGTAATTCCGTATCTAGATTTTTTACATCAATGGAAAAAAGTATTTGGACATTTTAAAAAAAAATAATCTCTACTCAATTGAGATACATACAAAAAAAGAAGAACATTCCAATCCCCACTACTTCAGGAATGAGATATGTTCTCTAATCTAAGTATATATTCATGGTAAGGTCAGCCGCGCGTCGTACGCACGGCTGACCCTACGGTGTCCGGTGTAGTCCTAGTGCTCTATCTGGAGATCCCAGAACTCGAGCTCTCCCTCCTTCTTCGTCAGCGTGAACTTGTATCCGACTCCTCGAAGGGAGGCTGTCAGCGCCATGATGATCTCAAGTGCGTCATGATCTACCCGAAAGTTGAATTTGTCCTTACGGGGAGTCAGTATTGTATCGTGAACCAACGAGACGACCATTGATCCAACGCCCTGACCATCGGGGTGAGGTGCCCAGCGGAACCCCACAATGTTCAGGAGCATCCCAACGTCATACGACTTCGACATCGATTTTCTCCTCGCTCTTGCTACTGAAAACGGACTTTACTTTATACACCCAAATTGTCTTTTTGTCAAGATGTATATCTTATGCTACACTAAAAAAAATACTATGAGCGTGCAAACATCTATTCTCATGGTCACACCGCCACCTGGCGGTCTCTGGCCACATGGCTACACTGTCCATAAAGGACACACACCCGAAAGCCTGAATCATGCGACCGTGGCAGCCGCGACCTCGGGGATTATTCCTTCCCCAGAACTTCTTTCTCTCCAATGGAATCAAGCAATCGATCACCTGACCAATGCAAAAATCGAGATAACATTTCTTCCTTATCCACAAGAACTTCTCTCTCAATATCCGCCGGACTACGACGGTATTTTTATTCGTGATGTTGGGATGTTCGCAAATGGCAAGTGGGTAAAAGCACATTTCGCTGTACCAGAAAGACAACGAGAAGCAGACACATTCGCACGTCTCATTGAACAAACATATCACGTAGAAATTGTGGATTTGCCACCAGGCGCGGATCTCGAATGTGGCGAAGTATTTTTTGTAAAAACACCCGCAGGCTCGTATTATTTTGGTGGACTCGGGAGATCAAACAAAGCAGGACATGATGCCATGCTACATATAATAAAACCTGATCATATATTTTTATTAGAAACAACAGGCTTTCATCTGGATACTACCTGTACACCACTCATAGATTCTTCAGGACATCTCGTATCATTCATGTATGCACCAGAGCTATTTTCAGAAGAAAGTAAAAAGCATCTTTCGATGCTCGAGGTACCACTCATCGCACTTGATCCAAAAGATACCTGTGGCATCGGAGAAAATCTTGGAAACATGGCAGTAAATGGATTGTCACTCCCAGGAATATTTATCAATGCAGAGGAATTCAACACACCAGGCGTCGAAGCACATATTGCATCACTCGGCATTGCTCGATATTCTTCCCCACTTCCCTACTTTCATCATGCAGGAGGATCGTATCATTGTCTGACGAATGAAGTACGGTTGTAAATATTGAAATTGAAAGGCCTCGGCAGAGCAAATGCTCCACCGAGGCAGGATGTCGTAGTGCGTCGCGCTCAGCGACGACGCCCCTTGTAGCGGTCCCAGCTGCTTCCAAGGATAGCTCCTCCGAGGGCATTCCCCAGAGCCCGCAAGTCCTGGAGCAATGGTACCACGTACTTCTTGATGAGGATGAAGGTTACGCCTCCGCCTCCAGCAACGATGAGAATCCAAATCCACCAAGACATAATCTAACTCCCCTTGTAGTTTGTTGAAATATATTGCTATCATACAGCTATTCTTACTTTTGTCAATCCATCCACACAATACGCACCTCATTTCTTGACACACGCGCCAAATCTGCCATACTACAGTCATACAATTTACCAAGTACTATGTGGAAGTAAGGTGCGACCTTCGCTATGCGAGGTCAATTCCTTCACTGTGCCGCAACGGTAATCAAGCGTGTCATTGGCTCTTCTGGACGAGACTCTCCAACAGTCTTTCAGTAAAGCCAAAAACGCTCGTAGTCCGATCTTCATAGTACTGTATATCCCGAGCAGGAATAAAAAAAGACTTTCTTTTTTTGACATTCTTATCTTTCTGCTCAGGAAAGATTTTTTTTATTCATTGATTTCGCTGATTATAAAAAGATGCAAACAGATTTGTTATGAAACATTTCTTGAAACAAAATAGCATTGTCCTACTTCTTTTCTTCATATCTATTGGAGCAACCGTATATTTTTACTCACGAAGTCAGATACCAACAATACAAACAACAGTCACTACCCTGCAGTCAAATGTAATCAATGAAACAGTGACAACGACATTTGATCAGTTAGAAAAAAAACAAGAAATCAAAAAAACAAGAAATCAAAAAAAAACACCTCCGCAAGTACAAACCCAAGCAACTTCCACAGAGACTGCCACAGAAAAGGATACACGCAGCGAAACAGACGAAGCGCAAATAACAGTCGTAGCAACACTCAGCATCCCAAAAATTGGATACGAAAAAACAGTTAATCTGCCACCTGGATCAAATGCCTACGATCTGATGGAGACCCTCCGAGAGCAAGGACTACAGTACGACGCAGCAGAACATGGCTCGCTCGGAGCATTCCTCAGCTCTATTGGTGGAATTGAAAATGATTATAAGAAGCACATGTTCTGGATCTACTATGTCAATGGACAAAAAGCAAACATCGGCATTTCCAATTATATTCTTACTCAAGATGACATAATCACATGGCAATATGAAGCAGAAGATATATAGCACCATTTTTTTCACCGTTTTCCTTTCACTCGTAGGGGTATCGGCAGTACAGGCTGTTGATACGACAAGCACCTTGAGGAGTGAAGAAATCAGCACGAACAGCATCACAGCAAATACAGCAGAACAAGCATCGCTTACGCTTATTTACAACGATACGGTTGTGTTTCAGGATGTCGCAACGTTTGAAGCGCAAACATTTTTGTATAGACTACCGGACAGTGTTGCGACAGCAGCCACAGCAGGAGGAGACGCATTGTCACTGCTCCTCGCACTTGATGCTGCATCAAGTGAATTCAACATTACACATATACAACAATATGATTTTGGATCAGGACCATTGTATTATATTCAATGTATAGAAATCAATGGAGAGGAAGCCTGCGCAGATTGGCAATACATGATAAACAGTGCATATTCATTTTCTTCGATAGATCAACAACCTCTGGCAGATGGAGACGAACTACTCTTGTACTTTGGAAGTCAATATGCAATATCAATAGACGAAGCAAATGACGTTGCCGTAGGCAGTGACATAAACTCAATAATCGAAGAATACAATCCGCAAACACCAGGATATGAGCCACTTGCAAATGCAACGCTTGCTCTTTTGGAAAATCCCGATGCCACATCTTCACTTTCAACAGCGACAACAGATGAAACAGGCACGGCAACATTTACAGCGCCAACAATCTCAGGAACATACTACATTGGCTATGATCAAGGAGGGTATTACTGGCCAACACAAGAAATACAAATACTTCCAATTCCAACTCAAAATATCAATCTTCGTATAGAAACACCCGATTCAACATTATTTGCCGGGACAGTGGCAATGCCAGAATCATGTAGTGTTATCGAAACCACGACCACGACTCCCCATGAATTCACTGAATTCAATGCAATCTGTGCGTTGCAAGAAGCAAGTAATCAAGAGTTCATCTCTTCCTATCAAGTAACTGATTGGGGATTTGCATTTGCAATTGATCAAATCAATGACGTAACAAATGCAGAAGATTGGAGTGAAACTTGGCTCGTATATCACAATAATGAAGCCCCTGATGGAGGAATTAATACATTCTCTCTTGTTACCGAAGATGAATTAGTACTAACCTATGGTCCATGGCCAATGAGCCCACTCGCATTTGATATTTCTACAACGACGCTTTCAATCAATGCTACTTCAACTATTACCATTACAACATTTGGAACGTCTATTCCTCTGTCTAGTACAACAACCTTACATATTGGGGACGAATTGCTTACTTCTTCGGATGGGACATTTTCATGGGTTCCAAAAGTGACCGGAACCATCGACATCTACGCTGAATCGGACGGATTTACACGTACCAAAATATTACCATTCACAATAATTAGTGAAAACACCCAAACCATAACAGAAGAAGAACCGACATCATCAGGAGGAAATGGCGGTGGCTGTAGCAGCTGCGGAGCGGATTCAAATAGCGACGTAGATACAGTCGTAAAAAACATCATCACTTTCCTCGACGCAAACCAAAATTCAGACGGTTCATTTTCATCCAGTGTATCATTCTCTGACTGGACCGCTCTTGCGTACAACGCCTACACAGGTACAGCCATAGGAAAAGATGCATTGAAAGCGTATCTGCTCACAAATCCAAGCCCAATAGACGGACCAAACACGACAACAGCGTATGCTCGCCGTGCAATGGCACTTATGAGCTATGGCATCAATCCATATTCCGGAACTAATACAAATTATATAGAAAAAATCCTCGAAGGATTTGATGGCACGCAGTTTGGTATAGAAGGACTGATCAATGACGATGTCTTTGCTCTCATTCCTCTCTTAAACGCTGGATATATAGCGTCTGATCCAATTGTGGTGAGCACCACAAAATATATTCTTGAAAAGCAAGATACAACGGGAAAATTTGAAAGTCCAGATATAACAGGAGCAACACTACAAGTACTTTCAAAACTTACAGTAATAGATGGTGTCAACACAGCGATCGAAAAAGGAACAGCATACATTCTAGATCAACAGAAGAGTGATGGTGGCTTTGGAGATATCTATGGAACATCATGGATCATACAAGGACTTTCTGCACAGAATGTTGATATCAAGACTCTCAAAAAAAACAATTTCTCTCCGATTGATTATTTAAAAGCAAATCAAGAAGCAGACGGAGGAATTGGAAACACAAAAAATAGTCTCCGACTCTGGACGAGTGCATGGGCAGTACCTGCTCTTCTCGAAAAACCATGGCCAACACTTTTGACGTCATTCAGCATTCCTTCTGATAGCGAAACGCAATCCACTGGTGGAAGCACAACGACAGAAGACACCACAACATCCACTCCAGAAATTGCAGAGCAAGGGACGTCAACATCAACAGATGCATTGGCGGACGAAACAACTTCTGAAAATACTTCCGAAGTCACAATTCTTCCTCTTCCGTATGATACACAGGAAGCAGTGGGCTATGGCATTGGCGGAGGCATAGACGATCAAACAATCGAACAAAACGTTGCCGGAGTAAAAATTACAAATAACACTGTTCCTTTAGAAAAACCTGAAACGCAGGAAGATGAAAAAACCGAAAAACGTGTAGAAGAGCCACTCTTCGAAGAAGCTACTGCGACAATTCAAGAAAATTCTTCGGGAAATGGCACGAAACCTATCCACTATGCCTTTGGCACAACGATTCTCCTCGGACTGCTGCTCGGTTGGCGGTTCCTCCGAACACTGGTATAATAGGAAAAATGATATTTCGTTCGTATGTTTCATATGCGCTGTCTCATTCCCCTGCTCATCGCCTTTCCAATCCTTGGTCTAGGCTGTTCGAGTAGCGAGAAAGTAGCAGCAAATGTCTACACCATCAACATTGAGACTACAGAAGGTCAACCTGAAACCCGTATTGCATCGTTGTCAGCAGATGAAATAATGATGAACGAACTCCTCGATTCTGTCGGAGTAAAAACAAACGAAATTATACAAGGAAACACCGTTATCATTACAAACTTTGACGGTGTGATTGCAACAAAATCAAAAGCATGGCATCTATATCTCAACAATTACCCAGCGACATTAACCAACTTGGCGCATATGCCTGTCCGTGCCTCAGATATTATTGAATGGAAATATGAAAACCCAACAACAACGAACAAGTAAACCAATGAGGAATATTACTTGGATTGCAGTCTTACTTATTCTCTTAGGAGTAACGTCTCGCCTATTTCCTCATCCAGCAAACTTTGCACCAATTGCAGCAATTGCCATGTTTGGTGGATTGTATCTGTCAAAGAGAATGGCTTTTATATTGCCCATGACAGCCATGTTTTTGAGTGATATTGTTGTTGGATTTTATAGCTGGAAAATGATGACTGCCGTCTATGTGAGTTTTCTTTTGATTGTCGGCATTGGGATACTAGTACAACGAAACAAAACATTTGGAAACATTCTCACTGGAACACTTCTTGGTTCGGTCCTCTTCTTCCTCGTTACCAATGGCGCAGTCTGGGGCTTTGGCACGATGTACGCACATTCCTTTGGAGGGCTCATGCAAAGTTATCTCATGGGTATTCCCTTCTTTAAAAATACGCTTCTTGGCGATCTTTTCTATACAGGGGTACTTGTAGGAAGTATGGAAGCAATTGCACTGTATAAAACAAAAATCTTTGCAAAACAATCAATGTAATATGACAGACCTCAAACAACTCCAAAAGGATGTTTGGAAAAATAAAGTAAAGCAAGGCTTCAATACAACAGATGTCCCGCTTGAATTTTCTTATACCTACGGTGAGCTCGCAGAAGCATTTCATGCATACAGAAAAAAACTTCCTGACATTGGCGAAGAATTAGCAGATGTGATGATCTATCTTCTTGGCCTGGCAACGATACTCGACGTAGATATGGAAGACGAGCTGGTCAAAAAGATAGGGGAAAATGCAAAGCGAAAATATAAAACGATTGATGGGATATTAACGAGAACAAAAGAAGCTGGATGATTCTAAAAAACGTCCGTATGAATACGGACGTTTTTTTGTTTATTGTCCCGCAGAGCGGGATCCCGCTCTGCGGGAATTATTGTTCAATGCTTATTGATTATTGATGATAGACCTCATCCAAACCGCTGCTGTTGTTCATCAACATAGTGAATCTGCCCAGAATCATCGATATACGTTCGACCAGCAGATGCTTCTGAAGAAGATTCAACAACAGGCAATGCTCGCTCGATAGGGAGCCCACTTGGTGGCTCTGCTGTTTTGAGTTGTGCTTTTTGGAGCATTGGTGTTACTACGTAAGACATCGGAAAGTGCCATACGGTAGCAAGTTCTTCTATATTTAGTACAAATGGATTTGCGCCTACATTCATTTTTCTCTTTTTAAATGCTTTTAGTAGTTCTGTTTTCTTTGCCTCGGTTTGCCGTGTAGTATTCTGACTAGTTGTCACCGCAGGTACCAACGAATTTGCACTAGGACTATTAAACTGAGTAATTGCTCCAAGTAATGCATGAACTCCTCTGTCAGGATTAAAAACCGTTTTTTCAGCAACATAAACACCACGCATTTTTGTTTTAAAACCAATTTTACTTATCTTCAATTCAATGCCCTCAACTAACTTCATTTGACCAGGCGTCATATATCGCATTTTGTTTGGTTCTTCTTTATCATTTCCCTTTGAATCATCACCTCCCACAGACGCTTCTGTACCAGTAAGTTGCGCCAAAATTTCATTGAAACTATTTCCCATTTCCTTTGTGAGCGCATTGTCAGTAAGTCCAGAAAATATACCTTTTCCTCCTCCACTACTTTTTTCACCTATCAATTCTTTCACTTTTTTTATAGCGTCTTCTTTCCATTTATTTCCAATTGGCTGTACTAATATTTGGAACCACATTTGTTCTCCAATCCCAATACGACTAAAACTTTCCAAAAATGTTCCCATTGGATCTTTGAGCACAGTGTCTTTTGAAATATTGTGCTCGAATTCACGGTAACTTCTGAGAGGAAAAGAATCATCCTCTGCAGTAGCAATATCGGCAATCCAGATATCATGTGTGACATTGGGATAAGCATCGGGAACTGATGACACATAATCCTGTACTTCTGTAATTTCTGCTTGTGGATATTGTGCATAGATAGACGCCTCCACCAAATCTCGAAGACCTTTTTCTGTACGGACCACAAACTGAATATATCCTTCGATACTAATAATTTCAAAACTAAACCATCGTTGTTTATGTCCACGATAAAATACATCTCTGATACCAGGTGGATCGTAGGCTCCAGCAAGATGAGAAAAAAGTTGCTCAACGGCCATCGGTGTCTGTATGTTGAGTTGAGGGATATCAATAGCCAACACAATCCACTCCCATTTGGCAGTAAATTTATCTTCTCGATAATCTTTATAAAAAGAAAGACCTGCATAGAGAAGTAAATATACAAGTGGAATCCATCCAACAATTGCAAATCCAATAAGAACCAATGCCGTAGGGCTAGTCAATTGAAAAAAAGATATAATTCCTACAAAATTTATCGTAAATAAACCAAAAACATCCATATAGAAGATGTACGATTAAGCTTCTACGAGATTATAGATAACTGCGTATGTCAAAAAAGAAAGAATGCCAACAAACCACCACCCTTGTGTTCCTGTGATATATCCTGCCCAGTAGGTAATCACAAACGCAAGCATTCCCAAAAAAGATATGACATGACGAAGCATGTTGTCAGACATATACTATGTTATTAGATATAATATTATATCATAGTATATCATGAAAAAACAAAAAAGCCCACAGATGTGGACTTTTTTGTTTTATTTACATGAAAATTATCGATGTGTCCAACGTTCCCAAACGATTAATATTGGACTTGCCAAAAAGATAGAAGAATACGTACCAACGATGATTCCTGCAATCAACGCAAGTGCAAAATACTTGATAGTTTCTCCACCAAAGAAGAATAATGTACTCAATACCAAAAGCGTAGTAAATGACGTATTGAACGAACGCATCAACGTATCATTTACTCCTTTATTCACGACTTCCTCAAACTTTTGGTACCCCATTCGAATCAGATTTTCTCGAATACGGTCAAATACCACAATAGTATCATTGACAGAATATCCAAGAATGGTAAGCAATGCCACTATAAACGGAATATTCACTTCAACATTCAAATAATACCCAAGGAGCACAAACATTCCAACAACAATCATAACATCATGAACCAAGGCAATAACAGCCGTTACGCCAAATTTCCATGATGATATTGGTTTTGATACTCTTCGAAATGCGTATGCGATAAAGACAACAATCGCAATGACCACACTCAGACCGATCTGCAAAGCACGTTCCTTCAAATGTGCACTAACAGTTGGTCCAATAGTCTCAAGACGTTCTTCTATAACAGCCGGTGCATCTTGTGCTATAGACGTATCATTGAGCATGATAGTAGCTCCTTCTACGGTTTCGATCGCTACCTTACCACCTTGTTCAGATCCACCATTGATCGTGACTTCTGGAAGAACTTCAGCAGGATGTTCAACAGGAAACGTATCACGCAATGTTGCAAGAATGTCTTGGTGTTCAACTTCGGAAATAAACTTGAGACGCAATATCATTCCATGATCTCCTGATGGCTGTACCTGTACCTCACCAAGATCAAGTGACGCTAACGCATCGCTAACTTCGGTAATAGTTGGACGTTGTTCAGTAAATGTTACTTCGAGAAGTGATCCTCCAGTGAAATCAATACCCGCTTTCAATCCTATCGTAAACAAGAGAACAACACTCGTCAAAAAAAGCGCACCTGAGATGAAAAATGGAATCTTTCTATACTTGATAATATTCATATGCAGGAAATTAAGCTTCTTCATTTTTTATTGCTCCTAAAAAGAGCACATTGCCACGTTCTTTGAACCATGGCACTACAAAACGAAGCATGATACGAGTAACTGTGATTGCAGAGAATAAACTAACCAAAATACCGAGTGACAATGTTATCGCAAATCCTTTTACAAAACTAGATCCAAAGAACATAAGGAATCCGCAGGTAATCAATGTAGAAATATTCCCATCACGAATAGATGTCCATGCACGAAGGAATCCTTCTTCGACAGCCC
The DNA here is from genome assembly GCA_001871445.1 of Candidatus Magasanikbacteria bacterium CG1_02_41_34. GTDB lineage: Bacteria > Patescibacteriota > Patescibacteriia > Magasanikbacterales > UBA922 > UBA12086. The sequence goes on from MNVD01000020.1 coordinate 17,845, forward strand.
CCTTCAAACTTTTTCCATCTCTGAGCTCTTCTTTCATACGCTCAAAGATGAGCACATTTGCATCTACGGCCATACCAATAGAAAGGATAAATCCAGCAATACCAGCGAGGGTCAACGTAACACCAATGAGCTTCATGAGCGCAAGGGACACTGCGATATACACCATCAAGGCAGCAATAGAAATAATACCTGGCAATCGGTAAAAGAACATCATGAACATCATGATAAAAATAATACCAGCAATGCCAGCTTTTACACTAGATGTAAAGGATGCTGCACCAAGCGATGCCCCAACAGTCTGCTGACTTACAAGGTCTACAGGCACTGGCAGAGCCCCTGCATTGAGACGTTGTGCGAGGATTCGTGCTTCAGTCAAATCAAATCCACCAGTGATAACAGCGCGTCCATCCGTAATAATTGTCTGAACAACAGGTGCACTAATAATACTGCCATCAAGAAAAATCGCGACTTGTTTGTTGATATTTCTTTCCGTAATATCGCGAAAGAGTGCCGTTCCTTCACTATCAAACAAAAGTGATACTTGAATTTGTCCAGTCTGTGAATCAGTGACTACTTCTGCTCTATCCAAATTTTTTCCAGAAAGCTGTGTTGGCATCCAAGGATCTTGGAACGGCAACACATCGGTCGCAGTCAATTTTCGAATGTGCACAAGAGAAATTTCGTATTCTGTTGATGGGGTTTCAGATTCTTTGTAGATAATATGATATCCATATTCTGTTTCAACTGGACCAATAATTTCACCCGCTTTTGCAGTATTGAGGGCTTCTTCAAAAGCTGGCACCATAGCACCAGGACCAAATGTTCCAAGACTACCACCTGTCACTTCTGCACCAGGCTCTGTCGAGTTTTCTTTTGCAAGGTCTGCAAAATTTCCTGCATTTGCTTCACCGTAAATGCGCTCTGCTTCAGCAAGTGCTTCTTGCTTTGTCAGGGTAGCAGAACAATCTTTTGCACCAAGATAACAAATAAGAATGTGACTTGCAGTGGTTTGCATATCACCACCTTTTGATCCGCCACGCTTTACAATCTCATATCCACCATCAGTCTCAACAACTTTTTTTGTGATATCTCCTTCTGTAGCTTTTTCAGACCAAGAAAAAATTTCAGGATAAATACTCTTTTCACTAACAAAACCAATATACCCGCCATTCACTTTACTTTTTTCATCTTCAGAGACATCTTTTGCTACATCCTCAAATGATTCACCACCAGAAATGCGTGCAAGCGTAGCACCAGCTCTCTTTGATGCATCAACATTGTAGGTATCAATTTGCTTTTGTTCTTCTTCTGTCAAATCTCGTGGTTGTACATTATTTTCTTCTCGAAATTCAAGAATTGGTGTCTCACCAATCATCGCTATCGCTGCATTCACATCGGTGACGCCAGGAAGTTCAACGAGGACACGATACGTCTCCCCTACTTTTGATGTTTGTACATTTGGTTCACCAACACCAATACCATTAACGCGACGTTCTATAACGTCTCGTACGCCTTCTACCGCTTCTGGTCTATCTGCGGGATCGATTTCTTTGGTATTTGCTTCGTAGATAAGATGCGCTCCACCTTGCAAATCAAGGCCAAGGGCAAAGGGTTCTTCTGGAAGCCGTGGGATTCCAAGGGCAACAGTATTATTCACTTTATCAATTGCACGATTTGCATACATTGGCCCATCGTAGGCAAGCGCAATCAAAAGAAGCACAAAAATGCCAAAAATCCCCCATCGAATTTTTGCTCGTACTTGCTGTTTTGTGTGTTGTTTTGCCATAGTCAGATAATATTCGAAAGTGCCTAGTAAGTAGGCATGTGGAGCATATGATAGCCTAATTGACTACGTACGTCAAGGAAATTTGGTGGATGAAATGATATGATATTATTGACAACATACACTGCTTCGTATAACGTAACTATAACTTGTCGCAAAGGAGAACCGGCGTGAACGAAGAGAACCCTTACCGCCCATTCGTGATCAAGGCGATGACGATCATCTCCGTTGCCTCGACCAAGAAATGGGCATGGCTGCTTGCCGTACCTATGGTACTGGTTGGGATGGTTGGCCTCAAGTGTCTGCCCCCCACCATCAAGGAGAGAGTCCTGTTTCCGAAGGAAAAGAGAAACGACTGGACCCGACAGTTCTGCCGCAACGTCAGCAACTACATCCACGTCGGGCGACCATGACAACAACGCATAGCACCTCCCCAGTTGAACTGGGGAGGGGCTATGCGAAATAGAATCACCCGCTTCATTATGTGTGCCTCATACGTGAGACATACGTCAAAGGAGATACGGGTGATTTTTTGTTTATTGATTATTCTCTATCACGCTCCATGACACTTTCCAGATACGTTAATACTTCGATGGACAAACTTATTACTTATTTACCGTGACACTTCTTATATTTTTTTCCACTACCGCACGTACACGGATCATTACGTCCTACTTTTCCTCCTGTTTCATTACGTTCTTTCTTTTCAATATGTTCACCCTGTTCACTCATATCTTTTTTTGCTCCTTCGAGAGTCATCTTGTCAGACGACATGATACTTGGTGCAAGGTCAAGACCAATATTCACTTTGAAAAATGAATAGACGACTTCTTTTTGAATGTTGGCGAGCATGTCATTAAAAAGGAAAAAGGTCTCTTTTTTGTATTCTACCAATGGATCTCGCTGTCCGTAGCCCTGCAATCCAATACCCTGTCGTACATGTGCGACAGATTCGAGATGTTCTACCCAGAGTGTATCAATAGCACGCAAGAGCAATGCTTTTTCCATTGTTCGTAGAACCTTGTGACTCCCTTCTGTTTCTCCAATAGTCTGTACTATTTTTTGTTCGAGAGCTATATATGTTTGTCGTGCTTTTTCAAGCAAAAATTCTACAATAGCATCACGCAGTTCAACATCTTCGAGTTTACCATTGCCATTTCCCTCTCCTAGCGTAAACATTGTTTCTTTTTCTTCTGGAGAAAATGGAAAAATCGTTCGCATGGTTTCATAAATCTCAGTGAGTTCCCATTCTTTTGTATCCTTTTCAAGATTTGTATGGTATGACACAACGTGTTCAATCTCAGCTTCTATCAGATCCACGATCATGTCTTTCAGTGACATGAAGTTTTCATCTTCATCAGGCTCTTCTTCGCTGTTGCTTATTTTTCTATGTGCATATTGAATTTCTCCCCCTGCCAATTCAAGAATCTTCTTTCGTCGTCCGTAAATGACTGATCGATGTCTGTTCAACACATCATCATATTGCAAGACATGTTTTCGTGTATCAAAGTGATGTCCTTCTACTTTCTTTTGAGCGCTCTCGAGCATCTTGGTAATCATCTTTTGCTCAATAGGCATATCTTCAGGAACTTTCAGTCGCTCCATGACATTTTTCATGCGGTCGCCAGCAAAAATACGCATAAGATCGTCTTCGGTAGAAACAAAAAATTGTGTCATACCAGGATCTCCCTGACGCGCAGAACGACCACGAAGCTGATTGTCGATACGTCGTGATTCATGTCGCTCGGTACCGAGAACAAAGAGTCCGCCAGCATCGATGACTTTTTTTTCTTCATCGGTATCAATAGGATTGCCACCCAGCTTGATGTCGACACCACGACCAGCCATGTTTGTTGCCAGTGTCACTGCTCCTGGGCGTCCTGCTTGTGCAACTATTTCACCTTCACGTTCATGATTTTTTGCATTCAAAGCTTCGTGCTGAATACCATGCACAGAGAGGTACATACTGAGTTCTTCATTTTTTTCTACAGAAGCTGTTCCAATCAAAATAGGCTGTCCGGTTTCACGACATTCTTTGATCTTTTCAGCAATGGCTTTGTATTTCCCTTTATTATTTTTGTAAATTCGATCAGGCAAATCGATACGTGCATCCGGTTTGTTTGTTGGGAGGACTATGACTTCGAGTTTGTAAATCTTAAACAATTCTTCTTCCTCTGTTTTTGCGGTACCGGTCATTCCAGACACCTTCTCATACATGCGGAACAAATTTTGAAACGTAATCGTTGCAAGTGTCTGACTTTCTCGCTGAATTTCCACGTTTTCTTTTGCTTCAATAGCTTGATGAAGTCCTTCTGAATATCGTCGACCTGGCATTTTTCTTCCAGTAAATTCGTCAATAATAATAATTTCACCATTATCGACAATGTAATCTTTATCACGTTTAAAAAGCATTTCAGCTTTCAGCGCTTGCTCGATATGATGCACTGTCCGAACACCAGCTTCGACATAAATATTTTCTACCCCAAGTATTTTTTCAAATTTTACGATTCCTTCTTCAGTCAATGTTGCACTACGCATTTTTTCGTCAACATTATAGTCAGTTTCTTCTGAAAGAGTTCTGACATGTGTTGCAAATTGATAATATTGATCTGCTGCTTTTTCTGCTGGCGCTGAAATGATAAGCGGTGTACGCGCTTCATCAATCAAAATAGAATCAACTTCATCGATAATCGCATACGGCATTTCACGCCCCGGACGCATGACCATGTCATCCAACGACTGAACCATGTTGTCACGCAAGTAGTCAAATCCAAATTCATTATTTGTTCCATAGACAATGTCACAATGGTACGCTTCCTTTCTACTCGAAGGTCGGAGAAATGCTTCTTCAACGTGAAAACTTCCCGTCTCATCACGTTCTTCATCGAGTAAAGCACCTTCCTCGGTACCCTTTACTGAGGCATCATATAGATAGGTAACACGCTGATTTTGAATAATTCCCAAACTCAAACCAAGAAAATCGTAAATCTGTCCCATCCAAACAGCATCACGTTTTGCCAAGTAATCATTGACAGTAACAACATGGACACCTCGTCCAGCGATCGCATTCAAATAGACTGGCAATGTTGCTGTAAGCGTCTTTCCTTCACCAGTACGCATTTCTGCAATGTTGCCCTGATGCAAGACCATTCCACCGATGAGCTGCACATCATAGTGACGCATGCCCATAAGACGCTTTCCAGCTTCACGAACAGTGGCAAACGCTTCTGGCAAGATATCATCCAGTGTTTCTCCTTTTTCAAAACGAGACTTAAATTCAGTCGTTTTTCCTTTCAACTCGTCATCGCTCAGTGCCTCAAAAGTAGCCTCAAGATCATTGATTTTCTCAACATTTGACTGCATCTTTGCAATCGCCTTTTTATTCGAATCTCCAAAAACTTTTGTATATATACTCATATTTTCAGCTTAGAAGCAGAATAAGCAATAAGCACATAAGCATTTTTGCTTACGAGCTTATGAGCTGAACTGCTGAACGAAACGGGCGTAGTATAGCAGAAGAAAACGGATATGTCTAGGTTGACAAAAGATACAAAATATGAGAATATGTTCCGCAACGACGGCCGAGAAGGCCAAAGGAGTAAGAGAACTCATGACACTCAAGATCGACGGTGTCGAGCGATGTGAGCAATGCCTCTCTGAAATCCGGCTGAACAGCCGTGGTCGGTGTTCCGGCTGTGGCCATAAGGAAGCCCACGCCAACAACTGCACCTGTGGTGCTTGCTCGAGCGAGCGCCGACAACGAGCCACGTTCACAAGTGGGACAATCTCGCCCCACCACGACGGCAGGTACCTCGCTGGCTGATCGATCACCGTTCCTCGCTTGAGGTCTCAAAGCGGGGAAGACCCTCGCGAGGACACGCCGACGAAAGGCCACATCCCCCGGCCAACCGTCGGTTCAGGGCACACAGAGAGAGCTCACCGCTCTCTCTGTGTGCCCCTCTTCATATATACAACACTCGCCCAGCAAATTGCTGAGCGAGTTTTTTTATATAACATTATTTCTTATTCTCCGTCGTATCCTTTTACATCTCTCAATTCTTCTCTATCAAGCTGATGCATTTTTCCTTTTACTTTTTCAATTTCAACTTTCATGTGATCTTTTACTTTATCAATTGCTTTATAGAGATCTTCTGCTTCTTTGGATATATACAAACTCGGTCGACCTGGAATTTGCAACTTGAACTCTGCGTAATAAACGCTTCCCTTTTGATGGTGATGACTTTTCATCCCGACATCTATATCAGCAGATTCAATCCCTTCAAAAAATGTTGTTAACGATTCTACTTTTTCTGTCACATACTCCTTGATTGCCTCCGTTGGTTCAATCCCCGTGAAATTGATGTTGATGTTCATAATAGAAAGCTTAGGATGCTTAGAAAGCTTGGAAGGCTTAGAAAGCAACTATTTCAAAATAATATGTGGATTGATATAAACAGCATTCTAGGCTTTCCAAGCCTTCTCGGCCTTCTGAGCCTTAAAGAATGGACACTTCCTCCTCCAGCTCAATCCCTAACTTAGTATACACTTCTTGCTTCACTTCATCAATCAATGATAGGACATCATCTGCCGTAGCGCCGCCAGTATTGAGCATAAAATTTCCATGTTTGTCACTTATCTCTACCTTGCCTCTTTTTTTCCCTTTCAGCCCTGCCTGCTCAATCAGCCACCCCGCAGAAATTTTCCCTACTTCCAAAAAATTCTTCACTTTCTCATCATCTTTATCGAAGTGTTCAAGCAATGCAGTTCTATTCTTCTGAGCAAGTTGCTGTTGTCTGTTGTCTGTTGGCTGTTGGCTAATATCTACATTCTTAAATATACATCCACTCGACGCAAACCCCTTCGGCTGTGTACTATTGCGATACTGCAGATGTTCGAGTGCTTTTTTCATGAGGTGCGCATCTGGCTCTGCCTTTTTCAATTGCAGATACGCTCGTAGTATCACGCCACCGTTGTTTTTGAATGCACTATCACGATACCCAAATTCGCATTCTTCATTTGTCACGGTGATGACTTCCCCATCTTTATATACGTCTACTTTCAATATATCTTTTTTCATGTCACCACCCATGGCACCGGCATTTCCCCTCACAGCGCCACCAATAGTCCCGGGTACACCAACACCCCACTCAAAGCCGGTAAGCCCCGCAGACATCGATTTTTGGGCTACGACGACGGTTTGGCAGCCTGCTTCAGCCATAAACACATCACCATCTACCTCGGTATTTCTCGTTTTAATATCAATCACCACACCAACATAGCCAGCATCACTCGCGAGCGTATTACTTCCGCCACCGTGAATGAAATATTCAATCCCTTTGCCATCGAGCAACTTCAAAAGTTCGACAAGCTTTTCAGTTTCCGTAACAGTCACAAAAAAAGACGCCGGTCCACCAATTTTGAATGTCGTATGTTTGGCAAGTGGTTCATTGAGTTTCACTTTGCCGTAGTCTTTGAATTTTTTATATAAATCTTGCATAGATATATATGGAACACAGATTTCCAGGATTACCATGATTCACCATGATTTTTATTGACAAGATCCTGGATTATCCTGGTAATCCAGGTAATCTGCGTTCTATTTCTCAAGCCGTGGAAACAACATATCACCTTTCACAACTTTCGTACCAGGTTTCAATCTGGCCCATGCTGATTCTATTTCCAATGATTCAAGTGACGCGACATCAATTCCCAGCGACGTCAATATTTTTTCTGCACTTGCTGGGATGATTGGGAGTAATGCGAGTGCAATATGACGAAGTCCTTCTGCAAGCTGATATAACAATCCTGAAATATCCTCCCCTACTTTTGCTTTTTCCCAAGGTTTTTGCTGAGTTATATAATAATCCAACTCATTTACTAAACGTTTAGATAAACTATGAAGAGCTCCTTCAAAATTGAAATTGTTAAGTTCCATTCCAAATAAATCCCAAAAAGATTCTATTTGTTCAGGAAACCAACATTTTTCTTTTTCTGGAATAACACCATCTGCATACTTCTCCACCATCGTCAGTACGCGAGAAGTCAAATTCCCCACCCCATTCGCAAGATGCGCAGTGTAAAAATCTTCAAAACGTGTTTCTGACCAATCTCCATCATCGTAGCTAGGCAATCCACCGAGGAGAAAGTAGCGAACAGCATCAGTACCGTATTTTTCAACAACGTCGTATGGCGCGACAACATTCCCAACACTTTTACTCATCTTTTTCCCTTCTGCAGTAATGAATCCGTGAATAAAAATTTGCTTGCTTGGTGGCAACTGTGCAGACAAAAGCATGGCCTGCCACATCGCTGTCTGCTGTCTCAGATTATCTTTCCCCGCGACTTGTACGCCATTCGGATGTTCAACAGTCCCCCACAATGTTTCAAACGTCGCGGGCCTGCCCGGCGCAGCTGTAGCGGAGCCGGGCCAGCCGAGTGTTGAAATATAATTCACCAGCGCGTCGAACCATACATACATGACTTGTGCTCCGTCCCCAGGCACTGGCACACCCCATGGCATTTTTTCTTTGAGTCGAGAAATAGAAAAATCTTGCAATCCACGCTCGACAAATGCTTTGATTTCATGTTGCCTGTGCTGTGGCACAATAAACCCTTCTTGTTCATAAAGTTTCAACAATTTTTCTTGATATGCAGAAAATTTGAAAAAATAATTTTCTTCACTGATCATTTCTATCTCGTATGTTGGATGAATCGGACACTTATCATCTACAAGTTCTGAATCTGTTTTTTCGAGTTCACAGCCGACACAATATTTTACCTGATATTCTTTTTTATAAATGTCACCATTTGCTTCACAACGCTTCCAAAATTCTTGTGCAGCAACTTTGTGATGTGGATCGGTCGTACGAGTAAAATTTGTATAGCTCAAATTGAGTGAATCTTTCAACTTTCCAAATGTTGCAGCATAGCCATCGACATATTCCTGTGTAGGAATACCCTGTTCTTCTGCTTTTCTGTGAATTTTCAGTCCATGTTCGTCTGTGCCTGTATTGAAAATTACATCATTACCAAGCATACGCTGATACCGAGCAATCGCGTCTGCCTGTACAATCTCAAGCGCAAAGCCGATGTGTGGGTCGGCATTGACGTATGGGAGGGTGGTTGTGATATAGAAATTTTTCATAACAAGATTGATTTATATTGCGGTATCTTCCGTTTTATCTCTTTGAACAATAGCTTCTTTTGATGAATCAGGAAGTTGCCCATAAAAACTACTAATCTCTTTTGGTTCAGTAATCATTTTTTCCGCTATAAAATTTATCAGGTCAAACAATTTTAAAACCAATTCACGATTCTCCTCAAGATTTATCTGACCAGGATGTACAGCATTATTTCCTGTAATTCTTAAAATATCTAAAGATTGCTGAATTTGAGAATTCAATCCTTTTTTAACCAAACTTTTAATGTCATCATTGATATCTTTTCCTTTTTCACCTAATTGCTTACAAAGCTTTTGAAGCGCCAATCGTAAAAGTGCTGCGGATGATCTTACTGATTCCTCCAAAACGGCAGCAGCTTCAAAATAGTCACTCTGTATATCATCAGACAAATCTTCATTTGGCAAGGGAACATTCATCTTTTTAGGATAAATAATTGATTTACTTAACCAAATTACTTTTTCAGAGCAATGTTCACATTTTGATATAGTCCATTCTGGACGCAAATTCTCACTAAAGGAAACGGTAGGATCTATTGAACTATTGCCCCAAATCTCTCGAGCCTGTATATGTGACCAAAATTGTTTAGCGAAAACACCACAATGAGGACAATGATATTTTTTTTCTGCATGTTTAGGTGGGTAAAATATTTCTTTTCTCATATAAAAAATATAGTTCTGTTATCTACTTCCACGAACAACGACCACGAACTCACCTTTCTCCGACATCTCCATCTTCGAAACCTCCTCAATACTTCCACGATACACAGTTTCAAACTTCTTCGTCAACTCTCGGCAAATCACCACTTCCTTATCCCCTTCTAACACTTTGCCCAATTGCCCAATGGCTTTCAAAATTCGATGATTGGATTCATACAATGCCACAGTATACTTTGCCTCTGCAACTTCCCGAAAAAATGTCTCTCGCCCTTTCTTGTGTGGAGGAAAGCCCATGAAAATGAACTTGTCAGTTGGAAATCCTGAGATAGAAAGTGCTGCGATAACGGCTGAAGGACCTGGAATAGGAACAGTAGAGACGTCAGGCATCTGTGTGTGAATGTCTGCAATGAGTTTATTCCCAGGATCTGAAATACCCGGCGTCCCTGCATCTGTAACAAGCGCCAGATGTTTTCCGTCTGCTAATAATGAGAGTATCTCACTGATTTTTTTTTCATCACTGTGCTGATGATAACTCATCGTCGGCGTCGTGATCTCGTAATATGAAAGCAATTTCTTTGTCACTCGTGTATCTTCGCACAAAATAATATCCGCAGATTTGAGTATCTCAAGAGCGCGGAGGGTGATATCCCCGAGATTTCCAATGGGTGTTGCAACGATTGATAGCATAATATAAAGCCTGTCATTTCGACCGAAGGGAGAAATCTTTCCTATATCTAGCCTTCGAAGAATTGCTCCCTTCGGTTCACATAACAAAATAGCAAATCAAAAGTAACCTTATTCTAGCGAAAAACTATTGTTTTGGCAAACTGTTCCTTTCCTCATATTATCTATGCTATACTCACTATCTATGAATCATATATCAAAACGTATTTTCTCTTTTGTGATCGTCCTTGGCATGGTACTCCCGCAACCAGCCTTTTTGGCGACCACAGCAGATTTCAACCCAAACTTTCTCCTTTCTGACGAAGAATTGCAAGCATGGAATATCATGTCTCGCACAGATATCCAGGCATTTCTCGACGAACGAGGGAGTTTTCTCTCGACACTTCGTACAGAAGATAAAAATGGCATCAATAAACTCGCTGCAGATATTATTTATGGCGCAGCCGTAGACAATAAAATAAATCCAAAATATATACTCGTCAAACTTCAGAAAGAACAAAGTTTGATCACAGAAAAAAGCCCAACGCAAAAACAACTCGATGGCGCAACAGGCTATGGTATCAGCGATGGTTGTGGTTGGGATTGCCAGACATACAAAGACAATCAAGGATTTGGGAAACAAGTCGATGCAGCTGCCGGCATCATGCGCTGGTATTATGACAATGTTTCATCTCAAAGTTGGATCAAACGTCCACCTCTCAGCTATACCATAGATGGTGAATTTATTACCCCATCAACACTTGCAACAGGATTTCTCTATACATATACACCACATCTGCAAGGAAACAAAAATTTCTGGACGCTCTGGCAATCTTGGTTTGATCAAGTTTATCCAGATGGCACTCTTTTGAAATCTGCAAATGATGCGACAGTTTACCTCCTTCAAAACGGAAAAAGACGTCCATTTGCAAGCATGACTGCATTGGCAACGAGATATGATTTGAGACGTATCGTCACCGTACCCAGCTCTGAGCTTACTCGATACGACATCGGCTCGAGTATTAGCTTGCCAAACTATTCTATTGTAAAAACAACAGGTGGTGGCTATTACCTCCTTGATTATGATGCAAAACGCCCATTTGCATCCAGCGATACAGTAGGGAAACTTGGATACAATCCTGACGAAATTCTTGACGTAAGTGAGCAAGATCTTAGTGTATATATTCTCGGCTCAACGATTACAGCCAACACTACGAATCCACTCGGAGAACTTGTTCAAATAAAAGAAAATAGCGCGCTGTACTATCTAAAAGATAATGAATATCATCTCATCTACGACAAAGCAATTATAAAAGAAAACTTTCCCAATTTGACATTGCAAACCGTATCAATTGACAAACTGAAATCATACGTCCCAGGTCAACCGGTCAAAATAAAAGATGGAGCACTCGTACTTGTTGAGGGAGATAATAGAGTATATGCCATAGAAAATGGCAAAAAGCGACATATAGCTTCTGAAGATGTTTTCAATGGCCTTGGCTATGACTGGAAAAATATTGTCACCATCAATGAATTTACTGGGATTCTTCATGAAACGGCTGAGCCTATTTACCTACGAAGTGATATCATCACACAGCCAGTTACCGCAACCCCTTCCACAAATAAGCCCACTGTACCCCCTACAACAGCAAGTCAAGAAAGCACGACCACACAAACGACAGACATTGCAGATCTCATGATCACAACCCCAAAAGACCATTGGACTTTTGTCGGTAAAACAATGGACTCTCCTGTCGATGCATATCTTATTGCAGATTATGCTAGTGGAGAAATTTTCGCTGGTAAAAATATTGATACAGTGAGACCCACAGCATCACTCGCAAAAGTTATGACGACCTATATGTTGATAAAAGAAGGACTCAATCTAAACGGATCCGTGACATTCAACAGTGCCACACAAAAAACACCACCAGAATTCCATAGATACAGAATCATTGATGGTGAACGTGTCAAAAACAGCGACCTTCTGAGTGCTGTCCTCATCTCATCAATGAACACGCCCGTCCGGATGCTCGTCTCCAGTGTGACAAATGACGAAGCAGGATTTGTATCAAAAATGAATGCACAATTGCGAGACTGGGGACTAACAAAAACATCTCTCAAAGATGTCTACGGCGGCGCAGTAGAGAATGACACCACAGCACGAGAATATCTGACGATCTTTACGAAAGCCACAGCAAATGGTACGGTAAAGCAGTACATGGGGACAGCGACATATGCCTACGATGAGCTCCTTGACCTCGATGGACTCCCCCACCATTTTGATGATCATACGAATGATCTCATGAAGGACAAAACACTGTCATTCACTATCGTCGCCAGCAAAACAGGATATATTTATGAATCTGGCGATAACCTCGCTATGTTGGTCTCACGAAAATCTGATGGAAAGCAATTTGTTATCATTAGCCTAGGAAATCCAGAAAGCGCAAATAAATTTGCCGCCCCAAAAGTTCTTACTGAATGGGCGATGAAAACCTTCTAACACTATGTCTCTCGTATTTGCCGGAATTGTACCCCATCCAGTCATCCTCCTTCCTACTGTTGGAAAAGATGCTATTTTTAAACTTGATGCAACAAGAATTGCACTCGAAAAACTGGAACAAGAGCTTTATCTTGCAAAACCACATCGCATCATTATAATTACCCCTCATGAAGGTGTATTTGAAGATGCCTTTGTGGTAAATGCGCATACAGAGCTTGAGTCTCGATTTGAAAAGTTTGGTGACATGACAACGGAACACATCTGGAAAGGTACACCAGATCTTGCTGCAAAAATCCAACACAAAGCAAACGAACAAAAGCTGCCCACAAGACTTGTCAGTAATGAATACCTCGGTCATGGCGCATCTATTCCACTGGTCTATCTGACCAACCATATGAAAGATGTCACTATTTTGCCAATTGGCTACAGCAAACTTGATTCAAAGACACATGTCGCCTTTGGCGAACTTATCAAAGAAGTCATCATGGAATCCGACAAACGCATTGCAGTCATAGCATCAGGAGACATGGCACATACACTGACAAAAAATTCTCCAGCAGGATTTCATAAAGATGGCGAATGGTTTGATACAGAAATAAGAAAGTTTCTTTCAATCGAAGACAGATACGGCATAGAAACGCTCGATCCTAAAAAAGTTTCTCATGCCGATGAATGCCTGTACCGTTCCCTCCTTATCATGTGTGGCGTACTTTCAAATATGCATTGTTCTTTTGAAGAATATGTCTATGAAGCACCTTTTGGTGTTGGCTATCTCACTGGACAGTTTCATGTAAGTTAGTAACTATGATTAGCCCATGATCGCCGAAATCATTCCAATCAAACGCCTGCCACGCCGATTCTCACATTTTGATTATACTGTTCCAGAAGATATCAAAGAAAGAATTACACCCGGGCAGCTGGTAAAGATACCGCTTAAATCGTCCGAAATATTCGGGCTTGTTTTATCATTGAGAGAAAAACGTGCGTCTGATACGAGCGCACTCAAAGAAGTAATTGACATTATCCATGAAACACGAATAGTATCAACCGCACATCTCGAACAATTGAAAGTACTCTCCGAATGGTACGGGGTCTCATATGGAACACTGACAAAAATGATGCTGTTGCCACTGCAAAAAAGAAAATTAAAAACAATTACGTTGGGAGGCATACTCACACCAGTAAGTAATCTGGTACACAAGCCGACATTCTCCCACTATGTAAATGAAAAAGAGCACAAAGACATGCTTACTAGCCAACTTGAGTACTTGAATACAAAAGAACAAATTGCCATAATTGTTCCCGAAATACAATACATCGACACTATTCTTTCGTATCTCAACGAATACGAAGAAAATATCGTTGTCTGGCATAGCGGACTGTCTACCAAAGAACAATTTGAACGGTGGCTACAGATACGCAATGGAGAAAAACATATTATCCTAGGTACACGTGGAGCACTTTTGCTACCATATTTCAATCTGAAAAAAATTGTCATCGATTACGAACACAAAGACAATCATAAACACTGGGATCAAGCTCCAAGATTTCATGTAAAAGATGTTGCTGAATTACTTCGAACGAGGCACGGTGTAGACATACATATGATGAGTTTCTCTCCGAGTTTGGAATCATATTTTCATATACACAAACATCAATATGCATCCGAAACAGTAGACATCACTCCTTTCTTAGATTGCCACATTGTCAATATAAGCGACGAACGAAGGGGAAGAAATTTTTCCCCTATTTCTGAAAAACTCGAACAGCAATTACTCGCCCTGCAGGGAGATGCATTTCTCTATCTCAATCGCCTTGGCCTTGCCACGTATATTGGCTGCAATAGCTGTGGCTGGCGTGCGACATGCCCAAGCTGCAAACTTCCACAAATCCTGCATGAAAAAAATAAGCAACTCACCTGCCATTATTGCAAAACAGCAGCGTCACTTCCTACGATATGTCCGAAGTGTAAAGAAACCATTGTCACAATATCAGGTGTAGGTACAGAAACGGTAGAAAAATTACTGATCGATTTCGTAAAAGAACACAATCTTCCGCATCAAGTGATTCGCGTAGATAGCGAAACAAATTCCCAAACTGCCCAGGTACTTAATTTCCCTATTATCCTCATTGGAACTGACACAGCATTTCCATACATAAATTGGCAAAAGACTGATCTCGTCGCCTTCCTTGACATAGACATGCAACTTTCGCTGCCAGAATTTCGAGCTCAAGAATCGCTTTGGCATTTGTTGCGAGAAGTACACTATCACAAAAGAGCAGACGCACAGTTTTTCATCCAAACACGTGAACCAACACATATATTATTCAAATCACTTGAAGAACCAGATCGATTCTACCGTACAGATCTCAATCATAGGATGAAACTCGGCTACCCACCATACAAATATTTGGTAAAATATTTTTATGGCCATGCGAATTTTCTCGAAGCAAAAAAAGTAATGGAAACAAGTGTCGTCGTACTCAAAAAACGATTGAGAGAACAACACAAAGATATAGAGCTTACCGATAGCTTTGATATGCACCCACGATATTATCGCGGACGACATTGGTTTGCGGTCATGGCACGTCTCTCTCCTGAATTGTGGGAGGAAGATCTCGTCTGGCTCAATGCCCACATTCCAGACACCTGGAAAATTGACCCAAATCCCATTTCTATTTTGTCACCATAAGAGGATGATGCATATGAAAGTAACGCATGTATATACCACAAGCCACACAACAAACGCTCCATATCCGATGTTTGATTCTCCCGTCTCTGCGGGATTTCCTTCGCCTGCTGATGATTATATCGAGCAAGATATAGATCTTCATGACTATCTAGTAAAGAATCCGCCAGCGACGTTTCTAGTGCGTGCAGAGGGAGACTCTATGGAAGGAGCAGGTATTTTTTCAGGAGACATATTAATTGTAGACAAATCTCTGTCACCGCTGCATGGCAATGTGGTGATTGCCGTAGTTGATGGAGATCTCACAGTAAAACGATTGCACAAAACAACAAAAGGCATTATCCTCGTCCCAGAAAATGACAGATACTCCCCTCTCCATATTTCCAATGAAGAAGAACTCACTATCTGGGGGGTTGTAACGAATGTCATTCATTCATTGAAGTAAAAATTTGTTAATTGTTAATTGTTAATTGTTAATTGTTAGTTGTTAGTTGTTAATTGCCATGTACGCTCTTGTCGACTGTAACAATTTCTTTGTATCCTGCGAGCGCGTGGTCAATCCAAAGCTTGAAGGAAAACCAGTCGTTATATTGTCAAACAATGATGGCTGTATTGTGGCACGATCAAATGAAGTAAAAAAACTGAGTGTTCCGATGGGAGCACCGTATTTCAAATGGAAAGAATATTTACAACGCCACAACGTCCGTGTATTTTCTTCCAACTATCTTCTCTACGGCGATATGTCTGGTCGCGTGATGGAAACACTAGAAACATGTCTCCCAAATATTTCTATCTATTCCATAGATGAAGCCTTTGCCGATGTGTCAGGCGTAAAAGATATCCAATCACTCGTAGAAGAAACAAAACAAATAGTCACACAGTGGACTGGTATTCCCGTCTCAATCGGTGTCGGCCCAACAAAAACTCTTGCAAAGGCAGCAAACGAACTCGCAAAAAAACATGCAGAACATAATGGCATCTTAATTTTTGAAACAGCCGAAGCAGCAGTCCCCTATTTTTCAAACATTCCCGTGCAAGATCTCTGGGGTGTAGGGAGAGCCTTTGGAGAAAAGCTCCCACGCCTTGGCATTCATACTACAGAGGATCTCTTGAAAAAAAATGATGTATGGATAAAAAAAGAGCTTGGCACACCAGGGCTCTCACTCGTGCATGAATTGCGTGGAATTGAAAGCACATCCCTAGATCATCATAGTGATATGAGAAAATCTGTCATTCGCAGTCGTTCCTTTGGGACACGAATAACAGAAAAAAAAGATATTATCGATGCGCTCACCTACTTTGCCGACCGCGCAGCAAAAATGCTTCGTGACGAAGACCTCCGTACACATGTCATCCGTCCATTTTTCATGACATCTCAATTTTCTCCAGAGAGATATTATGCATCAAAAACAATTGCACTTGATGAAGCCACAAATGATAGCCGGATGTTGATACAACATGCAATTGATGTCGTAGAAAAAACATTCAAACCAGGATTTCACTATGCAAAAGCAGGTATTGTCTGCACCGATATCGTTGACGATGCACATTATCAAAAAAGTTTATTTTCAAGTGAACGAATTGAAGATACCGCCGTTATGAACGCATACGACGCTATCAAACAAAAATATGGGCCATACAGTATCAATATCGGCAGAACGAGTGAAGATAAAAACTGGCACATGAAACGAAACCTTCTCAGTACTCCCGAACGAAAAAATATATCGAGTGTGCCGACGGCGTTGTGCAAATAAAAAAGAAAGACCCCGGGACGCGCGAACGCGTACCCGGGGTGGTGTCAGTTCCTACCGACGATTGGCATCATGACCAGCACGCAAGATGTCCTGATCGGTGGTCACCTTGCTATGGGGTTGTAGACGACGGAGAAGAGAGGTGTAGAGACCACTTCGCACGGAAGAAGTCTTTAGCAACTCACCAATGCTGACATGCCACTCCATATCGATGCCGAGAAACGCACGGTGGTCAGCCCCACGAATCCAGACTCGAATCGGAACGCGCTGAATACCCGTGTAGGATCCCTCACCCTGAAACTCGTGTGTGTTGCCACCCACATTTCTCAGCAGATTGAAGAATCGACACGGGATGCAATCGTAGCCGAGATCAATCGTCAAATGGACTTCCAGTCCACAGTCGATGGAACCCTGACAAGCTTCGATCACATACACACTCGGGGTTCTCCAGATGCCGGAGACTGCCCAAGGGCTACCTGGTTTCTGACGCATGGATTCCTCCACGGTTTGGGTTGCGGTGTGGCCTTGCGGCCGGCTGTGCCGGCGTTGGTTGGATCGCCGACGACTCCCAAAACTGTACAAAGATTGTTCTCAAATGAACACCTTTTGTACACATCATATGTATTCTTTGCTTACCATGTTATTCATGACATCCCAAAGAATAAAAGACCATATCATAAAGTAAATATATTGTCAATACAAAAAAACCGGCATAAGCCGGTTTTTGAATATTTGTAAATCAGAATAATCAGTAATCCGTAATTATCGCTTCTTCCACTGTCGTCCACGTCGCGCTTTGAGCAACCCTGGTTTCTTTCGTTCTTTTGTTCGTGCATCTCGTGTCATGAATCCTTCTACCTTGAGTGCTGGCTTGAGATCAGCATTCCAGTCTACAAGAGCGCGAGAAATACCATGTCGGACAGCTTCTGCTTGTCCTCGTGATCCACCACCTGCTACCTTTACAGATACATCAAAATCTTTCAATTTTCCCGTTACTTCGAGTGGTGAAGAAACGATATTTTGCAAAATCAATGTGGTAAAATATGCTTTGAATTCTTTTCCATTCACAACAATTTCTCCTTTTCCTGGAGTAAGGCGAACACGTGCGGCAGCTTCTTTTCGTCTGCCTACAGCTCGAGTTATATCTTGTGTATTGTTCGTAGCCATACTCATAATTAGTTCTTAATGGTGAGACGCTTCATCATCTCGTCTCGCTGCTTATTTTTTGGAAGCATACCATACACTGCTTTACGAATAACTTCACCTGGATTTTCATCAAAAACATACTTCATTGCTTTTGTTCTAAGTCCACCAGGATGCATGGTATGGTGATAATAATCTTTTTGTACAAGCTTATCACCTGTAAACAGTACCTTGCTTGCATTGACAACAGTGACAAAATCACCAGCATCAATATGAGGTTCAAACGTTGGTTTGTTTTTTCCACGAAGAATCATAGCTATTTGAGTAGCTACGCGACCTGGCGCTCTGCCAGTTGCGTCTATTTCGTGTTGTGCTCGTGTTATAGTCTGTGTCATATTATACAAGTTCGATGCGTACTTTTTCAGCACCATCATTTGGACGAAAACCTATTTTAAGAACACGGGTGTATCCACCTTTACGTTCCTTATATCGTGGTCCGAGGTCATCCATCAATTTTCTTACAGCAATATCAGTGTAGAGAGCTTGGATGAGTCTACGTCGGTCAGTAAGTGTACCACCTTTTGCTGTAGTAATCAAAGGTTCAACAAACTTACGCAATTCTTTTGCTTTGATTTTTGTCGTTACGATCGCTTCGTGAAGAATCAAACTTTCAGCAAGATTTCGCATGAGCGCTTCTCGCTGAGCCTTTGGTCTTCCGAGTGTTCGTGGTTTTTTCTTTAAATGTCTCATATCTTTCTAATTCGATGATGCTTATGCGCTTACCTCATCTGTTTCATTCAAAAGCAATGAAAAGTGATCCATCAATATTTTTGTTGCTCCTGATATAGCATCCTTTGGAGTAATCGTTCCATCAGTTTCTACGGTCATAACCAATTTTTCGTAGTTTGTTACGTCTCCCACACGAGTCATTTCAACATTGTATCCAACATCTCGAATAGGCGTGTAGAGTGAATCGATTGCAATCGTACCAAGATCAAGATGCTTTGTTTCTTTTTGTGCAACTGGGACATATCCTTGTCCTTTTGCCACAGTAATCTCCATGGTAAAAGCTTTTTTATCATCAGTCACGTTTGCGATGACCATGTCTGGATTTGCAATTTCTACGTCAGCATTTTTATCAAAATCTTTTCCAGTGATAGGACCTTTCCCTTTTTTTGTAAGTGTCAATGTTATTGGTTCATCACTATGCACTTGTACAGCGAGTTGCTTGAGATTCAAAATGATTTCAATCATGTCTTCTTGCACACCTTCGACGGCAGAGAATTCATGCTGCACACCCTCAATTTTCACAGATTCTACAGCGGCACCAGGGAGTGAAGACAAAAGCACACGTCTCAGTGCATTGCCAAAAGTAGTCCCATACCCCTTACTACATGGGGTTATCACAACCTGGCCGACGTGTTCACGGTCGGTATCGTTGAATTCGATAGTGGTTGGGAGTGGGATGTTGTATTCCATAGGTGAATATGGTTATAAAGTGACAGGTTTTTAACGTGTTGAGTAGTACTCGATAATAAGCTTTACATCAAATACATTTTCTACTTCTTCTTGCAATGGCGCTGAAAGTACAGACCCTTTTTTTGCTGAAGGATCTACTTTGAGCCATGATGGTGCTTTTGCATTTGATAGCTGATCAGTAATAGGTTCAAAAATTTTCTTTCCTTGTTTGTTGTCTCGAAGGGCGATCTCATCTCCCACT
The DNA here is from genome assembly GCA_001871445.1 of Candidatus Magasanikbacteria bacterium CG1_02_41_34. Lineage (GTDB taxonomy): Bacteria > Patescibacteriota > Patescibacteriia > Magasanikbacterales > UBA922 > UBA12086. The sequence goes on from MNVD01000020.1 coordinate 37,938, forward strand.
TTTGTCAGATATGAAGGAATATTGAGTTTTTTACCGTTGACAGTAAACATGGCGTGGTTTACAAATTGACGTGCCTGTGCACGTGTCACTGCAAATCCCATTCTATAGATGACATTGTCAAGACGTGATTCAAGGATTTTATTCAAATTGACACCTGAGTCGCCTTCTCGTCGGTTTGCTTCTTCTACATACCCACGAAATTGACGCTCACGAAGACCATAAATAAATTTTGCTTTTTGCTTTTCTTCAAGCTGTTTTCCAAAACTAGACGTTGAAGAACGGCGACGAGCACCATGCTGCCCCGGTTTTTGATTAAGACGCTTTGCAACTTTTGCTGCATTAGTCTTCAGCCCGAGGTTTACACCAAATCGGCGAGCTATTTTATTTTTTGGACCTGTATATCTTCCCATATCGAAATAAAAATCGTAAATGCGCTATATATTAAACTCGTCTTCGTTTTGGTGGTCGGCAACCATTGTGTGGAATTGGTGTCACATCTTTGATAGATGTTACATTAAGTCCCTGGTTGTTGAGGCCACGAATTGCTGATTCGCGTCCACCACCAATACCTTTGACAAAGACACTTACTTCTTTGAGACCGTATGATTGCACCATTTCCATTGCTTTTTCTACCACTTTTGATGCTGCGTAGGGCGTTGCTTTTTTTGGTCCTTTGAACCCGACCATACCAGCACTTGCCCAAGCAAGTACATTTCCATTTGCGTCGGTCAGTGTCACGATCGTGTTATTGAAGGTTGCCTGTACATAGGCACGACCAGTTCCCACATTTCGTGATTGGACTTTTTTCTTTTTTGCTTTTGTTGGTTTTGTTGGTTTCGTTGCCATAAAACATTACTAGCGGAGGTTATGTCTTTTGTGCACCTGGTTTCTTCCCACTTGCCGCTTTATTTCGGACATTTCCTCGCACGGTACGAGAATTTGTTTTTGTGCGCTGTCCTCGTGAAGGAAGACGCTTCATGTGTCGTATACCTCGGTATGATTTGATATCCTTCAACCGCTTGATATTTGCAGCGACGTCACGACGAAGATCACCTTCTGTCTTATATTCTCCTTCAAGAATTGAACGAATTTTATCTTCTTGCTCTTGTGTAAGATCTTTTACTCGGATACTTTCATCAATACCAGCAGTACTCAAAATCTTTTCTGAGCTCGTTTGACCAATACCTTTCACATAAGTGAGGGCAATGACAACACGTTTTTGTTTTGGGATTGTAACTCCTGCTACACGCATACAAAACTATTAATTACCAGCGCTGGTGCGCTTTTTTTGTCCTTGTCGCTGTTTATGACGAGGGTTTTCACAAATAACGTGAACCACGCCTTTTCGGCGAACGACTTTACATTTTGCACATCGTGGCTTCACGCCGCTGTGAACTTTCATACGAAATCGATAATGTCATTTAGGAAACAAAAACCATCAACCACTGCCGTGATATCGTTGCTTCTCTCAATGACAGATCTGCCTATTCGCGAGAGAATGCTCCACCACACTGGTTGATTTCTTTTTATTGTAAAAACAAGCTATATCTTAGTATCGATATGTGATGCGTCCTTTCGTGAGATCATAGGTACTGATCTCTACTTTGACTTCATCACCAACACCAAGTCGAATACGAAATTTCCGCATTTTTCCGGCAATCGTGGAAATAACCTCATGGTCATTTTCGAGCCGAACGCGAAATTTTGTCCCGGGAAGTGCTTCTTCTATCACGCCCCGCGCTTCGATCATGTCATCATTTTTAGCCATTTTCTTCAGTTCAATTAGTCTAGGCACAAGTCTACAGGAAAGCATTTCCCCTGTCAAGTCGATACTGTGCCGAGATATGTGAATAAGTTGGAATATGTATCAGTATAGTCAATTTTGTCTATTATAGCAAGGGGGACACCCTCGGTCATACAATTGAAGGACTCTTTTTTTTGTATCAGTTGGGGACACGGCATCAATATGAAACACCCAATGTCGATACAGCACAAAATTCCAAGACAGGGAGAGAACGATCGTCCCAATACGAACCTGCCGATAGTCTATGCCAATATGTTCATTAAAAATATACATAAAGAAAATCGCCAGTGCATAATTGAATGCAAAGAGCATCATATACCTTACAAACTGTTTGTGAGGAAGCGTCTTATTATTGAATGACCAAATTTTATTCGCAGTAAAATTGAACGAAATAATAATAATTTGATTCAACATGACTGCGATATACGGAGTAACACCAAGCCTTTCTCGAAACAACGTTAATGTAACAAGATCCAAGCCGACACCAACAATCCCAACAATGAAATACTTCATGAATGAATGTCTCGCATCGATGGCATAACGGATAATTTTTCTTACCATGTTATTCGAGTATTGCGCGGATTCGACGTACACCAGCAGAGACCGCTTCCTCCTTTGTAATTTTGAACACACCAAGCACGCCGGTATGTTCTACATGTGGCCCACCACAAAATTCCTGACTAAACGTTGGGTGAGAAACATCAGCTTTCATAGAGACATCAGGATCACCAACGGTATAGACTTTTACTTTTTCTTCGTATGAATTATCAAACAAGCCAATAGCTCCTTTTGCTCGCGCTTCATCCACAGACAACATCTGCCAGCTCACAGGATAATCTTTTTTAATAGCAGCATTGACCAAGTCTTCAATTGCCTTTATTTCTTCATCAGTGACCTTCTTATCATACGCAAAATCAAATCGAAGTCGCTCTGGCGTAATATTGCTACCTTTCTGGAAGGCCTCAGAACCAAGCAATCCGAGCACAACAGCATGGAGCAAATGCGTAGCTGTATGGTACTGAATACTCATGTCAGAATGATCGGCAAGTCCACCTTTAAACTTCTTATCCATCCCTTGTCGTGATACGTTTTGGTGTTCTTCAAAGATCTTGTCGTAGGAATACGTCAATTCGTTTTCATCAAATGCTGATTCTGGAAATGTTTTTTGGAGCAAATCTGTAAAAATTTCAAATGGCAGACCAAATGTCTGATATAAATCAAAAGACATCTTGGCGATATGATCAATCATAAACTCTCCACATTTCTCAATTTCAGTCTTGATATTCTTCTCAATCTTTCCAAATTCTTTTTCTCCTCTCACGAGCGCACTTCGAAATTTCTTTTCTTCGCCATCCAGGATATCTTCAATTTTTTCTTTCATGTTTGCTACCTGGGGATATGCCTCACTATAGGTAGAAATAAAAGCGGCCGCAATAGGCGCAGTGACTTGTGTTTCAATACCAAGTTTATATCCAGCACGAACTGCTCGGCGTACCAATCGTCTTGCAAAATACCCCTGATCTTTGTTTGACGGATACACACCGTCAGCAATAAGAAACACAGCTGCGCGTAAATGATCGAGCATAATACGATAATTGTGTGTAATTTCAACACTGTCATCGTATGTTTTCCCTGACTGTGTTTCAACAATCTTTCGTGGTTCATCGAACAAATCAATAAGAAACACATCTGGATTTTTTTGTTGTGCAGCCGCAATACGCTCGAGTCCACCACCAAAATCTACATTTTGTTTTTCAAGTTTTTCAAATCCACTTTCAGTACGTTTGTACGCCATGAACACACTGTTTGCAATTTCCATAAAACGTCCACAGTCGCAGTTTGGATGACAATGTTCTCCCCAGGCAACATCGTGTTCTCCTCCGAAATCATAAAACACTTCAGTATCAGGACCACACGGATCACCTATAGGTGTCGTTGCTTCAGATCCACCACGGCTCCACCAATTTTTCTTGCCATCAAAAAAGAAAATACGTTCACCATCCTTCATTCCTCGCACATATCCTTCTGCTTCAGATCCCATTTCTGCAGTTGCATGTGTGATGCCTTTTTCTTGAAATAAACCCTGCCACAACTCCGCAGCTTCGGTATCTTTTGGAATATCAAACTTCTCACTTCCTGCATAACACGTCACATAGAGTTTTGAAGGATCAAGACCTATATCGTCTACAAGAAACTGAAATAACCAAGGAATTTGTTCTTTTTTGAAATAATCACCAAACGACCAGTTTCCAAGCATTTCAAAAAATGTCGTATGACGATTGTCCCCTACTTCTTCGATATCTTGTGAACGAAAACACTTTTGCGAGTCAGTCAAACGCGTTCCAGAGGGATGCGGTTGTCCGAGCAAATATGGCAAAATAGGCTGCATTCCAGAACCGGTAAACAAAGTTGTAGGATCATTATCAGGGACCAGAGAAGACGATGGAATAATCGTATGCCCTTGTTTCTCAAAAAATGAGAGATACGTACTTCGAATTTCGTTTGCTTTCATACAAGTTATTCTTTGAAAAATTTATATGCCACAAAAATCAGCATTCCAACACCTATAATAAGCATAATCTGCCCAAAACCAAAACTGTATGCATTCTCATTTCCTGTCAGTCCAAACATATGTTTGAAAATAAAATAAAGAATATTGAACTACGCAATCACTCCACCACCGAGACACACTCCTTCTTTATATAACACTGCAAATTGCCCTGGAGTCACAGCCCGTTGTTTGATTTCAAAATCAAGTTGCAATTTTCCATTCTGCATTCTACATTCTGCATTCTGCAATGATTGTCTATGGCGTAGCCTTACTTGACAGTGTAGTGGAAATTCTGGGGCTTGTCCACTCACAAAGTGAACATTTGTTACACGTATTTCTTTCTTATAGAGCAAAGCACTTTCTTCATTTCCAACAACCAACTCATTATTCTCAAAACGTTTTTCCAACACATACATCGCAGAACGATTTGTATCTTGTGTCTTACTATTTGTGAGTTGCCCAACGTGTCGCTGCCCTATCGTATAAAAAGAAAGCCCCTCATGTTCACCAACAACAGTACCATCTTCTGTAACAATATTTCCAGGCTTTTTACTAATTTTTTGCTGCAAAAAATCTTTCATCGGCATTTCACCGACAAAACAGATGCCCATACTCTCTGCTCGCTCTGCGGTAGGCAAACCAAACTTTCGAGCCAACTCACGAACTTCTGTTTTTGTATATTCGCCAAGCGGAAACATTGTTCTGGATAATTGCTCTTGTGTGAGCTGGTGTAAAAAGTATGTCTGATCTTTGTCTTCATCCTTTGCAGCACGTAACACATAACACATATCACGTATCACTTCTTCCTGCGACGTGTTACGTGTTACGTGATTCGTGCTACGTGAAATACGTGCGTAATGTCCAGTCGCCATTGCATCAAACCCCATTTCCAAAATTTTCTTGAGCCATGCATCAAATTTAATAAACTTGTTGCACATCACATCTGGATTTGGTGTTCGTCCAGCTTCGTATTCTGCAAACATATACCCCATCACCCACTCTTTATATTCTTTTTCAAAATCAAGCGTCAAGAGTGGAATTCCCAGATGCGCTGCCACACGCATGGCATCCCGACGATCTTTTTTCCACTCACAAAGACCTGATATATCTTTTGTATCAGACCATTGTTTCATATAGGCGCCAGTAACATCATATCCCTGATGAACAAGCAGCGCGGCAACAACAGAAGAATCAACACCGCCACTCATAGCAACGAGGACTTTTCCTTTTTTCATATTATAGTTCTACGGATGTTATGTTATCCTTCAACAGTCGTGTTCGTTCTGCTTCAAACGGTGCAATCAAATCACGTTCTTCATTGAGACGTTTGGCAGTATCTGTTTTGAAGTGACACAACCATTCATATCGCAGTCGCAATCCCATGTGTGCTTTTTTCAAATTTCCTTTTGTATGCTCATGATGTCGTTGCAATCCAATTTCACCTAGGCCATCTATTTTATCCGCATCACGCAAGATATATGCACTCGCATAGTCATCAGCCTCATCATTCCAGTGATATCGCACAGCATAGAGCAAT